>NZ_JAMYLZ010000041.1:0-52181 GCF_040318315.1 Mesorhizobium sp. M1227
CGCGTCATCCGATGCTGGCCTCCACTCCAGCCAGCATCTTGAATCACAAAACCGACTGATCCGGAATCCCCTTCGATTCCGTCAAATCAGGAACCGCTCTAGGGTGTTGTTCCGCGCGAAAATTATCCCACCCACGGCCCCGAATAGTCGGCATAGAGCTTTGCCGGATCGGGCCGCGGTCGTTCCGGCGCTCGCCCCTGGTAGGAGCCGATATGGACGAAGCCGACGACCCGCTCATGCGGCGCCAGGCCGAGAATCGCCCTGCCCTCGGGCACGTCGGAATACCAGTTGCTGATCATGTTGGTGCCGTAGCCCAGCGCATTGGCGGCAAGCATCAGGTTCATCGCCGCCATGCCACCGGACAGGAACATCTCCCATTGCGGGATCTTTGGATTTTCCCTGGGGATAGAAATCACGCCGATGACCAGCGGCGCCCGCGAAAAGCGCGCCAATTCCTGGTTGCGCCGGCCTTCCGGCAGCGGCCCTTCGCGCTGTTCGGCAAGTTCTGCCAGCTTCTTGCCGATCTCGATGCGGGCCTCGCCGCGATAAAGGATGAAACGCCAAGGCTCCAGCCGGCCATGGTCCGGCACCCGCGAGGCGGCGGCGATCATCGTCGCGATCTCCGCATCGCCCGGTGCCGGTTCTTTCAAATCCGGGATCGGCGCGGAATTTCGGGTCAGCAGAAGATCGATGATCGGCGACGCCATGGGCGCAAGTCTCCTGGAATTTGAGCTGAAGCGCACCATCGGGACATCGGGCGGCTTGGGCATTGGCGCGGCGCGCCGGACAAAGAGCCCTGTAGCAGAAGCCGACCGGACTCTTAAGCCTTGAAATTGCCACCGCCTTGGGCTTCAACGCAAGGCATGTTTGAGGGGACATTGCGTCTTTTCCTGATATGGCTCGCTGCCGCACTGTTGATGGTGCCGGTTTCGCTTGCCGTCGCCCAGGATGTGGACGGCCTCGGCGAGCTGAAGCTTCCCGGAATTTCGGGCTATGCGCCTCCGAAAAGCGAGACATCGCTGGCATTGGGCAGCAGCGGGGCGATCACGCTGTCGGCGCAATTGACCGACAAGGGCGCCGACATCACGCGCGGCATAGTCTGGCGCGTCTTCAAACCCGAATCGGCCAGCGACGGCAAGCTGACGATGATCGCCTCCTCTCATGGCGGCACCGCCATATTCCAGCTCGAGCCGGGTTCGTATCTGGTCCACGCCTCCTACGGGCGGGCCGGCGCCACCAAGCGCATCACCGTCGGCAAGGAAGCCAAGCGCGAGAGCCTCGTGCTCGATGCCGGTGGCCTCAAGCTCGATGCAGTGCTGTCCGGCGGGGTGCGCATACCGCCGAAGAAGCTGCGCTTCTCGATCTATGAGAGCCACGCCGCGGCCGATGGCGATCGCGCCCTGATCATACCCGATGTCGAGCCGAACAGCGTCGTGCGGCTCAATGCCGGCACCTACCACGTCGTGTCGACCTATGGCGCGGTGAACGCGGTCATCCGCTCCGACATCCGCGTCGAGGCCGGCAAGCTGACCGAAGCGACCGTCGAGCACCGTGCCGCCGAGATGACCATGAAGCTGGTGCGCGAACCAGGCGGCGAGGCGATCGCCGACACCTCCTGGTCCCTGCTCAACGAATCCGGCGATCCGATCAAGGAAACCGTCGGCGCCTTTGCCTCGATGGTGCTGGCCGAGGGCGACTACACCATCATCGCCAAGAACCGCGACCGCATCTACCAGAAGGATTTTACGGTGGTGGCCGGGCACAACCAGGACATCGAGGTTCTGGCCACCGAGGCTTCGGCCATCGATTCCGAGGAGGGCGCCGACTGAGGCGCGCCCCTCTAAGCTGCCTTGCGCATGGGTCGCGCCAGTGCGTCGCCGACGCGCACGTCGATCGATTTGCCAGATAGGCGCGCGGCGTGACAGGCATATAAAATATAAAAAATGGCGGTGGATCGCTCCACCGCCATTCGTTGCTGGTCGACTGGTTCAGGCCGCGCGGCGCTTGCGGTCGGGTGTCACCGCCTCGTCGGCAAGCAGCCTCACGGCGGCTGCGAGGCCAAGTGATTCCTGGTCACGCGACCCGAGACGACGGATATTGACCGTTTCTTCCTCGGCCTCGCGCTTGCCGCAGACGAGGATGACCGGCACCTTGGCCAGCGAATGCTCGCGGACCTTGTAGTTGATCTTCTCGTTGCGCAGATCGGCTTCGGCGATCAGCCCCGCCGCCTTCAGCTGCGCAACAACCTTCTGGGCGTAATCGTCGGCATCGGAAGTGATCGTCGCCACCACCACCTGCAGCGGCGCGAACCAGAGCGGGAAATGGCCGGAATAATTCTCGATCAGGATGCCGAGAAAACGCTCCATCGAGCCGCAGATGGCGCGATGGACCATCACCGGCTGCTTCTTTTCCGAATCCGAGCCGATGTAGAAGGCGCCGAACCGTTCCGGCAGGTTGAAATCAACCTGCGTGGTGCCGCATTGCCAGTCGCGGCCGATGGCGTCCTTCAGCACATATTCGAACTTCGGCCCGTAGAACGTGCCCTCGCCCGGATTGACGCCCGTCTTGATCCGGTTGCCCGACCGCGCCGCGATCTTGTCGAGCACGTCCTGCAGCACGCCCTCGGCATGATCCCACATCGCGTCGGTGCCGACCCGTTTTTCGGGGCGGGTCGCCAGCTTGACGGTAATTTCGTCGAAGCCGAAATCGGCATAGGTCGACAGGATCAGGTCGTTGATCTTGATGCACTCGTCGGCGAGCTGTTCCTCGGTGCAGAAGATGTGCGCATCGTCCTGGGTAAAACCGCGCACGCGCATCAGCCCGTGCAGCGCGCCGGACGGCTCATAGCGATGCACATTGCCGAATTCCGCAAGTTTTACCGGCAGATCGCGGTAGGATTTCAGCCCGTGCTTGAAGATTTGGACGTGACCGGGGCAGTTCATCGGCTTCAGCGCAAACACCCGGTCGTCGTCGGTGTCGTCGCCAGCAACGGTCACCTTGAACATGTTGTCCCGGTACCAGCCCCAGTGGCCTGACGTCTCCCACAGGCTCTTGTCGAGCACCTGCGGCGCGTTGACTTCCTGATAGCCCTGCTCGTCGAGGCGGCGACGCATGTAATTGACCAGGTTCTGGAACATCCTCCAGCCCTTGGCGTGCCAGAAGACGACCCCGGGGCCCTCCTCCTGGAAGTGGAACAGGTCCATCTCACGGCCGAGCTTCCTGTGGTCGCGCTTCTCGGCCTCCTCCAGCATCGTCTGATAGGCTTCGAGCTGCGCCTGATCGGCCCAGGCCGTGCCGTAGATGCGGGTCAGCATCGGATTGTTGCTGTCGCCGCGCCAATAGGCGCCGGCGACCTTCATCAGCTTGAAGGCGCTGCCGATCTGGCCGGTCGCGGCCATATGCGGGCCGCGGCAGAGGTCGAACCAGTCGCCCTGTGCATAGATCTTGAGATCCTGGTCCTCGGCGATGGCGTCGATCAACTCGAGCTTGTAGCGCTCGCCCTTGTCGGCAAAGATCCTTTTCGCCTTTTCGCGCGACCAGACCTCCTTGGTGAACGGCTTGTTGCGTGCAATGATCTCGCGCATCTTCTTCTCGATCACCGGGAAATCGTCGGGCGTGAACGGCTCGTTGCGGGCAAAATCGTAGTAGAACCCGTTTTCGATCACCGGCCCGATGGTCACCTGCGTTCCCGGCCAAAGTTCCTGCACGGCTTCGGCCAGCACATGGGCTGCATCGTGGCGGATGAGCTCCAGCGCACGCGGGTCCTCGCGGGTGATGATCTCGACTTTGCCCGATCTGCCGATCGGGTCGGAAAGATCGCGCAGCGTGCCGTCGATCGAATAGGCAACGGCCTTCTTGGCCAGCGACTTCGAGATCGATTCCGCCAGGCCGGCGCCGGTCATCGCCGCGTCGTAATCGCGAACGGAACCATCGGGAAATGTCAGGGAAACGGAATTCAGCATAAGATTCTCCTATCCAGTCCCGCAAACGAGCGCGGGTGGTAAAATGCATGTCGCCCAAGACTGCTTAGCGGTTTTGGCGCTACGACATGCATCAGTAAGAGCCGGATGCGTCCGGCGGCGAGCGGTCTTTTATGGGCAGTTTTCGGCGCCGTAAAGCCGGATGTAGGTCACCTGAGGAGATTCGGCAGATCTTTCAGGAACATCGCCCGCGTCTTGAGTCCCTTTGGCGTGTCGGAACGTTTCGTATCGACTACCAGGCGGGCAAAGACGATCTTGCGAGCATCGGTCTGCGCCCAGCCGACAAACCAGCCAAGCGAGCGCTTGTCGGCGCTGTCGCCGAGCCTGGTCGTTCCGGTCTTGCCCTGCACCGTCCAGCCGCCTGCCCGGAAGGTCGGGACAATCGCGCTGGTCATCGCATGGGCCTTGTCCGAAACCGGCAGTTTTCGCGCCAGCAGCTTGCGCAGGAAATCGACCTGCTCGACCGGCGATATCTTGAGCGAAGAATTCACCCAGGAATGGGTGAGGCCGTCATTCTTGCCGGCAGTGCCGGAGACTTCGGTGTTGCCATAGTCCAATCTGCACACATAGCCGGCAAACTGTTTGCTGCCGAGCCGGCGCGTAATCTCGCGTGAGAACCAAAGGACCGAATCCCTTTCCCAGATCGTCGGGTCGACGGTCTTGCGGTCCCGTTTCGGGGCATTGAACTCTGCCTTGTACTCCCAGCTTGGCGTATGCTCGTCGCTCAGGATTCCAGCATCATAGCCGATCAGCGCCAGCGGAACCTTGAATGTCGAGGCGGGGCTGAAGCGCTGATCACAGGTCCCTTGGCGATACAGCGTCTCGCCGCTTGCGGCGTCGACGATCAGCGTGCATTCGACGTCCCCGAGCGGCGCCGATTGCGCACGGATCGGAAAACCCATCAGCCACGCCAGGACGTAGAGAACCACGGCGAAAATGAAGGGACGACGATCTATCCGGCGCATTTGGTAATCTCTCCTGAAGGGTGTCAGGAGCGGCTTAGCGAGGTGTCTTGTCTCGATTTTGTCTCAAATGCGCTATGTCAGCGCAAGCTGCGGTTAACCCTACCAGATCGTAAAAAGCGACCCCTCTGTGCACCGCACAGTTGCGGTCAACTGTCCAGGTCGCCACGTTTTTTCCCGATCCGCCAGTACCGCCATGGCGTGAACCAGAGGTAGCGATCAGCCAGTGCCTCAGGCACCCGGTCGATGCCGTGCGTGCCGAACGGTCCGCAGCGCAGCACCCGGAAAAACCCCATCCAGCCGCCGGCCCACAGCCCGTGGCGGGCGATCGCTTCGTACGCGTATTCGGAACAGGTCGGCAGATGCCGGCAGGAATTGCCGACGAAGCCGGACAGCGTCAGCTGGTAAAGTCGGACAAGCGACGTGCCGAAGACGCGGCCCGGCGTCTTGCGCCACGGGCCGGACCAGTTGCGTCCTTGTCGAATCGGCCTGGCGCCGTGCGCATGCCGATGTTGGCCGACCACCGCAGTCTCCACATCGCGTTTCCCTACGCGATAGATGTGCGCATCGGGCCAGGAACGCAATGCCGTTCCGGCAATCCCGTCATGGCCTGGTAGGGCGAACCGGATAGCGGTCGGGCGTCGGCCTTCGGCATACGGCGACGCTGGTCGGCGGCCTCTCCTCGCACCAATCCCTATGCGGTTTCTCGTCGTACCATTGAAACGTCGCGATCCGCATCACATCGCCCAGAATGTTGAGAAACTGGATCATGGCGGCACTCCTTGAGCACCGATTAGAGCGCCGCTGGCCTTGCTCTTCAAACGAGTATAACGTCCACGTCAGATAACTCTGAGTTATGCGAATGAAGCGCGGACACCTCCCCCTGACGGCTCTGAGAAGCTTCGAAGCAGCCGGTCGTCACCTGAGCTTCAGCCGTGCGGCCGAGGAGCTTTATGTTTCGCAGGCGGCGATCAGCCGACAGATCCGCGAGCTCGAAACCTTCCTGCGCCAACCTTTGTTCTTCCGCCATCATCGCCGCGTCGAGTTGACCGACACCGGCCAGCGGCTGCTCGACCAGTTGGTCAGAAGTTTCGAGGGCATCGACAGGCTGCTTTCGGAATTGACGGCGGCCCCGACGCAGTCCGTGGTGCGTGTCAGCGTCGAGCCATCGCTTGCATCCGTATGGCTGGTGCCGCGGCTCAACCGCTTTCGCGAGTTGCGACCCGACATCGACGTTTCCCTTGAGGTCGACCCGAGATTGATAGAGTTTCGCAGCGATCAGCCCGAACTTGCCCTGCGTTTCAGTGCGCACGCCACCTCATGGCCACGCAGCGAAGCCGAACAGCTTGCCGCGGTCGTCGATTCCCCAGTTCTGTCGCCGGCACTTCTTGCATCCGGCCCAGCTCTGGAAAAGCCGATCGACCTTGGTCGCTATACGTTGCTGCACGAAGAAAACCGTCAGGCTTGAGCACGCTGGTTCGAAGCGGCGGGCGTGACGGCTGATGCCGTGCCTGCGCGCGGTCCGATGCTGGCCGATGCTTCGCTTTCGAAGCAGGCAGCCTTGCTTGGACATGGTGTCGCGTTGGGCGATCTTTTGCAGATCGGCGAAGAACTTGCGTCCGGCGCGCTTATCAAGCCTTTCGACATCGACGTCGCGTCGGGCGCCTATTGGCTAGTAGCCAGAAGGCTGAATGACCTTTCCGAACCAGCCAGGGCTTTTGCCGACTGGGTCCGGGCGGAATTCGCCGAAAGCCGGCGTTTTCTCGCCAAGGTTTAAGCCGCCTCTTCCGCCCGCTTCTTCTCGATCTGGCCGATGGCGTCGACCACTGCGTCGAAGGTCAGCATGGTCGAGGCGTGGCGCGCCTTGTAGTCGCGCACCGGTTCCAGGTATTTCAGGTCGGCGAAGCGGCCTTCGGGCGGCGGGCCGTTTTCCTTCAGCATCTTCAGCATCGTCTCGCGCACGCTGCGCAATTCTTCGGCGCTGGCGCCGACGACATGCTGCGCCATGATCGACGACGACGCCTGGCCAAGCGCACAGGCCTTCACGTCATGCGCGAAATCGCTGACGACGCCATCATCCATCTTCAGATCGACGGTCACCGTCGATCCGCACAGCTTGGAATGTGCTCGTGCGGTTGCGTCGGGCCGGTCGAGCCGGCCGATCCGTGCGATGTTTCCGGCAAAACCCAGAATTTTCGCATTGTAGACATCGTCGATCATATTTTTCCAATCCGTCGCCGCCCAGCGAACAGTCATTGCCGCTCTGGCGTCTTCCTTTCGCTCGGCACGAACATATATAATGGCGGTAGTCGGGTATCGACAAGGCGACCACAAACCTCGTCATACCCAATTCTGTTCACGCCACTTACGGGCTGGAAACCGGGCGAGTTTCTGACACCCGAAAGGTCGTGGTCCGTTCAACTCGTTCCTCCTGAGAGAGGAACTACGGGAGACGCCTTTATGGACGCCGTTATCAAGAAACTCATGCCGCGGTCTGCCTATATGGAAAAGCCGGTCACCGACCGGCCGAGCGAGGCCGAAGTCGAAGCCGCTGTGCGCACCTTGTTGCGCTGGACCGGCGACAACCCTGACCGCGAGGGCCTGATCGACACGCCGAAGCGCGTCACCAAGGCGTTCAGCGAAATGTTCAACGGTTATGATATGTGCCCAGCCGAGGAACTTGGCCGCACCTTTGAGGAAGTTGCCGGCTATGACGACCTCGTTCTCGTCAAGGACATATCCTTCCACTCGCATTGCGAGCATCACATGGTGCCGATCATCGGCAAGGCGCATGTCGGCTATCTGCCTGACGGCAAGGTTGTCGGCCTGTCCAAGATAGCCCGTGTCGTCGACATCTTCGCCCATCGCTTGCAGACCCAGGAAGCGATGACCGCGCAGATTGCCGGCGTCATCCAGGACGTGCTCAATCCGCGCGGTGTGGCCGTTATGCTTGAGGCCGAGCATATGTGCATGGCCATGCGCGGCATCCGCAAGCAGGGCTCCACCACGCTGACCTCAACCTTCACCGGCGTCTTCAAGGACACACCCGAAGAGCAGGTCCGCTTCGTCACCATGGTGCGCGGCGGCAGGATCTGATCGGCCTGCCGGCTTCGCTAGATAAGGACCGGCGAATGTCGGCATTGGAATTCCCGAAAGCTCCAACAGACAAGAAGGCACTCGAGGAAGGCGCGGTCCTTTCACCGCGCTTCGATGCTGCCGGCCTCGTCACTGTCGTGGTCACCGATGCCGAAGACGGCGTGCTGCTGATGGTCGCGCATATGAATGCCGAGGCGCTGGCGCTGACGCTCGAGACCGGCATCGCGCACTACTGGTCGCGTTCGCGCAACGCGCTGTGGAAGAAGGGCGAAACCTCGGGCAATGTCCAGCAGGTCGTCGAGATGCTCACGGATTGTGACCAGGACGCGATATGGTTGCGCGTCAAAATGCTGGGTCACCAAGCAACTTGTCACACCGGCCGACGTTCATGCTTTTATCGGACGGTGGGGCTGAGCGATGGCAAAGGGACGCTTGCCAGCGACGGCAGCAACCCGCTGTTCGATGCGGAAAAAACCTATCGAAAGCCCAATACACCATCAATATGAACCATTCGCAGCACTTCAGCCACGTATATTCATGATTTCGATACGGCCCGCCTATAGGATGACCGTGGGACAAGGGAGATTGTGATGCTCGACTGGGCGTCATTGCGCAACAGACCTGACGTTCGGGAGGCCAATGGCCTCTCCTCGGCCGCGGGCGCATCCGAAACCAAATCTCCGGGCAAAACTGGGATTTCGCTGGCATTGGGTGGCGGCTGTGCGCGCGGCTGGGCGCATATCGGCGTGCTGCGCGCGCTTGATGAAGCCGGCATCGAAGTGTCGATGATCGCCGGCACCTCGATCGGCGCGCTGGTCGGCGGCTGCTATGTTGCCGGCAAGCTCGACGAGTTGGAAGAATTCGCGCGCAGCCTGACCAGGCGGCGCATTTTTGGCCTTCTCGACCTCAATCTACGCGGCAGCGGCCTGTTCGGTGGCATGAAGCTCGATGCGCGGCTGCGCGAGCACATAGCCGGCATCCGCTTCGAGGACCTGCCAAAACCATTCGTCTGCGTCGCTTCGGAAATCCGCACCGGTCATGAGATCTGGCTGTCGAGCGGCTCGTTGAGCACCGCAATGCGCGCCTCCTACGCGCTGCCCGGCGTGTTCGAGCCGGTCGCCTGCAATGGGCGTGTGCTGGTTGACGGCGCACTGGTCAATCCGGTGCCGGTCTCGGTCTGCCGTGCCTACGAGCAGCCGCTCGTAGTTGCGGTGAACCTTCACTACGATCTGTTCGGCCGCGCCGCGGTGATCAAGCACAATGCCGGCGAGCTGGTCATCGAGAAAGACGCGCCGAGGGCCGGCCACGCCGATCCCGAACGCCAGTCGCGCGAGACGCGGCTCGGCATTACCGGCGTCATGGTCGAGGCCTTTAACATCATCCAGGACCGCATTTCGCGCGCCAGGCTGGCCGGCGACCCGCCGGACATATCGCTGCAGCCGAAGCTCAGCCATATCGGCCTGACCGAATTCCACCGCGCCGACGAAGCGATCCGTATCGGCTACCAGGCAACGATGGCGCAGATCGGCGACCTGACCCGGCTGCAGACCGTCCTCGCTTAGGCAGGGCGGCAGCGAGCTCTCAGGCAAGCGCCGCGTCGACGATGCGGAACTGCACCGTGCGGTTGCCGTTCCAGTGGTTGCCCGACAGCGAGCCGGCGACATGCACCGGCTTACCCCTGTTCTTGAACAGGAATTCGCCAAGAGCCGTGTCGACCGCGCGAAAGGCGATCGCCTGGATGCGGCCGCCGCTTTCCGACTGCAGGTCGGCGCGGATGTGGTTGCTGCCGACCGCCCGCGCATCGACAAGCCGGTGGCGCGGAAGCGCGAACACCGGCGCAACATGCCCGGCGCCGAACGGCCCTGCCCTCTCAAGCGTATCGAGCAGCGCAAGCGTCGCGCCCTCGGCGGCAAGTGCGCCGTCGATCGCCAGGCTCTCCTCGCCTTGCAGGCGGAACACATCCACCGCCGCGCGCTCTTCGAAGAAAGCCCTGAGTTCGCCGAGCTTCGCCCGCTCGACAGTGATGCCGGCCGCCATTCCGTGGCCGCCGCCCTTGACGATAAGCCCGGCATCGGCAGCCTCGCGCACCAGCCGGCCGAGGTCGAAGCCCGACACCGAACGGCCTGACCCCGTACCGACACCATTGGCGTTGAAGGCGATGGCAAAGGCCGGCCGTCTTGCATGGTCCTTGAGCCGCGAGGCAAGCAGGCCGACAATGCCAGGATGCCAGTTGCTGCTGGCTGTCACCACGATGGCCGGACCATTGCCGCCGGCAAGCTCGGCATCGGCCTCTGAGCGCGCGGCGGCCAGCATCTCCTGCTCCATCGACTGCCGTTCCTGGTTGAGCCGATCCAGCGTCTCGGCGATGGTGCGGGCCTCGACGGGGTCGTCGGTTGCAAGCAGGCGGCTGCCAAGTGCTGCGTCGCCGATGCGCCCGCCGGCGTTGATGCGCGGACCGATCAGAAAGGCCAGATGGAACGTGCTGATCGGCTCGCCTATACGCGAGACCCGCGCCAACGCCGCCAGCCCTTCGTTTCTCTGCTGCCGCGCCACCTGCAGCCCCTTGACCACGAAGGCGCGGTTGACGCCGGTGAGCGGCACCACGTCGCAGACTGTGCCCAGCGCCACCAGGTCGAGCAGGCCAAGCAGGTCCGGCGGTGCGGCATCCGGCAAGCGGCCGCGCAGGATCTTCGCGGTCTGCACCAGGCAAAGGAAGACGACGCCGGCGGCACAAAGATGACCTTGGCCGGAAAGGTCGTCCTCGCGATTTGGGTTGACGACCGCAGCCGCCGCCGGCAGCGGCCCGCCGACCTGATGGTGATCGAGCACCACGACGTCGGCGCCGGCGGCCTTTGCGGCGTCGATGGAAGCAGCACTGTTGGTGCCGCAATCGACGGTGACGATCAGCGTCGCGCCGCGCGAGACGAGTTCGCGCATCGCTTCCGGATTGGGGCCGTAACCCTCGAAGATGCGGTCCGGTATGTAGATCTCCGACGCCACCGAGAAATATGCGAGAAAGCGCTTGAGCAGCGCCGACGAGGCGGCGCCGTCGACATCGTAGTCGCCAAAGATCGCCACTTTTTCCCTGGCCATCACCGCCTGGGCGATGCGAGCGGCGGCCCTGTCCATGTCGGTCAGCGATGCCGGGTCGGGCAGCAGATTGCGGATGGTCGGATCCAGAAACCGCTCGGTCTGCTCGGCGGTGACACCACGCCCGGCCAGCACACGTGCCACGATGTCAGGCACGCCATACCCTTGCGCGATGGCGAGCGCGGCCATGTCCTGACGCTCGGTCAGCCGGTGTTCCCAGGAAACGCCGGTGGCCGACTGCCTGACATCGAGGAAAAAGCGTCTTTCCCCCGTCACGTGACGCGCCGTCTGCAATTTGTCATTGCGCACAATATGCAACGGCTAACTGAGTCGAAATCAAAACTTTTCCAGATCCTGATGCCTGGCTTTGATTTCGCGCACGGTCCGCGATGACGAGCGCAGCACGATCGTGTGCGTGGTGATGAAATTGCGGCCGAACTTGACGCCGGCCAGCATATTGCCGTCGGTGACGCCGGTCGCGGCAAACAGCACGTCGCCGCGTGCCATGTCTTGCGTGTGGTAGATCCGTTTTGGGTCGGAGATCCCCATCTTCGCGGCGCGCGCCAGCTTTTCCGGCGTATCGAAGATCAACCTGCCCTGCATCTGGCCACCGGTGCAGCGCAAGGCGGCAGCTGCGAGCACGCCTTCGGGCGCGCCTCCGGTGCCGAGATAGATGTCGATGCCGGTCTCGTCCGGGTCGGTGGTATGGATGACCCCGGCGACATCACCGTCGCCGATCAGACGGATCGCGGCTCCGGTCGCCCGCACGGCTTCGATCAACGCGCCATGGCGTGGCCGGTCGAGAATACAGGCGGTGATCTCCGCCACCGGCACGCCCTTGGCCCTGGCGAGGCTGGCGATGTTTTCGGCCGGCGAGGCATCGATGTCGATGATGCCGTCGGCATAACCCGGACCGATCGCGATCTTGTCCATATAGACGTCCGGCGCGAACAAAAGGCTGCCTTTTTCGGCAATGGCGATAACGGCCAGTGCGTTGGGCAGGTTCTTGGCGCAGATTGTCGTGCCTTCGAGCGGATCAAGCGCGATGTCGACAGCCGGGCCTTGGCCGGTACCGACCTCCTCGCCGATATAGAGCATCGGCGCCTCGTCGCGCTCGCCCTCGCCGATCACCACCGTGCCGTTGATGGCAAGACGGTTGAGCTCCTGCCGCATGGCATCGACCGCGACCTGGTCGGCGGCTTTCTCGTCGCCGCGTCCGCGCAATCTGGCGGCCGCGACCGCGGCGCGTTCGGTGACGCGCACCAATTCCATGGTCAGTATCCGGTTGAGGCCGGCGACAATGTTCTGGGCCACATTCATCGATGGACAATCCTCGTTGGCACTTTGTTTTTATTATGCATGTCGTTGTCCCAAAACCGCTGCACACTTTTGGGCGACATGCATTAGCCTCCCGCCAGAGACGCGCTTCTTGTGTCAAAGCCCCGTGACAACAGCAAGACCTGCGCTGGACCTTTTTGAAAGCGCAGCAATATCAATCGATTGAAGGTAAAATGTGAGACTGCTATCCGGCCCGCTCGATGCGGATGACTTGCGGCTTGTCGGTCAGAAGGCTGTCCCTGGTGATGCCGTCGACGGCCTTGCGCACCGCCGCCTCGGTCGTCTCGTGGGTCACTAGGATAACCGTCTTCTGTGCCTCGGTTTCCGGCCCGGCGGCATGCTGGACGATCGATTCCAGAGAAATGTCGTTGTCGGCCATGCGCTTGGCTATTGCCGCGAAAACGCCGAGGCGGTCGTGCACGGTCAGCCGGATGAAATAACCGCCGGCATGGCTGCGCATCTGCGCCTTCTTGTAAGGCTTCAATTCCTTCACCGGCCGGCCGAAGACCGGACCATGCTGGAAGCCAGGCCGGCTCTTGGCGATATCGGCAATGTCGCCGATCACCGCCGACGCGGTGGCGTTGCCGCCGGCGCCAGGGCCGGAAAGCAGCAATTCGCCGAGGATGTCGGTTTCTATCGCTACCGCATTGGTGACGCCGTGCACCTGCGCGATGACCGAGGCCGTCGGCACCATGGTCGGGTGCACGCGCTGCTCGATGCCGCTTTCGGTGCGTTGGGCGACGCCAAGCAGCTTGATCCGGTAGCCGAGATCGCCGGCCGCGCGGATGTCGGCCTGGCTGATGTTGGAGATGCCTTCCATGTAGATATCGTTGGCGGCGATCCTCGTGCCAAAGGCAAGGCTGGTCAGGATCGACAGCTTGTGCGCGGTGTCGTGACCCTCGATGTCGAAGGTCGGGTCGGCTTCGGCATAGCCCAGCCGTTGCGCATCCTTCAGGCAGGCATCGAAAGACAGGCCCTCGGCTTCCATGCGCGTCAGAATGTAGTTGCAGGTACCGTTGAGGATGCCGAAAACGCGGGTCACCGAATTGCCGGCCATCGCCTCGCGCATTGTCTTGATAACCGGAATGCCGCCGGCCACCGCCGCCTCGTAATTGAGCAGCACGCCTTTCCTCTCGGCGATCTCGGCCAGCGCCACGCCGTGCTTGGCAAGCAGCGCCTTGTTGGCGGTGACGACATGGCGGCCGCCTTCAAGTGCCGCTTTTACGGACGAGCGCGCCGCCCCGTCGTCGCCGCCGATCAGCTCGACGAACACGTCGATCTCGCCGGTCTGCGCCATCTTGATGGCGTCGTC
Source organism: Mesorhizobium sp. M1227 (assembly GCF_040318315.1). Classification (NCBI taxonomy): domain Bacteria; kingdom Pseudomonadati; phylum Pseudomonadota; class Alphaproteobacteria; order Hyphomicrobiales; family Phyllobacteriaceae; genus Mesorhizobium; species Mesorhizobium sp. M1227. Next base: position 13,779 of record NZ_JAMYLZ010000041.1, read on the forward strand.
GAACCACTGTGCTGCGCCAAGATCGACGCCACGGTCGCGCTTTGGGTCTCGGGCCGAAACGGCTGTGACGACGATGTCGCGTCCGCACTGCCGCGTCAGTTCCGCCGCCTTGTCGCGCAGCACGCGCGCCACCGACGCGCCGACGGTGCCGAGACCGGCAATTCCAACACGCAATGCTTCAGCCATGTCCGGCGGCGCCCCTCAACAACTCGGTCGATTTGATATGCAGAAACTCAGCGATGTGCGGCGAGCGGTACGACGTTATTCGGCTGCTTGGCGCTGGATGCGAGGAAGCGCTTGATGTTGCGCGCCGCTTGCCGGATCCGATGCTCGTTTTCGACCAGCGCGATGCGCACGTGATCGTCGCCATGCTCGCCGAAGCCGACGCCCGGCGCCACCGCGACGTCGGCGTGCTCGATCAGGAGCTTGGAGAATTCAAGCGAGCCCAGGTGCTTGAACGGCTCCGGGATCGGCGCCCAGGCGAACATCGATGCCGCCGGTGCGGGAATGGTCCAGCCGGCGCGGCTGAAAGCGTCGACCATGACATCGCGGCGTTTGCGGTAGACGTCGCGCACTTCCGCGATGTCGGCGCCATCGCCGTTGAGTGCATGCGCCGCCGCCACCTGGATCGGCGTGAAGGCGCCGTAGTCGAGATAGGATTTCACTCGCGTCAGCGCCGAGATCAGCCGTTCATTGCCGACCGCAAAACCCATGCGCCAACCCGGCATCGAAAAGGTCTTCGACATCGAGGTGAACTCGACGGCGACGTCTATGGCGCCCGGCACCTGCAGCACCGAAGGCGGCGGATTGCCGTCGAAATAGATCTCCGAATAGGCAAGATCCGACAGGATGATGATGTCGTTCTTCCTCGCGAAGGCCACCACCTCCTTGTAGAAATCGAGCGAAGCGACCAGTGCCGTCGGATTGGACGGATAATTGAGGATCAGTGCCAGCGGCTTCGGGATCGAATGGCGGATGCCGCGCTCCAGGGCCGGGATGAAGCCGTCGTCCGGCTCGACCTGCAGCGAGCGGATGACGCCGCCCGACATGATGAAGCCGAACGCATGGATCGGATAGGTCGGATTAGGGCAAAGGATCACGTCGCCGGGGGCGGTGATCGCCTGCGCCATATTGGCGAAGCCCTCCTTCGAGCCGAGCGTCGCCACCACCTGGCTGTCCGGGTCGAGCTTCACACCGAAGCGGCGGGCATAGTAGTTGGCCTGGGCACGACGCAGGCCCGGAATGCCGCGCGACGACGAATAGCGGTGCGTGCGCGGATCGCGTACCACCTCGCAGAGTTTGTCGACGATGGCCTTGGGCGTCGGCAGGTCCGGATTGCCCATGCCAAGGTCGATGATGTCGGCGCCGCGCGAACGGGCGCTGGCCTTCAGCCGGTTGACCTGTTCGAAGACATAGGGCGGAAGCCGGCGGACCTTGTGAAATTCTTCCATGGCAGTTCCAGACAGTGAGGTTGCGGTCGCGCGTATAAGCTTATTTGCAACTAGGGTCGAGAGCGGGGTCGCATTTGCCTTCGATCTGCTTCAGCGCCTCGGCGCCGTGTTTTTTTGCCAGCTGGTCCAGCGCTGCCTGGTCCGCAACCTTGACGCCCCCGCCCTTGGCGGCCTGGCTCTGTTCCTCGGCCTTCAGTTGGGCGAGCTTGGCGTTCTTTTCCTCGTCGGTGAATTGTTCGGCCGCCACCTGCGGCCGGATGTTCAGGTTCGGATAGGAACCGGTGTCCTTCGCGCCGACAAGGCCGGTGGCGGGCGCCGCACCTTCCATGTTGCTGCTCGTGCAACCGGCCATCGCCAACAGGACGAGCGCCATGCGGCAAAAACGACCAGTGCCGGAAAAAACGTTCTTGCCAATATTAATCGTCATATTGTTTTCCTGGCGGCCGGGTTAGAGCACATTGGACCCTGTTCGATATCCCATGGTAATATGTCAACAAAACGCTTCGGGAGGAACCCCGCGAACCATGGCCAAAACACCCGATTCGGGCAAAGCGGAAGATGACCAACCTTCGACCGTCGAGCAATATCTGGTGAAGGACCCGGAACGCTTCGCGCTGAACATGGCTCGCATGATCGAGCAGGCCGGCAAGGCCGCCTCGGCATGGGCCGAGCCGCGGGAAAAAGGCGAGGTGCGCGATCATGTCGCTGAGCCGGTCGTCGACATGGTGAAGACGTTCTCCAAGCTCACCGAGTACTGGCTCTCCGACCCGCAGCGCGCGCTGGAGGCGCAAACGCGGCTGTTTTCCGGCTACATGACCGTCTGGGCCAACGCCGTCCAGCGCATCGGCGCCGGCGCCGAGGACGCCGAGGACGCGGTCAAGCCCGAGCGCGGTGACAAGCGTTTCCAGGACCCGGAATGGGGCCGCAACGCCTTCTTCGATTTCCTCAAACAGGCGTATCTGGTCACCTCGCGCTGGGCGGCCGAACTGGTCGAGCACGCCGATGGCCTGGACGAGCACACCCGCCACAAGGCCGGCTTTTATGTCAAGCAGGTGTCCAATGCCATCTCGCCGTCGAATTTCATCCTGACCAATCCGGAATTGTTTCGCGAGACTGTCGCCTCCAACGGCGAAAACCTGGTGCGCGGCATGAAGATGCTTGCCGAGGACATCGCCGCGGGCAAGGGTGACCTGAAGCTGCGGCAGGCAGATTATTCGCCCTTCGAGATCGGCAAGAATCTCGCCGCCACCCCGGGTAAGGTGGTCGGCCGCAGCGACGTCGCCGAAATCCTGCAATACGAACCGACTACCGACACCGTGCTCAAGCGGCCGCTGCTGATCTGCCCGCCATGGATCAACAAATACTACATCCTCGACCTCAACCCGCAAAAATCCTTCATTCGCTGGGCAGTCGAGCAAGGCCACACCGTCTTCATCATCTCCTGGATCAACCCGGACGAGCGGCACGGCGCCAAGAGCTGGGAGGCCTATATCAGGGAGGGCCTGCAATACGGCCTCGACACGATCGAGAAGGCCACCGGCGAAAGGCAAGTCAACGCCATCGGCTATTGCGTCGGCGGCACGCTGTTGGCGGCAGCGCTGGCCTTGATGGCGCAGGAAGGCGACCACCGCATCAAATCGGCGACCTTCTTCACCACCCAGGTCGATTTCACCTATGCCGGCGATCTAAAAGTGTTCGTCGACGAGGAGCAGGTCGCGGCCGTCGAAAAGGCGATGAACGAGAAAGGCTATCTCGACGGCACCAAGATGGCGACCGCCTTCAACATGCTGCGCTCGGGCGACCTGATCTGGCCCTATGTCGTCAACAACTACATGCGCGGCAAGGATCCCCTGCCCTTCGACCTGCTCTACTGGAATGCCGATTCGACCCGCATGGGCGCTGCCAACCATTCTTTCTATTTGCGCAATTGCTATCTCGAGAACAGGCTTTCGCAAGGCATGATGGAACTGGCGGGCCGCACGGTTTCGCTGAAGGACGTTACCATGCCGGTCTACAACCTCGCCTCTAAGGAGGACCATATCGCGCCGGCGCTGTCGGTATTCCTCGGCTCGAAATATTTCGGCGGCGAGGTCGATTACGTCATGGCCGGCTCCGGCCACATCGCCGGGGTCGTCAATCCGCCGGCGGCGCAGAAATATCACTACTGGACCGGCGGCAAGCCGGCCGGCGACTTCGACCAGTGGCTCGCCGGGGCCACCGACCATCCCGGTTCCTGGTGGCCGCACTGGCAACGCTGGATCGAAGCCAAGGACAATACCCGCGTACCGGCCCGCAAACCGGGCGAGCATATGCAAGTTCTAGGCGAAGCCCCCGGCACCTATGTCAAGGTGCGCGTGTAACCATCTGTAATGTGTGGTGAGTTGACGCGCCGCCAAAAGCGGGCGAAATGGTGCCGTCAACCCTGAGCAGCCTTGATTCATCCTCTAGCCGCCAAATTACTTTGAGGCTTGCAGATTTGACACAGGTCTCGTTTCCGGTTCGGGGAACAAGGGTCATTTCGACGAGACGTTTCGACGCCGCGCCAATGACGAACCGGTCGGATATCGAGGGGGAATTTTGTTTTGAGATCAGCAGGATCGCGCCTCGCGAAGGGAGAAAGCCGCGCCATTGTGGCGGCGCTTTTCTCGGTGCTCCTGGCGTCCTGCACCTCGGCCGGCGACCCGACCATGTCGGTCGGCATGCCAGGCTATAATACCTCGGCTACCGAAATCAGCACGGCCGCCGGTGCGCCCCAGGCCAGCACGGCTGCATCATCGTCGCAGATGATAACCGCACAAATGACGATGAATGCCGACGGTGACGCCAACCTTCCCGAGCAGGTCGCCTATGTGCCAGTGGCCAAGCCAGGGGCCAAGCCCGATGCCGGCTTCCCGATCGCCGTTCCCACGGCAGCCGAGACGATCGCGGCACACACGACGCAGCCGCTGCAACCAAACGCCCAGACGGCTGAACAGGCCGAGGCACAGAACAGTGCTGATGCATCGAAGCCCGACGCCAAGGCCGCCGCGCCGGCGATGAACAACCCGGTTTATGTGACCGCCGGCGAGATGCCGCAGCCACAGGCCTACGCACCGAAGAAAAATTTCCTGGCCTCGCTGTTCAGCGCCACGCCTGCTTCGGCGGCACCTTCTTCGCCGGCCAACAGCAGATCGGGCGGGCAGCCAACGGTCATGCAGGCCAAGGCGACGCCTGCGGCAAAACCCACCGTCACCCTGGCTTCGGCCGATCCGGCTGAAAAGCCGGTGCAGCTGGTGTCGACGGGCGATACCAGCCACTTCACGGCCGATGCCCTGCCCGGCGTGCGCCAGACGGCGCTGTTCGAGATCAAGCGCAAATCCGGCCTCGACGATGAGAGTGACGTCGATCTCAACGAAGACGAAGGTTCGGGTGGCGCCTACCAGGTCGCCTCCGCCGCCGGCCTCGCCCGGCTGGCGCCCAACGGCCTCCTGAAACAGAACGAAAGCGTCGATGTCGCCTGCTTGAAGCCGTCGCTGGTTCGCGTGCTGAAGACGATCGAAGGCCACTACGGCCGCAAGATGACGGTCACCTCCGGCTATCGCGATCCGGCCCGCAACCGCCGCGCCAACGGCGCCAAGAATTCGCTGCACATGTACTGCGCGGCCGCCGACATCCAGGTCCCCGGCGTCTCGAAGTGGGAACTGGCGAGCTACATCCGCACCATGCCGGGCCGCGGCGGCGTCGGCACCTACTGCCACACCGAATCCGTTCACGTCGATGTCGGACCGGAGCGCGACTGGAACTGGCGCTGCCGCAGGCGCGGCTAGGGCGAGGATCTTCCGTCACCGCGAAGGCCCTTCGGCGGCGTTGCATCATGCCGCAAAAACCAGCTTGGCTGTCGGAAAGACGCGGTTTGGAGCCAAAGGAAAAAAGTTGTCGCAGCCGGCGGCAGACGGGTTGCCGGTTTGTCGCGACGCAACTATAAGCGCTCACATCTGAGCGCGCCCATCGTCTAGCGGTCAGGACACCGCCCTTTCACGGCGGTAACAGGGGTTCGATTCCCCTTGGGCGTACCAGCATTTCAACTTGGCATATGTCTATCGCCAGCGTGATGCTGCGCCAGCTCTGCTGGACCCGCCACTCTGATAGGGGTGTCGGCAAGAAGAGGCGAAGACGACTGAGGACTTCGTCGAAGGCTGTCTAAGCCCGCAGTCCCCTCGCCTCGCCGCCGCGCTTGCGCGGAACCATCATGTCCCTGGCAAGCAGGCCGCTCACCCGGCAAAAGGCCATGAAGGCCCGCCATGCGTCTTCGGTCTCGACGATGTCCACCGTGGCGCCAAAACAGGCATTGAACGCGGCCTGGTAGGTTGGTCCCTTCCGGCGAACCGGCCATGTTTGCAGGAAATCGAGCGCCTGCTCGACACTGTAGATTTCCTCGACCGGCTGGCCGGGCACAGGCGCGATCCGCACCGGCACCTCGAATTGCAGTCTGTCCATTCGATCTCTCCCGAACTGACACCCCCGCAGCAACGCCGTTCGTCGCAAAAAATTGCCGTGGCGGCTTAATGCTTGGGCCGCTTCTCGCCTAGAAATGTGTCGTCACTACGGTGGTCAATGAACCCAGCGAAGTATGGGCCGCTAGAGGCAAGGAGAATGCCCCCAGGCGTGAATATCGCCGGTCTTCGGCCCGTCGCCGGCAGTTCGTCCTTGAACCTTGCGCTTTCCAGTGCCAAATCTGGGAAGGTTTCTCTCGCCGAGGCTCATCCAGCCCCGCATCCCTGCAAGACGGATAAAATGGTCACCTATCTCGACGCCGCCACGGCACCGCTCAGAAACACCGGCCAGATCCGTCTTTACGACGAGGAAGGTTTTGTCGGCATGCGCAAGGCTTGCGATCTCACCGCGCGCTGCCTCGACGAACTGGTACCGATTGTGGCGCCCGGCGTCACCACCGAAGCGATTGATCGCTTCGTCTTCGAGTTCGGGATGGACCATGGCGCGCTTCCGGCGACGCTCAACTACCGTGGCTATACGAAATCATCCTGCACCTCGATCAACCACGTCGTCTGTCACGGCATACCCGACAACAAGCCGTTGAAGGATGGCGACATCGTCAATATCGACGTCACCTATATCCTCGACGGCTGGCATGGCGACTCCTCGCGCATGTATCCGGTGGGCACGATCAAGCGTGCCGCGGAGCGGCTGCTCGAAGTCACGTATGAGTGCCTGATGCGCGGCATCGCGGCAATCAAGCCGGGCGCCCGAACCGGCGCCATCGGCGCCGCCATCCAGACCTATGCCGAAGCCGAGCGTTGCTCGGTGGTGCGCGATTTCTGCGGCCACGGGGTTGGCCGGCTGTTTCATGACGCGCCGAATATCCTGCATTACGGCAGCGCCAGCGAAGGCGTCGAGATGCGGCCGGGCATGATCTTCACCGTCGAGCCGATGATCAATCTCGGCCGGCCGCATGTGAAAGTGCTGTCGGACGGCTGGACCGCGGTGACGCGCGACCGTTCGCTGTCGGCGCAGTACGAGCACACGATCGGCGTCACCGAGACCGGCTGCGAGATCTTCACGCTGTCGCCAAAAAACCTCGACCGCCCCGGCCTGCGGGCCTAGTGTCTGGCAGATCGGGCGTTACCTTGCCCGGCAAATGCTGGGTGGGGCAGCCATGAACGGTGACAACGACGAGCGGGCCTTCTTTCCCGAAAGGCCAGTGCGATCGCCCGCGAAGGCGGTGGCCGCCGACAAGCCGCATTATCTCGGCCATCGCGACCGCCTGCGCGAGCGCTTCGCCGCCGGTGCCAACACCCTCCCCGACTACGAGCTGCTCGAGCTTTTATTGTTTCGGCTGATCCCGCGCGCCGACACCAAGCCGGTCGCCAAGGCATTGCTGGCACGCTTCGGAACATTGGCCGAGGTCCTCGGTGCGCCCGTCGAGCGCCTGCAGGAGGTGAAGGGCATCGGCCCGGCGGTTGCGCTCGACCTCAAGGTGGTTGCGGCAACGGCGCAGCGCATGGCGCGCGGCGAGATCGCCGGCCGCGAGCTGTTGTCGACCTGGACGCAGGTTCTCGAATACTGCCGGTCGGTGATGGCCTTCGAGGAGCGCGAGCAGTTCCGCATCCTGTTCCTCGACAAGAAAAACGCGCTGATCGCCGACGAAGTCCAGCAGGTCGGCACCGTCGACCACACACCGGTCTATCCGCGCGAGGTGGTCAGGCGCGCCTTGGAGCTCTCCGCCACGGCGATCATTCTGGCGCATAACCATCCGTCGGGAGACCCGACGCCGTCGCGCGCCGACATCGAGATGACCAAGCTGATCATCGAGACGGCCAAACCGCTTGGTATTGCCGTTCACGACCACATCATCATCGGCAGGAAAGGCCACTCCAGCATGAAGGGCCTGCTGCTGATCTGAGGTTTGGCGTTGTCTTCAGCTTTGTCCGCTGTGCGCCTATGTACCGCAACGTGAAGGCGGTCGGCTCGATAAATTCTGGCGCCGAGGCTCAGCTGGCCGTGCGCAGGCGTCGCGATCGGACAAAGGTCTTAAGTCCCTCGGAATCGAACGCGTGGCCGAAGGCATAACCCTGCAATATGTCGCAGCCCAGGCCCTTGAGTAGCCGCGCATGCTGCATCGTCTCGACGCCTTCCGCCACGACCTCGATACCCAGCGACTTGCCGATTTCAATGATCGACGAGACAACCTGCCTTCTCTGCGGCGATTTGACGATTGGGGTGACCAGCTGCCGATCTATCTTCAGCCGGCGCGGCTGCAACTTCAGCAAACTGACCATCGAAGCGTAACCGGTACCAAAATCGTCTATTTCGATGTCAATCCCCAGTTCTTTTATCTGCTCGATGTTCCACGTGACAAGGTCGTCGTTCTCGTCCAGGAAAATCGACTCGACAAGCTCAAACGAAACTGTTCCCTTCTTGATATTTTGTTCTCGCAGGCTCTTGATGAGCTCCTCATCCTGAAGGCGCCTGGCCGAGACATTGACCGACACCCGCGGAATGTGAAGTTTTGCAGCGGACCACGCTTCGAAATCCGAAAGCGATTGCTTCAATATGGCTTGGTCGATGATCGAGACAACGTTCAGTTCTTCTGCAATTCTCAGGAAGACGTCGGGCGCCAAAATACCCTTTATTGGATGTTTCCACCTCGCCAGCGCCTCAACCCCAACGATTTCGAGCGTCTTTGCGTCAAATTGGGGCTGGTAGAACGGGATGAACTCGTTGCGCTCGAGGCCGCCGAGAATTTCGTCGGCAATCCGCTTGGTATCGACGATTTCGCTTTGCATCGCGTCGGTGAAGAATTCGTATCGATTGCGCCCCCGCCCCTTTGCTCGGTAAAGCGCGATATCGGCGTTCACCAGCAGGTGTTTGGCTTCGACATCTTTTCCGTTGTCGACAGCGATTCCCACGCTGACACCAAAACGGCATCGATGACCCTGATAGTAGACCGGTTCGCGCATCTGGCTGATGACGCGGTCGGCGAGCAGCGCCAGCTGCTTGGTATCGTCGCGCACCACGCACAGAACGATGAATTCGTCTCCCCCGATACGGGCGACGAATCCCTCGTCGCCGACCTTCGACCTGAGCACGGTTGACGCGTGAACCAACATCGCGTCACCGGCGGCGTGGCCCAGCGTATCGTTGATGTGCTTGAACCGATCCAGATCTATGTGAAGCAGTGCCGCGTGCCCGCCTGAGCGCCTGGCGTTTGCCGCGTAATGTTCCAGTACCTGGTCGAGGTAACGCCGGTTGGGCAAGCCGGTCAGCGAATCATGAAGCGCGATGTGCTCTATGCGCGCTTTGGCTGACTCGAGTTCTGCATTTTTCGACTCGGACAGCTGTTTTGCACGAACCAGATCCTTGTTCAGCAGGACGTCGGAAGTCACGTCCCATTCCGCGCCGATCATTTTTGGGGTGTCGTTTGCGACCCGGTAAACGATCGCCTTGGACCGGACATGACGGATCTCGCCATCCTGACGCACAATCCGGTACTCCGACAAATATGGTCGTCCGCTGGCCACCGCCCTGTCGAAGTCCGCGTTGGCGCCAGCCAAATCATCTGGGTGGATTGCTCCCGCCCAGTCTGGATAGCCCCGGTGCTCGCCGGTTGGTTTGCCATATATTTCGTTGACGCGATCATCCCACGTAAGCTCGTTGGTCGCGAGATCGTGTTCCCAAACCCCAATAGCCGAAGCTTCCAGGGCGAGTTCCAAGCGTCGTGACAATCGACGCAATTCCGCATAATTGCGCTGTCTTTCGCCAATCAGGCGGCCTGTGACCAGGAAAGGGAACACAACCAAGGCTCCGGCCGTCGCCATGATAGCGCGCAACAACCATGCGTTGCTTGGCGTCGAAGGCCAGCCATTTTTGGGAATGGCCGCGATTTGCCACGAACCGGACGGGAGCACAACGTCGGCTGTCACCGGATCGCTTTTGCTGATCCGCTCACTACCGTAGAATTGGTCTCCATTTTGGCCGAGAGCGTCCCTGCCGATCAGCGCTATGTCAATCCCGAGATCGTCGTCAAGCAGCCCGCTCGCCCGATAAAGACGCTGCACGTCGACAACGGCGGAAATGATGCCCCAGAACCTTTCCGTATTGCCCGCGCTCCGCACGAAAACCGGAAAGCGGCCGATGAAGCCTTGTCCTCCCTGCTTCAGCTCGACGGGGCCAGCAAGCACCAGCTTGCGTTCGTCTCGCGCCCTTAGCGCAGCCGCACGCTGTCGTTCGTTCTTGCGGTAGTCCAGGCCCATCGCCTGCTCGTTACCCTCCATCGGGTACATCAGGGAAACGACCAGATCGGGCGCGCCGGCAATATTGTTCAATTGCGAGTCGGCGCCAAACAGATTGCTCGCGAGTGAGGCGAAGCGTTGCTGTCCCATATAGGGCTCGGTCACGACCGCGGAGACCAATCCACGCACGAGTTGAAGGTTTCCGTTGATATTGCCTTCGAGCTTGGCGCGGATGAGGTTGACCTTGGTCAGCACGTCCGAACGGACGGCCTGGTCCGAGACGACTTTGTTCTGGTGCTCCGCGAACGCAGCGCTGATAAGTATGACGACAAGCGCGATCGCCGCCGGAATATTTGCCGACGAAAAGACGACCTCCTTGATGCCGCCGAACCTAGCGCGGAAAAAAGCCAATAGGCGATTCCTCAAGTGCCATTTCAGGTTTTCGGGTCGACCCGATGAGGAACATTAGCTTTCAATGTTTAATTTGACCTTCACGCTCCTTAGAGCTTTTGCACTTCCGACCGTTGCTGATGTTGCAGGCCCGAGCGGTTGGAGCCAGCTGCCGACTTCCACTGCCATGGTCCCACTGATTGAGATGCGCTGGCGCCGGCGATCCAGCGTCTGTCGACCATTCGCGAGGAGATCTGCTCATCTCAAGGCGCTCGTCTGTGGAAGCGGACCGAGAGAGAGGCCGGCTAGACCTGGCTTGCTCGGAAGATCGAGGAGCGCGAGCGCGATTGCACAAGTCGACGCTCCGACCCGGGTACTCTGGAGCGTTGACCTGGACTAGTGCCCCTCAATCGCCTTGGGAGACACAAGGTATGGTATCTTGCCGACGCTGCGCTTCGTCGCGCCAATGGAATAAGCCATCGGTATCTTGGGAGAGTTCTCCGGCAAGCCGTACATATCCTTGCCGGCCCGCACGGCAAATGAAAAGTGCTGCCACGAAACCGTGTCATGCTCATTGAGAAAATCGAGCGTCAGACCAGCTGAAATCAGCGCATTCACCACGTCACTGATCGGGTGGATCCATTCATAATAGCGAGGATGCTTCAAGATGCGATCATCGCCGGTGTAGGTCAGTTCCTCGTTCCAGGCGAGCGGCCGAGCTATCGGCGTTCGCCAGTCGTGCTTCAATTCCAGGGCCGCGGCCTTTCGATCGCACTGAAACAGCAATGGATGGCCCTCGGCCATGTAGAGGCGGCCGCCGGGTCGCAGAAGATCGGCAACCACCCGCGCCCAACGGAACACGTCGTCCAGCCAGTTTACCGAACCCCAGGTAACGTAAGCGATATCAAAGGTCCGGCCGAGCGCTTCCACCGCCTCGAACAGTGGCGCTTCCACGAAGCGCACGTCGGTGCCTGCCTTCGCAGCAAAATCCCGCGCCGCCACGATCGCCGTCGGTGAAAAGTCGAGCCCGGTCACGCTGCCTGCGCCGAGATTCTTCAAGCTGATCGTGTCAAGACCGATGTGACACTGCAGGTGGACGATATCCTTGCCGGCGATATCGCCGAGCTCGCGCGTTTCCAGCTCATAGAGATTGGATCCGCCGGCCAGCACATTCTCGATGTGGTAGCTGCCCGTTGTGTCGGTCGAGTGCAGTTCGGCCCGATCATCCCAATTAAGGCGGTTCGCGCCCAGAAACCGTTCCAAATTCCCCCACCCCTGACCGACGCATGGTAAACAAGTCGTTAAAGCACCTTTGCAGCGAAAGTAGCGCGCGTCAATCCGGACCGGGCGGCAGTACGACGCCGCTCGCGAAAGCATTAGTCCCGGGAAGGCTTGCTGCTGATCAAAGGCTTCTGGCGCGATCGCCGCGCCCGGCGACAAGACCCCGCAGGCGCTCCCGGACTCCGCCGTCGTGGTCTGTATGTGGATCAGTCGGTTCCTCAGCCCGGCACAGCCACCATCGCGATATTTCTGGAGAGCTCGTTTGTGGGGGCAACTGCGTCTGCCGTGCCGCTCGTGAGTGCTCGGTAGAGTGCCAGATAATCGCTGCACATGCGCTCGACCGTGAACCGCTTCTCGAACGTCTGCCGCACTCGTGCGCGATCGAGGCTGTCTATGCGCCGGAGCGCGCCCACGGCTTCCTCCACCGTATCCACGATCCATCCGGACACACCGTCATCGATGATCTCCGGGACGGCGCCACGCCGGAACGCAACCACCGGCGTACCGCAGGCCATTGCTTCGATCGTTACGAGACCGAAGGGTTCCGGCCAGTCGATCGGAAACAAAAGCGCTTTCGCATTGCCCAGAAAATCCGCCTTTTGCCGCTCATCGATCTCGCCAATGAACTCCACGTTCGAATGCCGCAGCACTTGCGGCTCGACCCTTTCCTTCCAGAACGACTGGTCCACCTTGTCGATTTTGGCGGCGATCTTCAGGGGAAACCCGGCCCGCGCCGCTATTTGTATGGCCGCTTCCGGCCCCTTTTCCGGCGAGATGCGACCGAGAAACGCAAGATAGCCGGAGGTGTTCGGGTGGAACGGCAGAAGATCGCGGGGTAGGCCATGATGCACGGTTCCAACCCAATTGACGGGCGGCATGGGCCGGCGCTGGTCGAAGGAAATCGAGACCAGGGGAACGTCGTCAAACATCGCATAAAGCTGCGCCAGATCGGGCAGGTCGAGCCTGCCGTGAAGCGTGGTAACCGTTCGTCTGGCAAAATCCCGAATTATGGGGAAGTGCAGAACATCGACGTGGAAATGCAAAACGTCGAATTCACCGGCTCGCCGGCGCACCCGTTCAAGCATCATAACATGGTGCGGACCACCGTCCTGGACCCTGGGGTTCAGGCGCAGCGCGACGTCGCAACACGGCACCAGCTCGGCTGAGGTACGAGAATCGGCGCTGGCGAACAGCGTCACCTCGTGGCCCTGTCGGGCAAGTTCTTCGGTCAGATACGAAACAATTCGCTCGGTTCCACCGTAGGTTCGGGGCGGCACGGATTCGGTTAGCGGTGCGATCTGGGCTATTTTCATTTAGAAAATCTTTTCGGCGGCGATCGCCGTCTTTCAAACAAGCTTCGGCGGCAACCAAGACAAGCGAGAGCTTCCCGTTGCGAAGTATTCTATGCAGAGCGTATTTATAGTTGTGCCGTCCGTGCTCCTCCCGTGCAATCAGGTTTCCCTTATTCAACTCCTCTGCATCCAAGAACTGCGATCCATGAGAAATGTTTCACCGGCTCGATAAAAAGACAGAATGAGCTACGCGCCGCCGCCCCGCCGCCCCCTGACAGGCAGCTTTGGATCGCTCGATCACCACCAAGTGATCCAGGCGTGCCGGTGCCGAATGGAACATAAAGCCCGGAATTCAGTTAGATAGCCGGATTTGGCTGGAGTACCGCCAGATGCGGAATTCCAGCCGGGCAGGGCACTACCGTGACACGGAGTGAGCGGCTTCGGGCGCATCTCGCCGAACTCAGGCACCACCTTGCCGAACTCGGGAGCCATAAACGCTCCCTATGGAGGATGCCATGAACCAGTGGACAAACGCCAGGCTCTGTGACGTAGCCAACCTGATCCTTGGGGCAATTCTGTTCTTCTCCCCCTGGATCTTCACCTTTGCGGCAGGCCCGCAGACGCAGAACGCCCTCGGCAGCGGAATCTTGATTGTCGTGCTTTCGGTTGCCGCCCTCGCAGCATTTGCCGTGTGGGAAGAGTGGGTGAACCTGGTCGTCGGACTGTGGGTTCTCGCATCGCCCTGGGTGCTTGGATTCCAGGCGACCACGGCGATGACCGTGCATGTCGTGATCGGCATTCTGGTCGCCGTGCTGGCGGCGATCGAGCTCTGGATGATGTATCAGAACCCGCCGACCCAGTCCGCCGCCTAACAGGCGCAGCCAGCCAGCGCCCTTTTTTGGGCCTGACGGATCTATCGGTCGTCTGCCGGTCTCTCGGCAACAGCCGCCGGAGGCCGGGTAGGCGGCGTTTGTTTGGACGAGAATAGGAAGGATGGCGCATTATGGTCGGTGACAATCCGCGTTCGACGGCCAGGATTGCGGGACATCCTATTCATCCGATGCTCGTGCCATTTCCGATCGCCTGCTTCGTCGGCACCCTGCTGACGGATCTAGCCTATTGGCGAACAGCGGAGATGATGTGGGCTGACTTCTCCGCTTGGCTGGTTACCGTCGGCGTGATCATGGGCTGCCTAGCAGCGATCGCGGGGCTGATCGATTTCCTGGCCAATCCGCTGATAAGGGCACAGCCCCCCGCCTGGCCGCACGTGCTCGGCAATCTTCTGGCGCTGGCGTTATCCATCATCAACATGCTCGTGCACACCCGCGATGCATGGACCTCCATCGTTCCTACAGGCTTGATCCTCTCGGCGGTTGTCGTGCTCGTCCTCATCTTCACTGGTTGGCTGGGCTGGTCCATGGTGTACCGGCATCACGTCGGAGTGGCGGATTGATGCGCATAGCAAGCTCCATCGGTCAGACCAGGCGCATCGCGGTGTCCGTCCTCGTTTGCACTGCGGCGATCACTCTTGCAGCGTGCAGCGGCAACGACCCGGACCCCAGCAGTCAGATAGGGCCGAATCCAAAACTGCCGGACCCGATCCAATATTTCTTCCCGCCCATGCATCTCGCTTCCGTGGTCGGATGGAATAGCGACGAGAAGCCGACAGTCGCGCAGGGGCTGCAGATCCAGGCTTTTGCCCACGGCTTGCAGCATCCGCGGTCGCTTTATGTGCTGCCCAATGGCGACGTGCTGGTGGTCGAGTCCAAGGCGCCGGGTGGCGAACCGATCAAACGGCCCAAGGATTTGGTGATGGGCTGGATCGAATCCTGGGTCACCTCGGGCGGCGACAGCGGCCCAAGCAACCGCATTACGCTGCTGCGCGACGCCGATGGCGATGGCAAGCCGGAGCTGACCAGCGTATTCCTCGACCACCTGAACTCCCCCTTTGGCGTGGCGCTGGTGGGAAGCGATCTCTACGTCGCCAATACCGACTCCATCGTCCGCTATCCCTACAACACCGGTGACACAAAGATCACCGCGCCCGGGACGCCGCTAACCGCCCTGCCCGGCGGCCCGATCGACCACCATTGGACGAAGAGCCTGGTGGCAAGCCCCGACGGCTCGCTGCTCTATGTCGGCATCGGCTCGAACAGCAACGTCGCCGAAAACGGCATCGAGGCGGAGAAGAACCGCGCCGCCATCTGGCAGGTAGACAGGGCCACCGGCCGGTCGCGCATTTTCGCCAGCGGTTTGCGCAATCCAAACGGCCTGAGCTGGGAGCCGCAGACCGGGGCGCTCTGGGCAGTGATCAATGAACGCGACGAGCTCGGCCCCAATCTCGTGCCGGATTATCTGACCTCGGTAAAGGATGGCGGCTTCTACGGATGGCCATACAGCTATTACGGCCAGCATCTCGATCCCCGCGTCATGCCCCAACGTCCGGACCTGGTCGCAAAAGCGATCGTTCCGGATTATGCACTGAGTTCCCACGTCGCCCCTCTGGGGCTGGCCTTCTATGCGGCAACCAGCCTTCCCGAGGCATATCGCGGCGGCGCCTTCGTTGGCGAGCATGGCAGCTGGAACCGCACGCGCTTCAATGGCTACAAGGTAGTTTTCGTACCATTCAGCGGCGGCCGTCCGAGCGGCGTCGCTACCGACGTGGTGACTGACTTCCTGGACAAGGACAACAAGGCGCGCGGCCGGCCTGTCGGCCTGGCTGTCGACAAAACCGGGGCCCTGCTCATCGCCGACGACGTCGGCAACACAGTTTGGCGGGTGACATCTGCCGGCCAATAAAGTGGCTCCACTCCCTTCCTCGAGCTGTCGGTCGAGCAGGTGGAGGGATCCCCGACGATCGCCGTTCCGGTGGTTCTGCTAGGCGCATTCGGCGTGCCCGCCATTGCCGGCTACTCCACGCTGACGATGTTTGCCGCGTGGCCGCATCGGGCGGGTGAGCTGGAAATAGATGAGGGCCTGCCGCTGATCACCGCCGAACCGAAGGACCGCCAGCGCCGCGAAATGGTATTTTTGCCCTTCCCACAGCCGGCTCTAGAATTTTCATCGCAAATCAAGTTATGATGCACTTGGTATTTCCCGGGACGGCTTGCGCCGCTTGGAATACCGGGAGGAACCGGGACATGGCCGTTGCGCTTGTACTCGTTCTGATAGTCGTGGGCTCGGTGTTGTTCCACTTCCTGAGCCCATGGTGGTGGACGCCGATTGCCTCGAACTGGGACTATATCGACAACACCATCATCATAACTTTCTGGATCACCGGTGTCGTCTTCGCCGCCGTGGTTCTTTTCATGGCCTATTGCGTCTTCCGCTTCCGTCATCGGGAAGGCAATCAGGCGGCATACGAACCTGAGAACAGGCGGCTCGAATCCTGGCTGACGGTCGTCACCGCGGTTGGTGTCACCGCTTTGCTCGTTCCAGGCCTGTTCGTCTGGAGCCGGTTCGTTACCGTTCCAAGCGACGCAACCGAGGTCGAAGTCGTCGGCCAGCAGTGGCAATGGAGTTTCCGCCTCCCCGGCAAGGACGGCAAGCTCGGCACATCCGACACTCGCGACGTCAACGCTGAAAATCCACTCGGCGTCATCGCCACCGATGCCAACGGTCAGGACGATGTCGTAGTGGAAGCGGCCGACCTGCACCTCCCGGTAGGCAAACCGGTCAAGATGCTGCTCCGCTCGATCGATGTGCTGCACGATTTCTACGTGCCGGAATTCCGCGCCAAGATGGACATGATCCCGGGCTCGGTCACCTATTTCTGGTTCACTCCGACCAAGACCGGAACCTTCCAGGTCCTGTGTGCCGAACTCTGCGGCCAGGGACATCCGATGATGCATGGCGTGGTCATGGTCGATACTCAGGAAGACTATCTGGCGTGGCTTGGCCAGCAGCAGACTTTTGCGCAGCTGTCCGCGCCCCAGCAGATGGGCTCGGCAGAGTAGGAAACCGGAACGACGGCGCGCCGTCGGGATTGAAGTTAATGCGGCAAGTCCGAACTGTCGGGCTGGCCGAGAAGGGCACGGAGGTGTTCCTATGGTCGATATCACACCTGCAGATGCGGTACCGCCGGCCGAAGTCGCGGAAATGGAACTCTACCATCCGCACAGCTGGTGGACGAAATACGTTTTCTCGCAGGACGCCAAGGTCATCGCCATCCAGTATTCGGCGACGGCGACAGCGATCGGCATGGTCGCGCTGGTGCTATCCTGGCTGATGCGGCTGCAACTCGGCTTCCCCGGCACATTCGACTTCATCACCCCGGAAGCCTACTACCAGTTCATCACCATGCACGGCATGATCATGGTGATCTACCTGCTCACGGCACTCTTCCTGGGCGGCTTCGGCAACTATCTGATCCCGTTGATGGTTGGTGCTCGCGACATGGTCTTTCCCTATGTCAACATGCTGAGCTACTGGATCTATCTGCTCGCCGTGCTGGTCCTGGTGTCGAGCTTCTTTGCGCCCGGCGGACCGACGGGTGCCGGCTGGACGCTCTATCCGCCGCAGGCGATCATGACCGGTACGCCAGGCGGCCAGGACTGGGGCATCATCCTGATGCTTGTCTCGCTGATCCTGTTCATCGTCGGCTTTACCATGGGCGGCTTGAACTATGTCGTGACGGTGCTGCAGGGGCGCACGCGCGGCATGACGCTGATGCGCCTTCCGCTTACTGTCTGGGGTATTTTCACCGCCACCGTCATGGCACTGCTCGCCTTCCCGGCGCTGTTCGTCGCCTGCGTGATGATGCTGCTCGACCGGGCGCTCGGCACCAGCTTCTTCATGCCGGCGATCGTCGAGATGGGCGAACAGTTGCAGCACGGCGGCGGCAGCCCGATCCTGTTCCAGCATCTGTTCTGGTTCTTCGGCCATCCGGAGGTCTACATCGTGGCGCTTCCGGCCTTCGGCATCGTATCCGACCTGATCAGCACCCATGCGCGCAAGAACATCTTCGGCTACCGCATGATGGTCTGGGCCATCGTCGGCATCGGCGCGCTGAGCTTCGTGGTCTGGGCGCACCACATGTATGTCAGTGGCATGCATCCCTATTTCGGCTTTTTCTTCGCCACAACGACATTGATCATCGCCGTCCCAACAGCCATCAAGGTCTACAATTGGGTGCTGACGCTGTGGCGCGGCGACATCCACCTCACCATACCGATGCTTTTTGCCTTGGCCTTCATCGTCACCTTCGTCAATGGCGGGTTGACTGGGCTATTTCTTGGCAATGTCGTCGTCGACGTTCCGCTTTCGGACACGATGTTCGTCGTCGCCCATTTCCATATGGTCATGGGGGTTGCCCCGATCATCGTAATCTTCGGCGCGATCTATCACTGGTATCCGAAGGTCACCGGCCGGATGCTGAACGAGACACTGGGCCGGTTCCATTTCTGGGTCACCTTCCTCGGCGCCTATCTGATCTTCTTTCCCATGCACTATCTCGGCTTGATGGGCGTGCCGCGGCGGTACAACGAATTGACCGACATGACGATCATGACGGAATCGGCCCACCACCTGAACTCGTTTATCAGCATCATGGCTTTTATAGTCGGTTTTGCTCAGATTGTGTTTCTGTTTAATCTCATCTGGAGCATCCGCCATGGCCGTGAGGCTGGCGGCAATCCGTGGCGGGCAACGACGCTCGAGTGGCAGACGCCCGAAACACCGCCCGCCCACGGCAATTTCGGCAAGGATCTGCCGATCGTCTATCGCTGGGCCTATGACTACAGCGTACCGGGAGCCAAGGAGGACTTCATACCGCAAAACGTTCCGGGCTCCTTCGCGCCCTCCAGGGAGCCGGCATGAGCGTAATCCTGGTCTTCCTGCTCGTGATCGCCGGTATTGCCGGGTGGTGGCTTTCCCATCAGCGGCTAATGACGAAGCCG
Source organism: Mesorhizobium sp. M1227 (assembly GCF_040318315.1). NCBI lineage: Bacteria > Pseudomonadati > Pseudomonadota > Alphaproteobacteria > Hyphomicrobiales > Phyllobacteriaceae > Mesorhizobium > Mesorhizobium sp. M1227. The sequence goes on from NZ_JAMYLZ010000041.1 coordinate 32,819, forward strand.
TGGCTCGAGCAAGGTATGATCGGGGATTTTGTCGCTCTGGACCGATCGGCGCTGCCGACCGCAAAGATCGGTCTCGGCGTCTTCCTTGCCGTCGTCGGCTGCCTGTTCGCGCTGTTCACCAGTGCTTACTTCATGCGCATGGCGCTGTCGGATTGGCGGCCGCTGCCCATCCCGCCCCTGCTCTGGCTTAACACCGGCGTACTGGTCTTGAGCAGCATCGCGATACAGTGCGCTTCGCTCGCGGTGCGCAAGGGTCAAGTGGATATGGTCAGGCTCGGCCTCGCCACCGCTGGACTCACGGCGCTCGTCTTCCTGATTGGACAGCTTGTGGCATGGCGGGAACTGAGTGCGGATGGCTATTTTCTGGCATCCAATCCGGCCAACAGCTTCTTCTACCTGCTAACGGGAATGCATGGCCTGCATATACTGGGAGGACTGGTCGGGCTGGGCAGAACGAGCGTCGGCGCCTGGAACGGAGCGCAGCCGCAGCGGCTTCGCCTCAGTGTCGAGCTGTGCGCCATGTACTGGCATTTCCTGCTTTTCGTCTGGCTCGCCATCTTTGCGCTTCTGGCCGGCTGGGCTTCGACTTTAATCGACATTTGCCGAGGGTTGCTGACCTAGGAGGAACGGGCGGATGGCAGAGACGACACTGGCCCACATCGGCCGAACAGAGCCGCGGCCCGCAGGCTGGCAAGGCATCGCCGCCGACTGGTCCTCGGATCAGCGGGCGTTCAAAAACGTGTCCTGGGGCAAGGCCATGATGTGGATCTTCCTGCTCAGCGACACGTTCATCTTCGGCTGCTTCCTGCTCTCCTACATGACCGCGCGTATCTCAACACGTGTGCCGTGGCCCAATCCGAGCGAGGTCTTCGCCCTGCGCATCGGTGGCTCCGACATTCCACTGATCCTTATCGCCATCATGACCTTCGTGCTGATCTCGAGCAGCGGAACGATGGCCATGGCGGTCAATTTCGGCTACCGCCGCGACCGCCGCAAGACGGCAGTGCTGATGCTCTTGACCGCAGCACTCGGCGCGACCTTCGTCGGCATGCAGGCCTTCGAATGGACCAAGCTGATCACCGAGGGCGTGCGGCCTTGGGGCAATCCCTGGGGCGCTGCCCAGTTCGGCGCATCCTTTTTCATGATCACCGGCTTCCACGGCACGCACGTGACGATCGGGGTGATCTTCCTGATCATCGTGGCGCGAAAGGTCTGGCGCGGGGATTACGATGTCGGACGGCCCGGCTTCTTCACCAGCCGAAGGGGCCGCTACGAGAACGTCGAAATCATGGGGCTTTACTGGCATTTCGTCGACCTGGTCTGGGTGTTCATTTTCGCATTTTTCTATCTTTGGTGAGAGGCAGGACATGGCTGAAGCAACCGCAAACGGCCTGGGACAACACGCACTGGACAGCGCCCGTACCCATGATGCGACGACGACCGGCGTTACCCCGGCGGAGGTTCATCAGGAGCACCCGATCAAGCTCTATCTGGTGGTCTGGGCGTGGTTGTTCATCCTCAGCACCTGCTCCTATCTGGTCGACTATTTCGGTCTCCACGGCTATCTCAGATGGTCGCTGATCCTGATCTTCATGATCCTCAAGGCAGGACTGATCGTCGCCATCTTCATGCACATGGCCTGGGAACGGCTGGCACTGGCATATGCAATTATCCTGCCGCCGGTGCTGGTTCTGGTGTTCGTGACGATGATGGTCTTCGAAGCGGACTACACGCTTCTCACCCGAATGGCGTTTTTCGGAGCCGGGCCCTGACATACAATCCGGATCCGGGCCGTCCGGTCCTGGAGCCTTCGCCTTGAAACAATCCACGACTGGTCCATTTCTGTTGGTATCGGAAACGACAGGCGATGCCGGCGTTTCCACATGCGTCGCGAACACCAGCAAGGGGCGCCCAAGATGACCATCGCAACCAGACTGAAGGACTTCATCGATAGGAAAGGAATTTCCTACGACACCGTCGAGCATCACCGCACGGCGACAAGCAGACAATCCGCCATTGCGGCACATGTGCCTGGCAGCATAATGGCCAAATCGGTGGTCGTTCACCACGACCGTGGCTACGCGCTCGCCGTGGTTCCAAGCACGCACAGGATAGAACTCGCGACATTGCAGGATGTCATGGAGAAGCCTCTTGGACTTGCCTCCGAAGACGAGGTGGTCTCGTTGTTCGGCGATTGCGATGTCGGCGCTGTGCCACCGATCGGCGCTGCCTATGATGTGCCAGTGGTCCTCGATGAAAGCCTCGGCGACGCTCCCGAAATCTATTTCGAGGGCGGTGATCATAGGACGCTGGTGCATGTGAGCGGCAGGGATTTTCGCGACCTGACAAAGGACGCGCGCCAGGCCCGTTTCAGCCACCCGGCCTATTGAAAGCTCTGCCCCACCTGCCCGCACCGGCACTTTCACCGGTGCGCGCAGGGCTGGTTTTTTTCAGCTCACGGTCTGGTGGCCGGCGGCGATTCCACAACTTTCCGATAGACATGCCAGGTCGCATGACCAAGGATCGGCAGCACGACTGCCAACCCGGCGAACACTGGCAGCGAGCCGACGATCAGGGCGACGGCGACGATAAGGCCCCACACGGCCATCACGATCGGGTTGGCCAGGACAACGCGCACCGAGGTGTGGATGGCTTCGTAGGCGCCGACATCGCGGTCGAGCAACAACGGGAATGCGACGACCGTGGTGCACAACACAACCGCGGCGAACACGAAGCCGATGGCGTGACCCAGGATGATGAGCGTCCAGCCGCGTCCCGTGGCAAATATTTCACTGATGAAACTGGACAGCGATTGCGGCGGCGCCGGGCCGAACAGGGTCTGGTAGAATATCTGGGCCGTCAAAAGCCAGGCGATGAAGATCGCAAGCAGCATGACGCCGACCGCTGCAATAGCCGGCAGTGCTGGAGAACTCCTGACCTCAAAGGCGTGCCTCCACGAGGCGTCGAGCCCGGCTTCCCGTCGCCGGCTGATCTCATAGAGGCCGATCGCCGCGAACGGACCAATCAGTGCAAAGCCGGACACAAGCGGAAACAGCAATGGCAGCGTGTTGTTACCTGATGTCCAGACAGCAAGCACGACACCCGCAATCGGATAGATCAGGCAGAGAAAAACGATGTGCGACGGCTTGACCATGAAATCATCGACGCCACGCCTGAGCGCATCAAAAAGATCGGAGACACCGATTTTTCGAATTCTGGTGTGTTCCAGCGTCTCGCTGGCGCCTGCTATTACGTGAAAGCTTGCCATGACCATTCCTCCAGACCAGGTCCGGTAAGGTCGCGTTTTACGGTGCTGCCGTTCCGCATGATTGGCCCACGCAAACCGCGACCTGCACCATGATCAATATACTCTCATGCGGGGGACTTGTCGCGCTTTGTAGGAAGGCCCGGGAGTAAGAGGTCCCGGGTAGCCTGACTAGCTACGGACGCCGTTCTCCGATATGCTCTTCTAGTCGAAGGTGAAGGTCATGGACGGAAGGACAGTTCTCATACTCGGCCTTGGCGTCGTTATTCTGCTGTTGCTGGGATTTTGTGCTCTGCCAATGTGATGTTTTGAGCCGGGGTCAATAGTCGGCTGAAGCGATCACTCGCATTACAATGGTGTCGGCAAGCAACGCTGCAAATATTGCGAAAAGATAGACAATCGAATACGCAAACAGCGCCTTTGCCGGCTTCATCTCCTTGTCGGCGACGAGAACCTTCCAGGCCTGCCAAATGAAACCTGCACCCAACGCGGCTGAAGCAGTGCCGTAATATCCGCTCGCGAAGCCGAAACCCCAAGGGAGCACGCCGATTGGCGCCAAGAGCAGTGAATAGGCGAAGATTTGTTTTCTGGTCGAGTGCTGGCCGGCCACATTCGGCATCATCGGGACCCCAGCCGCGGCATAGTCACCGACCTTGAAAAGGGCCAGCGCCCAGAAATGAGGCGGCGTCCAGAGGAAAATGATCAGAAACAGGATGAGACTTTCAATGCCGATTGCGCCGGTTGCAGCAACCCACCCGATCACCGGAGGAAGGGCGCCTGCCGCGCCGCCTATGACGATATTCTGTGGCGTCGAGCGCTTCAGCCACATCGTGTAGATAACGACATAGAAAAAGATGGTGAACGCCAACAACGATGCGGCGAGCCACCCCACCAGCACGCCGAGCGTCATGACCGACAGTGCGGAAAGCACCAGACCGAAGCTGAGAGCTTCGCCAGGCGTGACGCGACCGGACGGAATCGGTCGCTTGGACGTGCGAGACATCAAGGCGTCTATGTCTGCGTCGTACCACATATTGAGCGCGCCGGCGGCTCCCGCTCCAACCGCGATTGCGCCGATGGCAATTAAGGCGATAACTGGATTCATCACGCCGGGCGCCATCATCAGGCCGACGAAGGCCGTAAACACGGCAAGTGCCATGACGCGTGGTTTCAAAAGCGCAAAGAAATCACCCGCCGTCGCCTCCGAGAGGCGGATGCCGGTATCCTTGAGACGGCTTTCTTCAGTCGACATTCAGACGACCACCGATGGGAATGGCAGCCTAGCCGGCCAATGTCTTTTTTGCAACGAGTCGCCCTCCCCACCGACACTGCCGGCAGATTGCGGCCGAGGCTATGCCTCGACCTGTTTGCTATACCAAGATCCGGCGGAAGAGCCGGGCTATTTGGAGAATTGCTTCAGATAAGCAATGACATTGGCGACGTCCTCGTCCTTCTTGAGGCCGGGGAATGCCATCTTGGTTCCTTTGACCATCGCCTTGGGATCGTGAAGGTAGGTCGTCAGCGTGGCCTCATCCCATTTGACGCCGGACTTGCCGGCCTCGGTCATGGCCTTGGAATAGCTGAACCCTGGATGCGTGCCGGCCGTTCGGCCGATGACGCCGTTCAAGGACGGGCCGACCTTGTTCTGATCCTTGTCCGCGATATGGCAGACCTTGCATTTGGCGAAGACCTTCTCACCCGCCGCGGCATCCTGTGCCCGCGAGGGGCCGGCAATGACGGTGGCGACGGACATGATGACAAAAAACACAAAGGCACGCATGGCATTTCCTCCCTGATCGCCAATTTGCCCTGGCTGACCTGCACAGGCCGACATTTAGTCCGCTGGCATGCGCTCTTGAATGGCAGAACGGATATCCACTGCCTGGGGTTGCGGCACCTACATACCACGGAACCCGGCCGGCAGATAGAGTTCGGCCGTGCCAAGGTTTAATGCGGACAATCTGCTCAAGGCAATTTGGTGTTGCAGCTGGCGGCGATCCGGCCGATCGCCTCTTCAACTCCGGTGAGGTCAAACTCGGCTTTGCCGCGCCCCGACAGCAGCCCGAACCGCCAGGACAGCAGCAGCCGGTCCGCGGCAATCAGTCGCCTGATGCCGTCGGCACCGTCGCGGACCAGCATCCTGCTGCGCGGGCCGACCGACCAGCTTTCGTTGAGCTTGCCGGATTGGCCGACAGTCACCGACATGGCGATGGTTCGGCTGGCGGAAACGGTGTCGCTCAGCTGCAGCCATTCGCTCCAACGCGGTTCGCCGGCGGTCCGGCACGCGATCGTCAAAACCGGGCTGTAGCTCAATGCGCCGCCGCCGGTGATGAGCTTGTTGGTCGCATAAAGCGAGGCGGTGACAAGGCCATCGCTGCTCTTGTCGAACCGCCAGTTGTCGAGAACCGTATCAGCCTGGGCAATGCCACAGACCGACGCAAGCAGGAACGCCGCCGCCACGCTTCCGATACCGAAGAACTGTCTCAACGATGCCTCCAACAACCGCTGCGGTCAGCAACCCAGCGCAGATAATCATCAAAGCTTCATATCGCTACCTCGAGCGCCAGATGCGTGAAATCCGTTGCGTCTGTGCCACAACGAAAAAGGCCGCCTCGAGAAGGCGGCCTTTCGGAATTCAGCAGGGACGTTATTCAGCGTCCTTGGCGGCCTTCTTCTTCGGCGCGGCCTTTTTCTTCGGCTCTTCAGCGTCGTCGTCGGCCTTCTTGGTGTCCGCTTTTTTCGCAGCCGCCTTCTTCGCCGGCTTGGCCTTGGTTGTATCCGTATCCTCCTCGTCGGCCAGCAGCTCTTCCTTGCTGACCTTGACGTCGGTGACCGAAATCTGGCCGAGCAGATGGTCGACCACCTTCTCTTCGAACATCGGCGCGCGCAACGTGTTCAGCGCTTCGGGATTGTTGCGATAGAATTCGAAGGCTTCCTGCTGCTGGTTGGCCGGATAGCGACGCACCTGCTCGAACAGGCCGCGCTGCAATTCCTCGTCCGTCACCGTGACGCCGGCCTTCTCGCCGATTTCGGCGAGAACCAGACCGAGACGCACACGGCGCTCGGCAAGCCGCATATATTCTGCACGCGCTTCTTCTTCAGTCGTCTCTTCGTCGGCAAAGGTGCGCCCGGCAGCTTCGAGATCGCGATTGACCTGGTTCCAGATGTTGTTGAACTCGGCCTCGACTAGCTTGGACGGCGCCTCGAACGAGTAGGCAGCGTCGAGCTGGTCGAGCAACTGCCGCTTGACTTTCTGGCGCGTTATCGAGCCGAACTGGTTCTCGATCTGACCGCGCACCACCTCGCGCAGGCGCTCCAGCGATTCAAGGCCGAGATTTTTGGCCATCTCGTCGTTGATCTCAAGCGCGCCGGGCTTCGACACTTCCTTGACCGTCACGTCAAAAGTGGCTTCCTTGCCGGCCAGATGCGCCCCCTGGTAGTTTTCCGGGAAGGTAACCGTGACCTGCTTCTCGTCGCCGGCCTTGCTGCCGACCAGCTGGTCCTCGAAGCCGGGGATGAATTCCTTCGAGCCGAGCACCAGCGGCTGATCCGTGCCTGCGCCGCCGCCGAAGGCTTCGCCGTCGATCTTGCCGACATAATCGATGGTCACGCGATCGCCTTCGGCGGCCTTGCCGGTCTTCGGCTCGTAAGTGCGGGCGGATTCAGCGACACGCTTGACCTGCTCGTCGATCTCTTCATCCGGCACGTCGAACACCTGGCGCGTCACCTTGATGTCGGAGAAATCCTTGATCTCGATCGGCGGAATGACCTCATAGTTCAGACGGAACTCGAAATCGGCACCGCCTGCCAGGATCTTCTCGGCTTCCTTCTCGTCCTCGGTCATGATCACTTCGGGCTGCATGGCGGCCTTTTCGCCGCGCCCGGTGATGATCGAACGGGTCGAATCATTGAGGATCTCGTTGACCACTTCGGCCATGAACGACTTGCCGTAGACTTTGCGCAGATGCTGCACCGGCACCTTGCCGGGGCGGAAGCCGTTGATGCGGACCTTGTTCCTGGCATCGGAGAGCCGCGCCATCAGCTTGGCTTCCATGTCACCGGCCGGCACGGTGATCTTGATCTCGCGCTTGAGACCGGAGTTGAGCGTTTCGGTGACCTGCATCATAAAACCTTTGTTTCCACCAATGAGGCCGTCAAACGGCCCCTGCCGTTTACAGCCTGCCGGTATGATCTTGCCGGGAATGGCTTTTGGTGCGGGACTTGGCGATCTGTCCGCTCAACGCGGCACAAATCCTCCAGAAATACGCTCCAAAATGTGAATAAGTCTTTGTTTTTCCTACTTCTTATCACATTCTGCAGAAGCGGATCGTCGCGTCCCGTCACATTCGACACGCCTTTTGTCACAGGCGACGCTGATTTTCAACCATCTTTGCATTCCGGCCAATGATGCCGATGTGGGCTCTGACATTGACAGAATGATGGCTACATGGGATTGGCCGGGCAATGCGGATGTGGCGGAATTGGTAGACGCCCTGGATTTAGGTTCCAGTGCCGAAAGGCGTGGGGGTTCGAGTCCCTTCATCCGCACCACCCTTCGCTCTTCGAGCTTGGGGTGGCAGGCCACTCGAAGCTCCTCCGAAGCCTTGGCGAAGGAGGATCATTGCCAAGGCCGTAGCGCGATCTAGTAAAGCGGCTCCTCGAATAGTGTCTTGTCGCCATCCATCAGCGCTTTGATCTGCGCCGTGCCGTTGGCCGCAATCGCCACGCGGATGCCGAACGGCCGCACACGCATGTCGTTCTGGATCGCCATCCCCTCGCCTTCCGGCAGATAGAAGCGCTCGATGCCGTACTCCGGCGCGATCGTCGTTGCTCCCTGGCTGATATTCCAGCCCTCGGAGACGTGTCCGACGATATCGGCTTCATCGGATGCTGCCGGCGCCGGCGCTTGCCCGAACCAGGCCGCGGTCGGCCCCCAATAGCCATCGGCGCCCTGCTTCAGCCTGACCACGATCGACGTTTCCTCGCTGGAAAGCTTGCCGGCCGGAATGTTGCCGATCAGTTTCACCGGTATGCGTGAAATGTCGTAGCCGAGCAGAATGTAGTCACCGCGCAAGAGATCGCGCGGATCGATCGGCTCGACCTTGAGCAGGACCTGCTTGCCATCGCGCAGGATCGCCGCGCGTCCGGCGATGATCCAGCTCAGAAAGCCGATCTGGACGAGCGCCAGGACCAGCGCCGAGATGATCAGTCTTTTGCCGGTCATCATGCCGCCGCTCCTGTCATGTTCGAGGCGTTCATGCGCCTTTCTATGCGGATGATAATGAAAGCAAGAACAGCGAGCAGCACCGCCGCCGCAAGGAAGAAGCCTGCCGTGTCGAGCATTGATTGCAGCATCACCACATAGATGATGGCGAGTTCGAAGGCGAAGCCCGCATAGGCAACCCAGCGCAGTCCCCGGCTCTCGCGGCCGCCCAGCACGATCGCCGCGATGATGCCGGCCAGCGCAACAGCCGAGGCAATGGCGAAGCCGCTATTGTAGCTGCTTTCATCCGCCAGTTCGAATTGGATCATCGCCAGTCCGGTGAGAAAGCCGATCAGCGCGTGCAAGGTCAACCTGCCGCCGAGTTGCAAAACCCTCTCGACCGGCCCGGCAGCAAAGATCGCAGCGGTAAAAAGCAGCACCGACGCGGCAACGAGCGGGATGGCGACTTGCAGCGTGTCGTATTCCATGGCCAACAGCACGAGGTAGAAAAGGACCGACAGGATGATCAGGTGGCGCGCCGCCTGGCTGCGCGTCCAGAACGAAACGGCGAACAGTATTAGCGCCATGACCACGAAGAGATGCGGAAATTCCGTGCGCCGGAAGTAGTCGAACCCTCTCAGGAACAGCCAGGCATCGGCGATGCCGACGGCAGCGACGGTCAGTGGGTTTGAGCGCAGCGCCACCGCCGCCAGCGCCGTGCCGGCCCCCCAGGTGATCAAGGCCGAGGCCTCGTCGCCCGACAAATGATACATCTGGCCGATCAGCGCGATCGAACCGCCGAATGCCGCCGCCGCGACGATCCACAGTGCTTCGCCGATCGCCGCATGGTCGCGCATCTTCAGCACCGCGCCGCCGACATAGCCGGCAAGGATAACGGCAAAAAGTGCCGCGACCCGCACCAGCCGCGGGATGACTTCCCAGTTGGCGGCGATAAAGATCAGGATAGCCGCGCCGAACAGCAGCGCCGCCATCATCGCCAGGATCGAGCCGAAACTCAGCGATTTGCGTTCGTTTGCCTCGACGTCGCGCGTTAGAGCCTCGGCTGTCGGCGCGTCGATCAGGCCGGCCTGCTGCCATCGCGCGATATCCGACCTGACCCGCGACGAATAGCTCGCCATGCCCCTCCCCCTTTCCTTGGTTCTTTTAGCTCGTCCGGCCAAGCGTTTGACCTAACGGCATTTTCCGATCTGGGCGGAAAACTGGACGCGCGTTAATGCTGCATTGCACAATTTGCATTGCTGCCATGCACCAATAGCGCTTTTAAATCGATATGACCCCACCTATTTTCACGGTGCACACAAAGACGGAATGATCCGAAAGAAAGACGAAACGAGACTACCATGAACCTGATCCGCAACTATCGCAACTGGCGCCGCTATAGGGACACCGTGTCCGAGCTGAGCCGCCTGAGCACCCGTGAACTGACCGATCTCGGCATCAGCCGCAGCGACATTCACTACGTCGCCCGCAAGGCGGTCTAATCCTTCGGGCCGCAAATGGCCCGAACCAGTTTTGAAAAGAGAACGACAATGAACCTGATTCGCAACTATCGTAACTGGCGCGTGTACCGCGAGACGGTTACCGAGCTGGGTCGCCTGTCGAACCGCCAGCTCAACGATCTCGGCATCGTCCGCGACGAGATCAAGATGGTCGCTCGCAGGGCGATCTAACAACAAGAATTTCGCCAGGGTCGACCTCCTCCCCGACTCTGACGGATACGGTCAGCCTTCACCTCCTCCCGAGGGTTGACCACAAAAACGGCGCCCGCCGGACCTCCTCCCCCGGCGGGCGCTGTTTCAAAAAAGGGTTTCGCGCCCTTTCAAATGGCGAAAGGAATTTCGTCAAAGCCGACCTCCTCCCCGGCGATGACGAATACGGTCGATCTTCACCTCCTCCCGAGGATCGACCAACAAAACGACACCCGCCGGACCTCCTCCCCGGCGGGTGTTGTTGTTTTGGGGCGGCTTCCCCCGTCAGCCATTCTCCCGAGTGGCAATTGCAATCCCCGCGCCAAGCGACTATTTCGGCGCTCATGGACAAGAACCCCATTCACGTTATCGGCGGCGGTCTCGCCGGCTCCGAAGCCACCTGGCAGGCGGCCGAAGCCGGCGTTCCAGTTGTCCTGCATGAAATGCGGCCCGTCCGCGGTACCGACGCGCACAAGACCGACGGGCTGGCCGAGCTCGTCTGTTCCAACTCCTTCCGCTCCGACGATGCGCAAACCAATGCCGTCGGCCTGCTGCACGCCGAAATGCGGCTGGCTGGTTCACTGATCATGAGCGCCGGCGACGCCCATCAGGTGCCGGCCGGCGGTGCGCTGGCCGTCGACCGCGACGGATTTTCCGAAGCGGTCACCAGAAAGCTCGAAGCGCACCCGCTCATCACCATTCGTCGCGAGGAAGTGCCCGGCCTGCCGTCGGCGGAGTGGGACCAGGCGATCGTTGCCACCGGCCCGCTGACGGCGCCTTCGCTCGCCCAATCGATTGCGGAAGCAACCGGCGCCGACGCGCTCGCCTTTTTCGATGCCATCGCGCCGATCGTCCATTTCGACACGATCGACATGGATATCTGCTGGTTCCAGTCGCGCTACGACAAGGTCGGTCCCGGCGGCACCGGCAAGGATTACATCAACTGCCCGATGGACAAGGAGCAGTACCTTGCCTTCGTGCAGGCGCTGGTCGACGGCCAGAAGACCGAATTCAAGCAATGGGAAGGCACGCCCTATTTCGACGGCTGCCTGCCGATCGAGGTGATGGCCGAGCGCGGCGTCGAGACATTGCGCTACGGGCCGATGAAGCCGATGGGGCTGACCAATGCGCATAATCCGTCTGTAAAGGCGTATGCCGTCGTCCAGCTCCGGCAGGACAACGCGCTGGGTACGCTCTACAATATGGTCGGCTTCCAGACCAAGCTGAAGCACGCCGAGCAGGTGCGCATATTCCGCACCATCCCCGGGCTGGAACACGCCGAATTTGCCCGCCTAGGCGGCCTGCACCGCAACACCTACATCAATTCGCCGACGCTGCTCGACGCGTCGCTGCAGTTGAAGTCGCGGCCCGGCCTGCGCTTTGCCGGCCAGATCACCGGCTGCGAGGGCTACGTCGAGAGCGCCGCCATCGGCTTGCTCGCCGGGCGCTTTGCCGCCGCCGAAAGGCTTGGCCATGCGCCGTCGCTGCCGCCCTTGACCACCGCCTTCGGCGCCTTGCTCAACCACATCACCGGCGGCCATATTGTCTCCGACGATGAGCCGGGAAAGCGCTCCTTCCAGCCGATGAACGTCAATTTCGGCCTGTTCCCGCCGGTGGACGCGCCGAAGATCGAAGGCAAGCGTCTGCGCGGCAAGGACAAGACGGTCGCCAAGCGGCACGCGGTGACATCGCGCGCGCTCGCCGACTGCCGCGAATGGCTGGGGCTGCCTTTTCGGGCGGAAGCGGCGGAATAACGGTCGGGTTGGCTACGCGGCAGCCTCTATGCGACCGGCCAGCCCCGCGTCGCGCGCCGGAACAAGAGCCAATGCCGGCGCAAGACAGAGAGCCGCGCCACCTCCTTGACAGGCGAGCGGCGGGCGCGCTCCATTTTGTCGAGATAGGCGCCCGAAAGAGCCAGCGGCAGAAACGCCGGGCGCAGCGAAACCGGTAGAGCGGACGCCCCCTGCTCGAAGGCGGAAAGATGTTCCCGTGCCAGCGCGATTATCGCGGCAGCGGCGCGTTCCGCGCCCGGCCCGCCGTCACCTGTAACGAATTCTTCCGGCGAGGATCCCGCCGCCGCCAAAATATCGGCCGGCACAAAGCACTGTCCCCGCTCGCGATGTAGCGGCAGCAGAAGCAGCAGACCGGTCATCGCCTGCGCACAACCTGCCCTGCCGGCAAGCTCGGCAAAGCGCGGTGCTTCGACCGGATCGAGCACCATCGCCGCAAGCTGGATAAGTGCTGCGGCAGTCTCGCCGCAATAGCCTTCGAGGTCGGTGCGCGACGGCATCGGGTCGTCATAGAGATCGAAGATGCGCGCTTCGAGCATGTTTTCGAAAGCGGCCTTGGGCAGATGGTGGGCGGAAATAGTCGCCTTCAGCGCGTCCGCCACGGGATGGCCGACCTCAGCCCCATCCTCTTCGACTGCGATGACGTCGCGCCACCATTGCAGCCGCACCTCGCCCGGCAGCGCCTCGTGGATGCGGTCGCGTATGCCGGCAATTTCGGCGTTGAAGGCATAGAGCGAAAACAGCGCGTCCCGCTTGTCTTCGGGCGCGTAGAGCGCGGTCAGGTAGCGGTCATGATCAGCGGCGCGCACCGTCTCCATGACGAGTTTGGTGTTTTCGGCCACGTCAGTCGACGGCGATGAGTGCTGCGGCCACCGCGCGGTCTTCAGCCAGCAGCACATTGTAGGTCCGCACAGCCGCCCCGGTCGACATCGGATCGGCGGAAATGCCGGCATCCTTCAGCGCGGCACGCAGCGCGGCCGGCAACGGCCTCAGATCCTTGCCGCTGCCGACCAGCAGGATCTCGACCTTGTCTGCCTCGTTAAACAGCTTGGCGAAATCCGCTGCCGTCAGCGCCAGCGGATCGGCCGGCTCCCAGCCATAGATGCCCGAAGGCAGGCACAGCAGCGAGCCGCGATGCGACATGTCGGCAAAACGGAAGCCGCCGTTGCCGTAAGCCTCGATCGGTGCGCGGCCGGGGAAATGCGCCTCGCGGATGACGATGCCCTTGGCCACTTTTGAGGCAAGCCGTCAGGTGGCTATGGCTTTGCCGCCGCCCACCGGCTTTTCCTCGTCCGACGCTGTGGCCTGCGGTCGCAGCTTGAACAGGATAAGCAGCGGCGCGGCGATAAAGATCGACGAATAGGTGCCGAACACGACGCCGAACAGCATGGCCATGGTGAACGAGCGGATCACCTCGCCGCCGAACAGCACCAGCGCCAGCAGCGCCAGGATCGTCGTCACCGAGGTCAGCGTCGTCCTCGACAGCGTCTCGTTGATGGCGTTGTTCAGCAATTGCGGCAGCGGCATTCGCTTGTATTTTCGCAGATCCTCGCGAACGCGATCATAGACGACAATCGTATCGTTGAGCGAATAACCGATGATGGTGAGGATCGCCGCCAGCGACGATTGGTTGAATTCGAGGCCGGTGAGGACGAAGAAGCCGATCGTCATGACCACGTCGTGAACGGTCGCAACGATGGCGCCGACCGCGAACTGCCATTCGAAGCGGAACCAGACATAGATCAGGATGCCGAGCAGCGCGACCAGCATGGCAATGGTGCCTTGCTTGGCAAGCTCGCCCGAGACCGTCGGCCCGACCACTTCGACGCGGCGGAAATCATACTGGTCCTGCAGCTCGCCGCGCACCTTGTCGATGACGGTCTGCTCGGCATTCTCGCCGCCCTCCTGGGTACCGACGCGGATCAGAACGTCGTTTGGCTCGCCGAATTGCTGAACCTGCACCTCGCCGATATTGAGTTCCGTCAGCCTGCCGCGGATGTCGGCCAGATCGGCATTGCCGGCCTTGGACTGCACCTCGATCAGTGAGCCGCCCTTGAAATCGATGCCGTAATTGATGTCGATGGTCATGAAGCCGATGACCGACAGCACCGAAAGCACGCTCGACAGTGTGAACGTCCAGCGGCGGATGCCCATGAACGGAATTTTCGTTCCCGGGGGAATGAAGGTCACCGGCGCCCGTGGCAACTCCTTCGGCCGGGCCCGGCGAAGCCAGATCGACACCAGCAGGCGGGTGAAGGTGAAGGCGGTGAAGACCGTGGTCAGGATGCCGATGGCATAGGTGACGGCAAAACCCTTCACCGGCCCGGTGCCGAGGTAGAACAGCACCACGGTGGCAATCAGCGAAGTGACGTTGGAATCGACGATGGTCGCCAGCGCCTTGCTGAACCCGGTATCGATCGCCTGGATCACCGAGCGGCCGGCACGTCGCTCCTCGCGAATACGCTCATAGATCAGCACGTTCGAATCGACCGCCATGCCGATGGTCAGCACGATACCGGCGATACCCGGCAAGGTCAGCGTCGCGCCAAGCAGCGACAGCAGCCCGACGATCATCGCGACATGCACCGCCAGCGCGATGTTGGCGAGGAAGCCGAGGAAACCGTAGGCGACGAACATGAACGCCACCACCAGGATCGAGCCGATGATGCCGGCGACCTTGCCGGCATGGATGGAGTCCTGGCCGAGGCCAGGGCCAACCGTGCGCTCCTCGATCACGGTGAGGGTCGCCGGCAAGGCGCCGGCGCGCAGCAGCACGGCGAGATCGTTGGCGCTCTCGGCAGTGAAATTCCCCGATATCTGGCCGGAACCGCCAGGGATCGGTTCGTTGATCCGCGGCGCCGAAATCACCTGATTGTCGAGGATGATGGCAAACAGCTTGCCGACATTCTGCGCTGTCGCCTGGCCGAACCGCTGCGCCCCCTTGGAATCGAAGCGGAACGAAACCACCGGCTCATTGGTCTGCGAGTTGAACGTCGCCTGGGCATCGACGAGGTTTTCACCCGAAACGATGACGCGGTTCTCGATCAGATACGGAACCGGCGGATCGTCCTGCGAATACAGCACCGAGGACCCCGGCGGCGGACGGCCGTTCAGCGCATCCTGCACCGGCATCGATTGGTCGACCATCTGGAAGGTCAGCTTGGCGGTCTGGCCGAGAATTTCCTTCAGCCGTTGCGGGTCCTGCAAACCAGGCACCTGCACAAGGATGCGGTCGTCGCCTTGCCGCTGCACGATCGGCTCGGTCGTTCCCAGTTCGTTGACACGACGGCTGACAACCTCGATCGACTGGGTCAGCGCCGTCGACGTACGGTATTTGATGCCGGCATCGGTGACGGTGAATTTAAGCTGACCGGCCTCGGAATCATCCAGGGTCATCTCCTGGATGGAGCCGCCGCTGAACAGGCCGGCCGCCACCGGATTGGTCAACGGCTTCAATGCGTTCTTGGCGGCGTCGATCTGTGCGGGATCGGTGATGCGGACCTGCACCGTGCGCCCCGACCCGGCAAGGCCGGTATAGCCGATCTTGGCATCGCGCAGCAGCGTCCTGATCTCGTCGCGCGTCGTCTCCAGCCGATCCTTGATCAGATCGTTCGGATCCATCCTGAGCAGGATGTGCGAGCCGCCCTGCAGGTCGAGGCCGAGCGTCATCTGCCGCTTCGGCACCCAACTGGGCAGTTGGGCCAAGGTGCTTGCCGAGAAAAGATTGGGCGCAGCGAGGACCACCGTGGCGGCTACGGCCAGCCAGATCAGGATCATCTTGAAGCGCGAAAAATAAAGCATCAGTTCTTATCCGTTCAGGCGTACAAGCGGCAGCGTTCCGCCTTCAATTCGGTTATTTCTTGGCGTTCTGATTTGCCACCGGCTCGCCCTTGACGCGCACGTCGGCGATCGTCGAGCGCAGCGCCGTCACCTTGGTGCCGCCGCCAAGGTCGATCTCCAGCTCGTTATCGTCGATCACCTTGGTCACCTTGCCGACCAAGCCGCCGCCGGTGACAACGGTATCGCCGCGACGAACCGCCGCCAGCATCTCGCCGCGCTTCTTCAGCTGCGTGCGCTGCGGCCGGATGATCAGAAAATACATGATCACGAAAATCAGAGCAAACGGCACGATCTGGATAAACATTGCGGACGAGTCCCCGCCGATGCCTTGGGCGTATGCCGGTGTCACGAACATCGAGGTACTCCTGAATTTTAAAAACAGCCGCCTTAACCGTTCTGAGAATTTGACGGCCCCGCCAAATTTGGCCGGAATATAGTCGGTAACGTTGCCAATGCAACTGCGCCGCCGGGCAAATCGGCTGCTTTTCCAGCCTGGTGAGCCGTGTTAGAGGGTGATCCCCAAAAGCGACGCTCGGTTTCCGCAAAAGATCATGCCCGAACAAATGCTTGGGACGAGTTTCGAAACCGCTGAAATCAGGTAGGTTGGCCTGCCGCACCATCCTGAACGCGAGACAAAAAAGACAAGAGATGACCGACAGCACCATCGATACCCTGAGCCAGAAGCTCGACCGCCTGATCGAGGCGGTCGCCCGCCTCGCCCCGCCGCCGGTGCCGCAAACCGACCTGGGCGAGGCCGATTGCTTCGTCTGGCAGGCCGATCCCGGCTATCTGGAGCCGGTGCTCAAGGTCAACCGCGTCGACATCGGCCTGATCCGCGGGGTCGACCGCGTCCGCGACATATTGGTCGACAACACCGAGCGCTTCGCGTCAGGCTATGCCGCCAACAACGTGCTGTTGTGGGGCGCGCGCGGCATGGGCAAATCGTCGCTGGTCAAGGCGGTGCACGCCGCGGTCAACGCTTCGGCCAAGCTCGATCTGCCGCTCAAGCTTATCGAGATCCATCGCGAAGACATCGACACGCTGCCGAAGCTGATGGGCCTGCTGAAGGCAGCACCCTTCCGCTTCATCCTGTTCTGCGACGACCTGTCATTCGACCATGACGACACGTCCTATAAATCGCTGAAGGCAGCGCTTGAGGGCGGCGTCGAGGGCCGCCCGGCCAACGTCATCTTCTACGCCACCTCGAACCGGCGGCATCTGTTGCCGCGCGACATGATCGACAATGAGCGCTCGACGGCGATCAATCCGTCCGAAGCGGTCGAGGAAAAGGTTTCGCTGTCGGACCGTTTCGGCCTGTGGCTTGGCTTCCACAAATGTTCGCAGGACGAATATCTCGATATGATCGACGGCTATGTCCGCCATCACGATCTCGCCATCGATCCCGAGACGCTGCGCGCCGAGGCGCTGGAATGGGCGACGACGCGCGGCAGCCGTTCGGGCCGCGTCGCCTGGCAGTTCACCCAGGATCTGGCAGGCCGGCTCGGCAAGCCGCTCAAGGATTAGCCGCTCAACGACTAACAACAGAAGAAGCCCGCACCTTGCGGAGCGGACTTCCTCGCCGGGCTGAAGGTCAGGTGGCCCGCAAATCGCTTTCGTCGTCTATTCGAGATAGGTCGAAGGATCGACCGGCGCCGAGTTCTTGCGCACTTCGAAATGCAGTTTCGGCGAGTCGGTGGTGCCGCTCATGCCGGACAGGGCGATTTCCTGGCCGCGCTTGACCTTCTGGCCGCGCTGCACCTCGATCGAGCTGGTGTGGCCGTAGACGGTGACCAGACCGTTTTCGTGCCGTACCAGCACCGTGTTGCCGAATTCCTTGAGGCCGTCACCGGCATAGATGACGACGCCGTTTTCAGCTGCCTTGACCGGCGTCCCCTCGGGCACGGCAATGTCGACGCCGTCCTTGCCGCCGCCGAAGCTTGAGATCACGCGGCCGCGCACCGGCCAGCGCATCTTGCCGATGCCCGTTGCGTCCGGCGCCACCGCATCGTCGTCCTCGGCCTGCTGGATGACTTTCGCGTCCTTCTTTGGCGGCGTGTAGGAGGCGAGCGTCTGCGTCGGCGTGGCCTTGGCAGGCGGCTGGGTGGTGGCCGTCGTCACCGGATCGACCTTTGCCGGCTTCGCACCGGCGACAACAGCGGTTCCGCCTGCCGGCACTTTCAGGGTCTGGCCGATCTTGAGCAGTCCATCCTGCATGCCGTTCGCCTGCTTCAACGCGACGACGCCGACGCCGGTCTTTCTGGCGATGGCCGACAGCGTATCGCCTTGCTGAACCGTGTAGGTGCCGCCGGCACCGGCTGGCTTGGCCGTCGCCGAAGCCACTTTGGGCGCGGCCTTTCCATCCTTCGGCTGGCTCGCGGCAGCCGAGGCGTCCACCTGCGCGGCAGACTTGCCTTCCCTGAGCTTCGGTTGCTGCGGCAGCACGGCCACCTTCTCCGGCGCGTCGGCCGGCTGGTCGTGCCTGGTGCCGTTCGCGGGCTTGGCGTCGGCGACTTTCGGCGTGGCGCCGTTGCTCGAATACGCATAGGCCGGGATGACGAGCTTCTGGCCGGTCTTCAGCCCCTTGGTCGCGCTCAGCCCGTTGACTTTCATGATGGCATCGGCCGGCACGCCGTAGCGCCGCGACAGGCCGGAAATGGTCTCGCCGTCCTTGACGACGATCTCGGTTGCATGCGGTGCGCCGGCGGCCGTCGCCATGCGCGGCGCGTCGGGCTCGGCGTTCTTGAACGGCCTTGCCGCCGGAGCGACGGTGCCGGTTGCCGTCCTGTCGACACGAGGAGCGGCAGGCGCCATCGCCGGCGCGGCAGCGGTACGCACCGGGCGGGCGGCGGGTGCCAGGGCGGGAGCCGGCGGTGGCAACTGCTGCGCCGTAACCGGTTCGAGGCTTGAGCGGCTGACCGACTGGGTGTGGCTGCCGTCGATCGGCGCGGCCGCAACATCGCCCGGATAGGGCTGGGCAGCATCCTGCTTGTCGATGATGGCGCGCTGGTTGTTGGTCGAGGCGGTGAACACGTCATCGACGCTGTTGAACCGCGCCACCTGGGAACTACACCCCGTCGCAGCGCCTGCGATCATGAGGACGGCGCAGCCACGCGCCAGATTGCGTCCGTTTGCCTTCAAAACACTGAATTGCATCGCACTAACCCGCACAGACCCGGTACAACTGAGTGTGATTAAAGCGCGTTAATGTTACCGGTCGGTTAAACCTGTAGAATCAGACGCAAATTTTCTTAAAATATTCGAGGAAGGCTCTCAACTTCGTCGTCCTAGGGCGGAGCAGGAGCGAAGCTCCGTCGCGGAGACCCTGGGACCCATTCCGTGACCTTGGCCGAATAATGCGGCGGAGCAGCATTCTGCACCCTTGCAACGCCTCAAGGGCGCGGCATGATGGGGTGGACGGCGCCCGACGGCATCGGATGTGCCAGAATGAGTTCGTTGAGATCTCAAACAAGGGAGCCGTCCGTGGAACACCTTATCCGTATTGGCATGGATACGTCCAAGAGTGTTTTTCAGCTGCATGGTGTCGACGCTGCGGAGC
>NZ_JAMYLZ010000042.1:0-49760 GCF_040318315.1 Mesorhizobium sp. M1227
TGCGGCCCGCCGTTTCGCCCGACATCAGGGAACGATATCGCCCCCCATGTATTAGAAACCCATGGACACTATGGAACCCCACGGCCACGGGATGGCGGCCGATATTTTGACATCGGAAGTTGCCAATGCCAGGCAGCGCATCCACCGGACCGAGCTCGCGCTTCAACGCACTGAAGAGATGCTGGCCGAAAATCTCGCGCTGTGCAGCAGGATACGAACTGCGGTCGAGGCCGCAGACCGCTTGATGGAGATCGATCCCCCCAGCTTTGAACGACGTCGCGCGGGTTGAACTGGGGCCGGCGTTCATTCGTCGCGACCTTGCGGCACCCTGCCGCAAGAGCTTGCCCTGTTGGCATCACAGCGTGAGCAAACATTGGAACAATGCACGCTGGTCCCTTTGCCCACCTGGCTATCGATGCGGATGTGCCCGCCGGACTGTTTGACGAAGCCGTAGACTCGGCTGAGTCCGAGCCCTGTTCCCTCGCCATTGCTTTTTGTCGTGAAGAAGGGCTCGAAGACCTAGGCGAGAACTTGCTTGTCCATGCCGTGGCCGGTGTCGCTCAGCGTCAAGCGAACGAACAACGCCGCCAATCCTTTCAGATCAGATCGTCAGGCGCGTCACTCGTCTCGATCGTGAACCTGCCGTAGTCTGTCATTGCATGCCTGGCGTTGACCGCCAGGTTGAGAATGGCGACGTCGAGCTGATTGGCGTCGATGAGAACCGGACCGAGCGCTGGATCGAGATGACGCTCGATCCTGATGTCGCGGCCGAAGGTCCGCTCCAGCAGAGCGGTGAGCGATCCAATATGTTGGTTGAGATCGACCTTTTCGGGCTCCAGGAACTGACGCCGGGAGAAGGCGAGCAACTGCTGCGTCAGCGCGCCGCCATTTCGCGTGCGCTTCAGCATCTCCTCGATCAGCGTACCGATTTTCGGATCGGCGGGATTCTCCGCAAGCTGCTTTGCCAACTGCCGGAGGCCGGATTCGAAGAGGCGATCAGATTGTTGAAGCCATGAACGATGCCGGCTGCGATGCGACCGATGGCTTCGAGTTTTTGCGACTGCAACTGGCGTTCTTCCTGCGCGGGGCGCGCGGACACGTCGCGAAGGCTGGCGAGCAGGGCAGGTTTGCCATCCCAGGTCACCTCGACGACGCGCATCTCGACCTCGGCCGCCTTGCTGCCCGGACGGGCCACGGTGATTTCTGCGGTTTCTCCCGAGACGACGGGCCGCCCGAGGGGAACATGAAGAAGCTCTTCGAGCGGATGCCCGAAAATGCGGGCCGCGGCCGGATTCGCGTAGAGAACCGCTCCCGAAAGATCGACGACGAGGACACCGTCGGCCGTGTTCTCGATCAGGAGACGGAAACTGAGCTGGCTGATGCTGGTCAGCTGCGGATCATCGGTCAGGTCGGAAATTTCCGCCGCGCTCCGCGTCATCGTTCTGGCCTCCTCACAGGTATGACTATGACGAATCGTTCGTCGCGGAACCGCCGAAGACATCCGGCGCGCCCTCTATCGGCTGGCCGAGATGCATTCCGCCGCCATCGATCGTGAAGCGTCTGATCTGCTTGTCGTGTTCGCTGCCGCGCATCTTCAGCACCATGAGGCCGCGATACATGAACTGTGCTTTCTGAATGTAGCGCAAAAGGATGAAGGAGTCGGTCAGCGTCGAGATGTGCTGTTCGCTCGCCGAATGGCCGCCGACCAGCGACTTGTCCGTGGCGGTGCAAAGTCCAGCGATTTCCCGTTTCTTGACGAAGGATGTGAGGCTGATCAGGAACTCGCGAAAGCCGGTCTCCGGCGCAATGCGTTCGAGCGCGGAAAGGCTGTCGATGGCAAGCCGATCCGGTTTGAATTCCTCGACCAATTGACGGATCATCAGCAGATGGTCGGGAAGGCTTTGCGCCTCCGGATAGAGACAGACGACCTTGAGCCCGCCTTCCGCTTCCATCGTCTCGAAATCGACACCCCAACTGCGCGCGTTGCGAATGAGCTGACCGCGGCTTTCTTCGTAGCCAACCAGTAAGGAGCGTTCGCCGGCCGCGACGCCACCGGCCAGGAAATTGGTCACCAGCAGCGTCTTGCCGGTGCCGGTCGCGCCGCTGACCAGCGTAACGCTGTCGCGGAAGAAGCCCCCGCTCGTCATCCTGTCAAGATCGGCATTGCCGCTCGTTATCGGGAGAGGTAGAGGCGGCTTAAGGCCGGCCTCCTTAGCCTCGAGAGGCGTCAATTTTCTCGGACAGCCAGGTCTTGATAAGGGACTGATAGGGCACGTCGCGCTTGTTCGCCGCGACCTTGATCCGTTCGAGCAGGCTATTGGGCAGCCGCAACGAGATCGAGGTCGACGACGGCTTGAGGTTGGGCAGGCGGACCCGCTCTGCCTTGCTCCAATCGACATGCTCACTGGAGTCGTTGGACTCCCAGAAGGCGCGCTCCTCGGCCTCCGATGCAAAGGTCGGAACCGGCTTAGCTGTCTTGGTCATAGTAGCCTCGCTCCTTGCGGCTCATATCCCGGGCGGAAATCACCCGGATCTTGGTCTCCTTGTCCCGAAGCGTGAAGGTGATGTGCAGCAGCCTTCCATCATCGGTGCGCCCGAGAGCATGAATTCGTTGCTCGATGGCGCTGTGCTTTGCGTAGGGAACGGTCAGCAACGGCTCGTTGAAGAACACCTGTTCCGCCTCGGCCTGGCTGACGTCGTGCTTGTCGATGCTCTTGCGGGCATTGCCCGCATCCCAGTCGAAGCCGGCAATCCGTTCCCATTCGATCATCGATGTATATTGCCATAATATACGCCGATTTCAAGCTCCGTCAGGCGTGAGCGCTCCGCCCAGCAGATTTGGACAGCATAGGGAGAGGAAATGGAGGCAAGGAAAACCCCCTCGCTGATCGGCCAGACCGGTGGCGCTGACGCTCAACCGCCAGCCTCGCAATCCCGGCCGCGTCCTCCGGCGCAGGGCTGAAAGCCCCGCTTGTCCTGCCGGGCAGGGATGCTCACCAGGCAGTTGCACCGGCCCGCCGGCTCCGCGGGCAGGGGGATGTCTTCGGAAGGAAGACGAGAAAGGACCGGTGAAAGGCCGCGTCTGCAACCCTCCAAGGAGAATTCCCATGGAACTGAAATTCGTTGATCCGCGCTCGCTCAAGGACAATCCCGACAAGGCGCGCCGTTCCAAGTCCAGCCCGCAGGCCGACGCGCTGCTGCTGGCGACGATCAAGGCTGTTGGCATCGTGCAGCCGCCCGTCGTCGCCGCAGAAACCGATGGCGGCAACGGCTTCGTCATCGACGAGGGCCACCGTCGCGTCAAGCAGGCGATTACCGCCGGCCTCGAGGAAGTCGCCGTTCTCGTCGTTCCCTGCGCCGAGGATGGCGGCGCCATGCGTTCGCTGGTCACCACGATCGCGCATGAGCAGCTTAACCCCGTTGACCAGTGGCGCGCCATCGAGCGTCTCGTGGCGCTCGGCTGGACCGAAGAGGCGATCGGCATCGCGCTCGCCCAGTCGGTGCGCCAGATCAAGAAGCTGCGCCTGCTCGCCAATGTGCTGCCGGCGATGCTGGATCATATGGCCAAGGGCGACATGCCCGACGAGCGCCAGCTCCGCACCATCGCGGCCGCCTCGCTCGAGGAGCAGAAGGAGGTCTGGAAGGCACATAAGCCGACCAAGGGCGATCCCCAGGTCTCGTGGTGGGCTGTCGCCAACGGCCTCGCCAAGACCCGCATGTATGCGCGCGACGCCAGCTTCGGCGACGATCTGCGAGAGGCCTATGGCATCGCCTGGGTCGAGGATCTGTTCGCCCCGGCCGACCAGGACAGCCGCTACACCACCGACGTGGACGCCTTCCTGGGGGCCTAGCAGGAGTGGATGACGCAGAACCTGCCCAAGAAGGGCGTCATCGTGGAGACCAACAATTGGGGCGAGGTGAAGCTGCCGCCCAAGGCCGAACGCGTCTACAGTACGCCCAAGAAGTCGGACCACACAGCGATGTATCTTGACCGCGAGGGCAAGGTGAAGACGGTCCACTTCCGCATGCCCGAGGCCAGGAAGCCCAAGGGCAAGGGTGCGGAAGACGCCGGCGGCTCGCGGCGGTGCTCGAAGGTTCGCCCATGCCGCCCAGGCTTTCTCCGCGACAGGCCGAGATCATGATGCTGGTCAACAAAGGCATGACCAACAAATAGATCGCCAAGGATCTCGATATCTCGCCGGCGACGGTGAAGACCTTGCTCGAACGGCTGTTCCGGATTTCGAAGGCGAAGAACCGGATCGCCCTGATTCATTGGTGGCAGGGGACAGATCAGCCCAATGTGTTCGACGGCTGAGCATGGTGCGCCGGCTGCTCGGATAATTCGGCAGATAGGCTTCGTTATGCCCACGGGATCCTGGTCGGCGGGGTCATCGCCGCCGCCGTCGGCAACGATCTGGTGCTGGCGCATTCCCATGATCCGCTCAAGACGGCCTAACCTAAGTCCTGATCCTCACTGGCGGACCGGCGATCTATCTGCTCGGGAGCGCCAACTACATGAAGGCGGTCTATCGTGTGGTGCCGGCATCCCAATGGCGGGCATTCCTGCCCTGCTGCTCCTGATCCCGTCGCCTACACCGTCGACTTGCTCGCTATGGGCTGGCTGACAGAGCTGGCGCACCCACGCCCGGCAGGCATCGAAGAAACGGTGTCCGGTCCTGTCGGGCGGACCTCATTCGGCAATCGTCGTCGGCAGGAGAGCCAAAGTGTGATCGCGGCCCAAACCGGTGCTCATGACCATGTTTACGCTTGGGCCGTATGTGGCTGTTGTCTTTTGATATGGTATCGATAACATGCCTTGCGTGAAGTTGATTCCAACGGGTGGTTCATGAGCGATGCCGGACGCCGCAGAGAGCTTGTGCCCGAGTGTCCAGCGTTTTGCTTGGGCACATCGCTGCCGGCTGGTGGAGCGGCATGATGGCCAAGGCCGCCTCATCGAGACCGGGCGAGAGCCACGCCCCGACGATGGTCGACGTGGCGCGGCGGGCAGGTGTGTCCACCATGACGGTTTCACGCGCCCTGAAAGAGGGCAGCCTCGTTTCCAAGGCGACGCGGGAAAAGATCATGGTCGCGGTCAACGACCTCGGCTACGTGCTCGACCAATCGGCCGGCAGCCTGTCCTCGCGCAAGACTGGATTTGTTGCCGCGATGGTTCCATCACTCAACAATTCCAACTTCGCCGATACGGCGCGCGGCATAACGGATGAACTGGAGAGCACGGGACTCCAGCTTCTGCTCGGCTACACCGACTATACGGTCGAGAAGGAGCAAAAGCTGATCGAAGCGATGCTCCGTCGGCGGCCCGAAGGCATCATTCTGACCGGCGGCGCCCATACGGAGCGCGCCCGCCGGCTTCTTAAAAACGCGGGCATCCCTGTAGTCGAAACCTGGGAGTTGCCGGCGAAACCCATCGATCAGGTGGTCGGATTCTCCAATGAAGAGGCGATGGGACTTCTCGTCAAGACGCTGGCCAGAAAAGGCTACAATAAATTCGGTTACATCGGTGGCACGACCTCGCGGGACACGCGCGGCAGCCAACGGCGCGAAGGCTTTGTCAGAGCCATTGAGGAGCTCGGCCTGCCAACCGGGCGCCTCGTTTCCTTTGGCGTGCCGCCGATATCCATCGAGCAGGGAGGCCAGGCCGTCGTCAGCATGCTGGAGCGCTGGCCGGACACGCAAGCCGTACTCTGCGTTTCGGACCTTTCGGCCTTCGGCGCACTGATGGAATGCAAGCGCCGGGGCATGCGGATCCCGCAGGACATCGCCATTGCCGGCTTCGGCGACTACGAGGTAGCCGCCTTTTGCCATCCCGGCATCACCACCGTGAATGTCGACTGCTACGGCATCGGGCAACAGGCCGCCCGCAGATTGATCCAGGTGATCCGAGGCGACGAGAAACGACACGGCGAAGAAATCGTCCTCACAAGCTATCGCGTCGTCGAGCGCGAAAGCACCTGAGTTCCTGCATCGATTCAAACGCAGCGAAGGGCAGCCCAGCAGCGATGTTTCGCGAGACCATCACCCTCACGCATGACGGTGCTTTGAAAGCCGTTGCAGCCGGAGCAGCGCGCGCCGTCACGATGGGCGTGCCGCAATGTCTCGTGGTCGTCGATGCGAGCGGCGAAGTCCTCGCCAGCCTGCGCATGGATGGCGCGCGGTTCCTCAGCATGCGTACGGCGCAGGCGAAGGCGTGCACCGCGGCGTCAATAAACGCCGCTACTGGCGGCATGGCGTTCGAAGTGGCGCTCTCAGCCGGTATCGCATCGCAGGGCGACGTGACCAATTTGCCCGGGGGCTTGCCGATCCGCTTCGGCAGACGCCTTGCGGGCGGCATCGGCGTCGGGTCGGAACCGGCGAGCAGGAGTTCGATGTGGCACACGCCGCCTTGGCGGCGGTTGGCGCCGACGTGATTTAATGCGATGTGCCGATGCGCCTCCAGCGCAACCGAAGGATCTTCAGAACGCTATCTGAACCTTCATGGATTTGTTTCGGTCACCGGCGATGTCGAAAGCCGCGACCGCCTCGTCGAGAGGATAGATGCCCGTCAGTAGCGGTTTGACATCCACCCGGCGGCGATTGATCAGGTCGACGGCGATCGCAAACTCCTCGTGGAAACGGAAAGTGCCCCGCATCTCGATCTCTTTGGCGACGACGAGGTTCTGCGGGATCGACAGATCGCCGCCGAGACCGAGCTGCACGAGCACGCCGCGCGGCTTCAGGACATCGAGCCCTGCACGCACCGCGCGTTCATTGCCGGAGGCCTCGAACATCACGTCGAAACTACCCTTGTCGACATTATAGGCGGCGAGCTCTTCGCTGTTTGTCGCGACATTGATCGTCCGGTCGGCACCGATCTCCAGGGCCTTCGCCAGCACGCCGTCCATGACATCGGTGGCGACGATCTCGCGCGCGCCGTGGGCTCGTGCGGCGAGGATGCAAAGCGCGCCGATCGGCCCGCAGCCGGTGACCAGAACCCGCTTGCCGAGCAGCGAGCCAGCGCGGTTCATGGCATGCAGCGTCACCGCGAAGGGCTCGGCGAAAGCGGCTTCGTTGATGGAGATGTGGTCGGCTATTCTGTGGCACTGCCACGCCTCGGCGACCAGGCGCTGGCGGAACGCCCCCTGGATGTGCGGCATCGGCATGGCGCTGCCATAGAAGCGCATGTCGAGGCACTGGTTCTGCATGCCTTGCAGGCAGTAGCGACAGGCATTGCAGGGCCGGCTGGGCGAGATCGCCACGCGATCGCCGACCGCAAGTGTGGAGATGCCGTCGCCGAGGGCCCGCACCGTGCCCGCAACCTCATGGCCAAGAATCATGGGTTCACGAAGGCGGATCGCGCCGAAGCCGGCATGGTTGTAATAATGCAGGTCCGAGCCGCAGATGCCGCCAGCCTCGACCGCGATCTCGACCTGTCCGGCGCCAGGGGAGCCCGGATCGGTCTCCTCGATCCGCAGGTCTTTTGCCGCGTGGATGACGATCGACTTCATGATGTGATCCCTTCTCAGACGACCGGTGTCAGCAAGGTCTGTCCGCCGAAATGGGCCGCGAGATTATCGCGAACGAGCTGACCCATGGCCTTGCGGGTCTCCACCGTGCCGCTGGCGTGGTGCGGTTGCAGCACGACGTTGGTAAGCTTCAGGAAGCGCTCGTCGATGGTTGGCTCGTTCCAGAACACGTCGAGCCCGGCACCCTTGATGGCACTGGATTCCAGGGCCGCGAGCAACGCGGTCTCGTCGATCGTGCTGCCGCGCGAAATATTTATGACGATACCGTCTGCTCCGAGCGCTGCCAGGATCGACGCATTAATCATGTGTTTTGTGCTTTCGCCGCCGGCGAGCGTTACGATCAGAAATTCGCTGTCGCGCGCCAGTTCGACCAGATCGCCGACAAAAGCATAAGGAAGATCGTCGCGCTTGCGGTTGTCGAAATAGGAAATCGTGCAGTCGAATGCAGCGGCGCGCTTCGCCACCGCCGCACCGACGCGGCCCATGCCGACAATGCCCAGCCTTTTTCCACAGACACGCGTGACCAGCCCCATATTGCCCTTGCGCCAGCTTCCATCGCGTACGTAGGCGTCGGCCTGCGGGATTTTTCGCGCCACGGCGAGCAGCAGCCCGATGCCGATATCGGCTACGTCCTCGGTCAGCACATCTGGTGTATTGGTGACACGAATGCCGTTCGCCCTGGCATAGGCAAGGTCGATGGCGTCGGTGCCCACGCCGTAGCAGGAAACGATCTCGAGCTGCGGCAGCTTTCCCATCAGCGCAGCACTTGCGCCAAGCTCGCCGCGCGTAGCGATGGCGCGGATCGCGCCGGCGTGGCTTGAGAGCAACGCGTCCTTGTCCTCGGACTGCCAAAGTTTGTGGACGCGATACTTCGCCTCAAGATCTGCCATGTCCCAATCCGGATAGGGACCTGTCATCAAAATGTCGGTCACGGCATCATCTCCTGTGCGAGTCCATTTTTCCCATTGACTATGTTATCGATAACATTCATGTCAATAGCGACTGGCGGCGGGGTGATGGAAATCGCGGCCGCTTCAGGAAAGCTTGCTCGGGAGGAGCGTTTGGGCAGTTCGTTGTTTGATTTGAACGGCATGCGGGCGCTGGTCACCGGCTCGGGGCAAGGGATCGGCCTGGCGCTGGCCGAGGGGTTGGCGCAGCACGGCGCCGAAATCGTGCTCAACGGACGCAGCGCCGAAAAAATGAAAACGGCTGCGGATTCACTGACAGCGAAGGGACACAAGGTCCATAGCGCCGTCTTCGACGTCACCGATCATGCTGCGGTGGCGAACGGCGTCGCGCAGATCGAGGCGACGATCGGCGCCATCGATGTCCTTATCAACAATGCCGGCATGCAGTTCCGAATGCCGCTCGAGGATTTCCCCGCTGACAAATGGGAGGAACTCTTGCGCACCAACATCTCCAGCGTGTTCTTCGTCGGGCAAGCGGTGGCGCGGCACATGATCCCGCGGCAGCGCGGCAAGATCGTCAATATCGCCTCGGTGCAAAGCGAACTGGCACGGACGAACATCGCGCCCTATACGGCCACGAAAGGCGCTGTGCGCAACCTGACGCGCGGCATGTGTGCCGATTGGGCGAAGCATGGCTTGCAGATCAATTCCATTGCGCCGGGTTACTTCAAGACGCCGCTCAACCAGGCGCTGGTCGACAATCCCGAGTTTTCAGCCTGGCTGACCAACCGAACACCGGCGGGTCGTTGGGGCGATGTCGGCGAACTGGTCGGCGCGGCGATCTTTCTAGCTGGACCGGCCTCATCCTTTGTCAATGGACACACGCTCTATGTCGATGGCGGCATCACAACCTGCCTCTAAGTCCTGGCCCATCGTTGTGATGGGTGTCAGCGGCTGCGGCAAGACCAGCATTGGCGTCGCTATCGCGGCTCGTCTAGGGCTTGCTTTTGTCGAAGGCGACGTGCTGCACCCGCGTGGCAATGTCGAAAAAATGTCGGCGGGCATTCCGCTTACCGACGAGGATCGTTGGCCTTGGCTGGACCTGTTGGGCGCAGCCTTGCGCCATGCACATCAAGAAGGACGTGGGCTCGTCGCGAGTTGCTCGGCGCTGAAGAAGTCCTATCGCGATCGCCTTCGCCATGGTGCTAGCGGGCCGGTGCTTTTCGTATTTTTGCACGGGTCACGTGCGGTGCTGCAAGCCAGGCTCGCCGAGCGCGGCGGCCACTTCTTTCCACCCGCTCTGCTTAACAGCCAGTTCGCCACACTGGAAAATCCAGGCGACGAACCGCTGGTGGTCACAGTGGACATCGACGCGCCTGTGGACACGATCGCCGATAGAGTGTTGGAGGGTCTGGGTGCATTTGGGGTCGCCCCCGCCAGGATCAAAGAAAAAGGCACGTTGAGATGACGCAACCAGCAAAAGTCGCCGTTGTCGGCGCCGGCATCATGGGGTCGGCGATCGCCACCCGTCTGATCGAGACTGGGCAAGCCGTGACGGTATTCGATCTGGACAAGGCCAAGGTCGCCGCGCTGACTGCAAAGGGTGCGGTTGCCGTCGCGTCTGTTGCCGAAGCAACGCGGACGAGCAGCTTCGTCATCCTCAGTCTGAACCATGCCGACATCGTGCGTTCCGTGGTGTTCGGCGATGCCGGTGTCGCGGCCGCTGCGTCGCCCGAAAAGCTGCTGATCGACATGTCTTCGATCGATCCCGTCGACACCGCGCAGATGGCCAGGAAGCTGTCTGCCGAGACCGGCATGAAATGGCTCGACTGCCCGCTTTCGGGCGGCGTTCCCGGCGCGCTGGCCGGCCGACTGACCGTCATGGCGGGCGGCGAGGCGGCTGATTTCGAACAAGCCCGCACGGTGATGCGGCATCTCTGCGCCAACTACACGCTGATGGGGCCGAGCGGGGCAGGGCAGACCACCAAGCTGATCAACCAGCTTTTCTGCGCAGTTCTGTTCCAGGCCGTCGCCGAAGCGGTGAAGCTTGCCGAAGCCGGCGGCGTCGATCCGAAGGCAATTCCGGCGGCACTCAAGGGCGGGCGGGCCGATTCCAGCATCATGCAGGAGTTCATGGCAAAATTCGCTGCCCGCGATTTTTCGCCGACCGGCCGCATCGACAACATGCTGAAGGACCTGGATTCGCTGCAATCCTTTGCCCTCAAAACCAAGACGCCGATGCCGATGACCGGGCAGGTGGTCGAGATCCATCGCCTGCTCTGCACCGCAGGACTGGGGCCAAGGGATTCGGCCGAAATGATGCGTCTGCTCGACGGCAAGACCAACTGATCCGTTGGCCATATTTTCTTTGATGCTTGACGCTTAGAAATGTTATCGATAACATAGTTTTATCTCGGGAGGAACGCATTGTGACCGAGCAAAAACTGATCGAGTTCAAGTCAATTACCAAGGAGTTCGGCGGCACCCGCGCGCTCTCCGACGTGACGCTTGATCTGCACAAGGGCGAGATCCTGGCGCTGCTCGGCGAGAATGGCGCCGGCAAGTCGACGCTGATAAAGACGCTCGCCGGCATCTATCGGCCGGATGGCGGCCAAATCCTGTTTCGCGGCGAGCCCTACCATCATCGCCCGCCGCGGCCGAACCAGCGCCAGCCCGTCGCCTTCATTCACCAGGATCTCGGTCTCATCGAAGGGATGACGGTCGGCGAGAATGTCGGCTTGGCCCAAGGCTTTTCGCTGCGCTCCGGGCTGATCGACTGGCGATCGACCGAGGCGAGGGCGCATGAGGCGTTAAAGCTGGTCGGCTGTGACTTCGACCCGACGACACGCGTTCAAGATCTGACGCGCACCGAAAAATCGCTGGTCGCCATCGCTCGCGCCTTGGCTACCGAGGCCGATGTGCTGGTGCTCGACGAGCCGACGGCCAGTCTTCCCGCCGACGAGGTCGAGCGGCTGTTCGACGCCATCCGTCCGCTCAAGCAACGCGGCGTCGGCATGATCTATGTCTCGCATCGCCTGGATGAAATTTTCCGCATCGCCGATCGCGTCGCCGTGCTGCGCGACGGCAGGCTGGTCGGCCAGAAGAAGGTCGCCGATACGAAACCGGACGAACTGGTCGAGATGATCGTCGGCCGTCCGGTCAGCCAGGTTTTCAGCAAGGCAGAGACGCAGGCCGGCGAGACGATCTGCGCCGTGCGCGACCTTGTCTGCGCCGGTGCCGGCCCGGTGTCTTTCGACGTTCGCAAGGGTGAGTTGCTCGGCCTGGTCGGCCTGCGCGGCGCCGGGCAGGAACTGGTTGGCCGGGCGCTGTTTGGCTGCCAGGCCTTTTCCGGCACGGTGACGATCCGCGGGGCTGTGCCGGACCTGTCCAGCCCGATCGCGGCGATGTCGTCCGGCATCGGCCTGATCGCGCGTGACAGGACCGAAGAATCAATCGCTGGATCCTTGTCGATCCGTGAGAACAGTTTCCTCAATCCCGGCGCCGGCAAGCGCGGCCTGTTTTCCTTCCTCGCGCCTCATAAAGAGGCTGCGCTAGCGCAGGCGATCGGCAGTTCCGTCGGGCTGCGCCCCAACGACCCGAATCTGCCGATCGAAGCCCTTTCTGGCGGCAATCAGCAGAAGGTGGTCGTCGGGCGCTGGCTGCACACCGGGCGTACGTTGCTGATCGCCGAGGATCCGACGGCCGGCGTCGATGTCGGCGCCAAGGCTGAGGTCTACCGGCTGATCGGCCGCGCGCTTGAAGCCGGCCTCGCCGTCGTCGTGGTGTCGACCGATTTCGAGGAGATTGCCCACATCTGCCACCGCGCTTTGGTGTTTTCGCGAGGACAGATCGTTCGCGAACTCACCGGCAAAGACCTCACCACATCCGCCGTGATCACCGCGGCATCGGCTTCCGAAGCCGCCTGATCTTTCTGGGAGCGAACTCATGCAATCGATCGAATCCAGCGCCCTCGAACCGACCCGCGGCGAGATGGCTGATTTGTCCATGGGGCAGAAGGTCATCCGGCTGCTACCGGTCTACGGGCTGGTGATCCTGACGGTGTTGCTGATCCTTTTGTTCTCGATCCTGCTGCCGAACACGTTCCCGACGCTGCTTAACCTGCGCTCGATCATCTCCGACAAGGCGATTATTGCGCTGTTGTCGCTGGCGGCGATGATCCCGATGGCGTCGGGACGGATCGACCTCACCGTCGGCTACGGAATTGTGCTGTGGCACATCCTGGCCATCAGTCTGCAAACCATGTTCGGCATTCCGTGGCCGCTGGCAGTGATGATTGTGCTGGTTCTCGGCGCCGCGACCGGCTTCCTCAACGGCCTGCTGGTCGAAGTCGCCCGCATCGACTCTTTCATCGCCACGCTGGGCACCGGCACCGTGCTCTATTCCTTGGCGCTTTGGCACACTGGCGGCCGGCAGGTTGTCGGCGTTTTGCCCAACGGCTTCTACGCGCTCAACGGCACGATGGTGTTCGGGCTGCCGATCACCGGCCTCTACGTGCTGGGCATCGCCGTCGCACTGTGGATTATTCTCGAATATCTGCCGATCGGCCGCTATGTCTATGCCATCGGCGCCAACCCGAAGGCGGCTGCTCTCAATGGCATTCCGGTGCGCCGTTTCGTCATCGGGGCGTTCATCTCGTCGGGGTTCCTGACGGCGCTGACGGGCGTGCTTCTCGCCTCCAAGCTGCGTATTGGCCAGGCCAGCGTCGGATTGGAGTATCTCCTGCCGGCTCTGGTCGGTGCCTTTCTTGGCTCGACCACGATCAAACCCGGGCGTGTCAATGTCTGGGGCACGATGACCGGCGTCATCATCCTTGCGGTCGGCATTTCCGGCATTCAGCAGTTCGGCGGCTCGTTCTTCGTCGAGCCATTGTTCAATGGCGTGACGCTGCTCGTCGCCATAGGCATTGCCGGCTACGCCCAGCGCAAGCGCGGCGCGGCGCAAAGAGCCAGGACCAAGACCGTCGCGCAGCGCTCGAAGTGACGTCGGGCCTCGGGGACCTGGGATGAGCGACTACGAGATTCTCGACGATCGGTTCGGCAAGCTGATGATCGGGCATGCCAAGCTCGAACGGCTATGGACCGGTAGCCGTTGGGCGGAAGGACCGGTGTATGTCCCCGCCGCAAGGCATTTGCTGTGGTCGGACATCCCGAACGATCGGCTGCTGCGCTACGACGAAGGCGACGGCTCGGTAAGTGTCTTCGAAACGCACTGCAACAATCAGAACGGCCACACCCTCGACCGCGAAGGCCGCGTCGTTGCTTGCGAGCATGGCGGGCGCCGTGTCTCCCGGCTCGAGCATGACGGGCGTTGGAAGGCGCTTGTCGAAACCGTTGCAGGCAAGCGGTTCAATTCACCCAATGACGTGGTGGTCAAATCCGACGGTACGATCTGGTTCACCGACCCGGTCTACGGCATCGAAAGCCACTACGAGGGCAAGATCGCCAGAGCGGAGATCGGCGGCTCCCATGTCTACCGGTTCGACGAGCTTTCGGGTGAGGTGAGCGCCGTTGTCACCGACATGGTGCAGCCGAACGGCCTGGCTTTTTCGCCCGACGAGACGATCCTCTATGTCTCGGAGAGCGGCGCCAGCCATGTGCCCGGCCTGCCGCGCGCGATCAAGGCCTATGACCTTGCCGTCGATGGCCGGTCGGCGCGTGCAGGCGGCATCTTCGCCGAGTGCGGGGCTGGCCTCTTCGATGGTTTTCGCGTCGGTCGCGACGGCAACATCTGGGCCTCCAGCGCCGACTCGGTGCGCGTCCATGCACCGGACGGAACCCTGATCGGCCGTATCCTGGTTCCCGAGCTCGTTTCCAATGTCTGTTTCGGCGGTCCCAAGCGCAACCGCCTCTACATCACCGCTCAGACATCCCTCTACGCCATCTACGTCAACGCACATCCGGCCGG
The DNA here is from genome assembly GCF_040318315.1 of Mesorhizobium sp. M1227. Classification (NCBI taxonomy): domain Bacteria; kingdom Pseudomonadati; phylum Pseudomonadota; class Alphaproteobacteria; order Hyphomicrobiales; family Phyllobacteriaceae; genus Mesorhizobium; species Mesorhizobium sp. M1227. The sequence goes on from NZ_JAMYLZ010000042.1 coordinate 14,357, forward strand.
TGTTGGTCCGGTGGCGGGCGACATCAGCCGGTGACATGTCGCCAACTCCAATCGAAAGCCGAGTTTGAAAGATCATGCAATTTCTAGAAACCAAGGGAGGTACCAACATGCAACGCAGAACATTCCTGAAATCATCCGTAGCCTTGATGGCCATGACAATCGCTGCTCCTGTCCTGTTCGCCGGCCAGGCACGGGCGGACGCCACAGCCGACGCCATGGCGGTCGTCCAGAAATATGCGCAGAAGGTCACGGCCTGGGATGGCCCGACCACCGGTCCGAAGGCGCAGCAAGGCAAGACGATCGTCGTGCTCGCCGGCGACCTCAAGAACGGCGGCATCCTGGGCGTCACCAACGGCGTCGAGGAAGCAGCCAAGGCGATCGGCTGGGAGGTCAAGGTGATTGACGGCGCCGGCTCGATCGGCGGCCGCACCGCTGCCTTCGGCCAAGCCATGGCGTTGAAGCCGAATGGCATCGTCATCAACGGTTTTGACGCGGTCGAGCAGGCGCCGGCGCTGGAACAGGCCAAGGCCGCAGGTATCCCGTTGGTCTCCTGGCATGCCGGACCGGTGATCGGGCCCGACGAGAAAAGCGGCGTGTTCGCCAACGTGTCGACGGATGCCATGCAAGTCTCCACGGCCGCGGCCGACTGGGCCTACGCCGATGCCAAGGGCAAGCCCGGCGTCGTTATCTTCACCGATTCGACCTACGCCATCGCCATCGCCAAGGCAGACAAGATGAAGGCGGAGATCGAGCGGCTGGGCGGCAAGGTGCTCGAATATGTCGACACGCCGATCGCCGAGACCTCCCAGCGCATGCCGCAGCTGACCACTTCGCTGCTGCAGAAGTACGGCGATACCTGGACGCATTCACTGGCGATCAACGACCTCTATTTCGACTTCATGGGACCCTCACTTGCCGCCGCCGGCAAAGCCGGTACCGACGCGCCGATCAATGTCGCCGCAGGCGACGGTTCGGAATCGGCCTATCAGCGCATTCGCGCCGGTCAGTTCCAGAAGGTGACCGTTGCCGAACCGCTCAACTTGCAGGGCTGGCAATTGGTCGACGAGCTGAACCGCGCCATCGCTGGCGAAAAATGGTCGGGCTATCTGTCGCCGCTGCATGTGGTGACGGCCGACAATGTCGAGTTCGACGGCGGGCCGAAGAACGCATTCGACCCCGGCAATGGCTACCGCGACGCATACAAGAAGATCTGGGGCAATTAGGAGCCCGGCGATGCGGGCGCAATACGCGATGCGCCCGCATCTCATTCGCACGACAAATCCACGAATTGCACCGCGACCTGCCCTTGCCGGCCGGCGGCCATCCCAAGCGCAGAAAATCAGGAAACCCTCGCCATGATCATTCGCTACGCCCTGTTCGAAGGCGAAATCCACCCCGGACGCGAGAGCGAATTCCGGCGCTTTGTCAGGGAAAGGCTAGTGCCGTTGTGGACGCAATTTCCTGGAGCCGAGGAGGTGCGCGTTCTGGATGGCACGGCACGGGATGAGGGCGCCCCCGTCTATGCCATGGCGCTCGCCATCCGTTATCCCGACATGGACGCCTGCAACAAGGCGCTGCAGTCCGACGTTCGCTTTCAGAGCCGCGATGTGACCGGAGAGCTGCTCAAGATGTTCACCGGCCGTGTGCATCACCATGTTTTCGAAGCGAACGAGTTTCCAACCGCTCGATTACGGCGACGGGACGAGGTTTCAGAAATTCGCGTTCGAGGGCCTGGGCGAGATTGACTTCATCGTGGTCGGGGCCCGGCGTGGATCGTGTCGCTCGAACAAGGGAGCGGCTTGCAGAGCTGAATCCGGAGTTCGTCAGACGGACGATCGCACAGCTCATGATCATGCCAGACTACGAGGAGATGACTGCTGATAGCCTTGCCATTACAACAGCCCTGCTCGAAGAGGTGCTGTCGCCAGCGACATCATCCTGACCAACACCGGCAGCCGGCTTCGAGCGGGACCTTTAGAGCCCAGACGCCTTGGTGAGGTTGGTCCGGAAGATGGGAGTCTTTGAGCGACCCCGAGGGGAAGGTCGTTCGCGCAGGACGAATTCACGCCGATGACCCTTTCGAGACCTTGCGGAGCCGAATTCTCTTTTTGGAAGTCGGCATTAGCCGGAACCAGCATTCGCGCGGGCTTCTCCAAGCCGCCGATCAGCGGCAGGGAAGCGGCATGGCCCTAGCCTGCTTGGGCGTGGCGAACGTCCACACGGGGCGGTGCTGACGTCGCGACTTTGTGAAGCTGAAAGACTTCCGTCGCTTCGCCGCGCCCGCGCAACCTGTGCTTGCCCGCCGGGATCGTTTCGAACTTTTCGTCGAGCCGCGAAACAGTCTCGCCGGAAATCGCGATGGCGGTCGCGGCATCTGGTGCGAGCAACTTGCCGAGTTCCTGAAGCCGCTGGCTGATGTTCACGGTGTCGCCGACGATTGTGTAGTTCACGCGATCGGATGCGCCGATATTGCCGACGATGACGGAGCCCGTGTGGATGCCGATGCGGACGTGAAGCGGAGGCCGGCCTTTGCCAGCCGCTTCCAGATTGTCCTTGTCCAGCTCCTCGCGGATCGCCGCGGCGGCGCGGACGGCCGCGGCGGCATGGCCCTTCAGACGATCCGGCGCGCCGAAGAACGCCAGCATGCCGTCGCCCAGGAACTTGTCGACCGTGCCGCCATGTGCATCGACCGCGCCACACAGGATCGCGAAGTGGTGGTTCAGCAGCCTGGCCGCGGCTGCGGCGTCCATCTGCTCCGACAGCGTGGTGAACCCGACGATGTCGGTAAACATTACGGTGACGACCGCTTCGCGCGGTTCGGCGATGCCGACCTCTCCGGTGCGCACCAGCTTGGCCACCAGCGAGCGCGGAATATAGGTCGAGAATGCACGCAGACCGATCAGCATGGCGTTGAAGGCCGAAGCCTGGTTGTCCAACTCCAGAACCCTGCTGCGCGGCAGCGGAGTCACGCCGTCGAGATCGAAATCGGCAACGCGCATGGCCTGGCCGGCGATCGCCTGGATCGGTCGCGACAGGCGCCTCCCAAGCAGGATCGCGACGATGACCGCCACGGCCATCGCCCCGACACCGAGCAGGGCCGATCCCAACACGCGCTCGATCTCCTTGCTGATCTGACTGGTCTCGAAATACGCGCCGAGCGTCCAGGGCTTGTCGCCATAGCCTGCGATCTTGCGGGTGATGGCGATGTAGGTGGCGTCGCCGCTCCACTCGGACGCATTGTCCACGCTGCGGTCGATCTCGGCGATTTCTATGTCGCGGGCGCGGCGCGTGTCGAAATCCCGCTCTACCTTCCGCGCGCTATAGGCGGCCAATACCGGATCGCCATACGTGGCCAGCGGCGTCAGCGGCAGGACGCCGTTCTTCAGAGCGTCGGGATCGGCCAGCCTTTGGTCGGCGAGCACGCGGTCTTCGCCATCGAGAATGAAGGCATGCGTGCCAAATCGCGATGATAGCTCCCGCGTGATATCGGACAGTTTCTGCAATTCGACCGCCGCGATCACCCAGGCCTGCGTCACGCCATCACGTGCCAGCGGCACTGAGACATGCGCGTACAGGCCGAACTCGTTGGCTACGAATGCCCCCCATTGCCTGCCGCCGACCCGTCTGCGTTGTTCGAGGGCGGCGCGGACTTGGGGCGACTTCTCGGGCTTGGCCGGAAAATGCTCGATGGCGCCCGTTGCAACGTTGTTTTCGACTGAGCGCGCGGCGCCGCGGCAGACCAGGTCGGGGGTGCAGATCAGCATCGCCTCGACCCCCGAGGCGGTAGCCAGAGCACCGGCAACGGCTGCAGACATCGCCTCGTCGTCGATCTGGAACTCGCCCTGGGCATACAGCTGCGCGATGCCGTCGACCGCGTTCTCGGCGTCCCCCATCTCTGCGCGCAGCGAGTCCTCCATCGCATCGATCAGGAGTGTCGACTGGGCGCCGAGCAAGTCGAACGTGTTGCGAAAATTGGCGCCGACCGACAACGCGAGCACGCCCCCGACCGACAGGAATACGAGGCTGCCAAAACTCAACGCCATGATGACCGCAATAGGGATGCGACGCCGCTTCTTTTCGGGGCGGGCCAGACGCACTGGTTGTGCGGACGTGCTCATGCAACAAGTGTCGCAATGCGCCACCGAATTGCAAGCCCCGTGACGGCTTTAAAGAGGGCGCGCCCCGAATGCACGAGCCTCGTTGCTTCCGTGCCCAGCGCATCACCCGAATGTCCACTTCGGAAGATGTTTCTCAATTTCTGTTCATGGCGCGCCCGTTCCGGTTCAGATCGATCGCAGCAATGTGAGGCTTCCACCCGACCGTTGCTCATCCATGGCAGCCGCAATGAACGGCTATTCACAAAGCGGACCTTTGGTGAGGACAGAAATTGCCGCTTGCCCCGATGCAGCCATGAAAGGACAGTCCATGTCAGGACGCACATCAGATCAGGATGGCGCAAGGAGGCTCGGCGGACCCCGACACCTCGACTACGACGCCACGGCGGTGCAATTGCGGTGCGACTACGATCCGCGCCACGCACGCCTCCCAAGCGTTGGCTATTGTCATTGCATTTTGGCTGGCGGCAGATCGAGCCATAGCAAATCCGCCTCCAGCTCGCGCCAGTCCTTGCTATGTGCGCGGCTTGATAATTGATGCTAATTCCAACCGAACCATAAACTGCCCCAACATACAATTTCGCTAAAATGCCCCGGAACCTATTGCTGCTCTGCGTCTTGACTCGCCGTCGGAGGGTGCATGCGTAACGCCACAGACGGGCTTTCTTTCATTGAGTTCCAGTCGCCGACGCTGGTCGAGAATGCGCCCGAGGGCGGCGAATGGCTTCATGAGATCAAGTACGACGGCTACCGCACCGAACTCATCATTGAGGGCGGCAAAGCGAGAGCCTTCACGCGCCGTGGCTACGACTGGTCGCACCGGTACCGACGAATTGTTCAAGCGGCGGCGGGCTTGCCGGTGAAGGCGGCGATCATCGACGGGGAGGCTGTCGTTCTCGGCGACACTGGCCTGCCGGACTACCAAGCGTTGGAACGGGAGTTGGGCAACCCAGACTCGCCGAGGCTCATCTTCTGCGCATTCGACCTGCTGCACCTCAACGGGCGCGATCTGCGGCAGCAGCCGCTCGTAAGGCGTAAGGCAGCCCTAGAGAAGCTGCTGAAGAACTCAGCCCCGACATTGACCTACGCCGAACATCTGGAGTTGGGCGGCACGGACGTGTTTGAACATGCCTGCCGCATGGGGTTGGAGGGCATCGTCTCCAAGCGCACCGATGCCACCTACCGCTCAGGGGTCCAGACCAGTTGGCTCAAGGTGAAGTGCATCAAGAGCGACACTTTCCCCATCGTGGCATTTGTCGAGAAGCTGGGCGCTCACCCGCGCCGCATCGCATCCCTCTACATCGGTCGCCGCGAGGGCGACCGACTGCTCTATGCCGGGAAGGCCCGCAGCGGCTACACCTTGAGCGTTGCTCAACTGGTTCGAGAGCGGCTCGACCCGCTGATCATCAGCAAGTCGCCTCTGTCAGAGCCCATCGTGAAGCCGAAGGCGACGTGGGTCAGACCAGAGGTGCTGTCCGAGGTACAGTTCAGCGGCGTCACTGATCGCGGCGTGTTGCGCGAGGCAGTATTCAAGGGTCTGCGAGAAGACCTGGTCGCGATCCCGGCCAAGCCTCCGGCGCCATCAAAGCGACGTGGACCAGCCCAGGAATATGGCGTTCCCAGCGAGAACATCCTGCAACTGCTGCCCGACGCGGTCTCGCCCTCCAAGGAAGAGCTTGCGCGCTACTGGCAGAGGGTTGCCGACTACGCACTCGTCCATCTCGGCCACCGACCGCTGAAGCTGGTCCGCCATGCTCTCGGGGCAACCTTCTACCACAAGGGCGCGCTGCCGAAGATCCCCGCAGCAGTGCATCAGTTGCGCGTTCAGAAGCGCGAGGGTGGCGAAGGTGTGCGCGTGTGGGTGGACGACCTTGCCGGCTTGCTGGGGCTGGTCAAGATGGATGCGGTAGAGCTGCATCCCTGGAACGCTACTGTTGACGACATCGAACATGCCGACCGGGTTGTTCTGGACCTTGATCCGGGCGAGGGGGTCGAGTGGGATGAAGTGATCGAGACCGCGCTAACGCTCCGCGACATCATGGAAGCGGAAGGTCTGCAGAGCTGGCCGAAGGTGACGGGCGGCAAGGGCATTCACCTGATGGCCCCACTTGAGACGAAGATCACGCACGACAATGCCCGGCTCCTTGCTCGATCGTTCGCCAAGCGCCTCGCTGAAGCTCATCCCGATCGCTATCTGCTCTCCGCTGCGCCGGCAGCCCGAAAGGGCCGCATCTTCATCGACTACCTTCGCAATGGGCGCGGCAACACGGCGGTCGGCGCCTTCTCCCCACGAGCGCGACTCGGCTTCCCAATCGCCCGTCCCGTGACCTGGAGCCAGGTGGAGGCAGCCATCCGTCCGGATGCGTTCACCATTGACCGTCCGTTTAGGGCGGCTGCGAGAAAAGCAGCGTGAGCAATCTCGCAGCGCATTCTATTAGCAGTGGGCGAAGACGCCCGGCGATTCCGCCGAACATTCGATCATGTCAACTACTTGCCGGACGGGTCGATCTCTATCCAGGCGGGCACATGATCACTCGGCTTTTCCCAGCCTCGCAGGTCAGCGTCCACGCCCGCGTCACGTAACCTGTTCGAAAGTGATGGGCTGACGAGGAGGTGGTCCATCCGCAGGCCGGAACTCCGATCATAACCGCCTCGGTAGGAGAAGTTCCAGTACGTGTAGATGCCTTTCTCCGGATGAATGCAGCGGACGGCATCCATCCAGCCATTGTCTAGCATTTCGGCGTAGGCCTGCCTGCTCTCCGGAAAGTAGACTGCGTCGCCCGTCCAACGTCTCGGCACCACCGCATCGATCGGCGTTGGCACGACGTTGTAGTCGCCGCACAGAACGCTTGTGATCCCCTCCTTGAGCAGTAGCTGGCCGTAGCTGATCAGACGGTCGAACCAGCGGAGCTTATAGTCGAATTTCGGGCCGGGAGCTGGATTGCCGTTGGGCAGGTAGATGCACCCCACGACGATCCCATCCACCTCTGCCTCGATATACCGGCTGTGAGTATCGTCAGGGTCACCCGGCAGGCCGCGTCGACGCTCCAGGGGCTCCTTTCCCCGTGCGAGTATAGCTACACCGTTGTAGGACTTTTGCCCGTGCCAGATCGCGCCATAACCGGCGTTCCTGACGGCTTCCGCGGGAAATTTCTCGTCCGAAGTCTTCAGTTCCTGAAGGCACACGATGTCATAGTCGGTCTGACCCAGCCACTTGATGAGCAAGGGCAGGCGACCGTTCACGCCGTTGACGTTAAAGGTTGCGATACGGGTCATCCGAAGTTCTCAACAACCCTCGGCGATTTGCGCATGGAAGGCTCAGATGTTGATGCTTGCATCATGCCGCCAAAGGGAGGCCTTGTCAGTCGTCTTTCTAGAATGGCGGTCGAGCGGTTTCAGCGAGCTTTTCCGCGTGCCAGATGGCGCAATGAGCGCAGGAGCTGGTCGTCGGGAGCGTCGTAGGCGAAGTCGCGAGCGGTAGATGCGGCGCGCACAATCCGGCGTTAGGGCGGCCGCAACGCACGGACGGGTGGAGCTTGGGCAGGTCTACTGCTGATTGAGGGCGACCGCCTTGGGTCCAGTGGGTTTAAGTAATGCTGCGAAGGAATCCTATATGGCCGAGCCACAGCTCTCAATTCGTAGCGGCAAGGCGGGCGATCTTGCGAAGGGTTGAACCGAAGCACGGCTCGACCTTGTGGACCACATCGGCCATGGTCTTGTCCGACCGGACCCGCTGCTTGTGCTGGACGGCATCCTTGCCCAGCCCGGCAGTTCGGCCGACTTCGTCGCTCGTCGTGCGAAAGGCGTCGGCAATCGTGCGCGGAGCGAAGAAGCCATTGTCGGAGTACTGGACCAGTGCCATCTCACTGCCTAACCGCAAAATGCCTCATAACCTGAGGAGATATAGCGTCAAAATGGGAGGTCTTTGAGAGAAGAAGCCGACAAGAGGAATAATAAGCCGTGACCATGCGGTGTTTAGCTGGTCTATTCACCGCATAAATTGCGGCAAATGATCTTGCATATACGACGATTGAGGCCCATATTCGACGCAAAAAGTGCGGAGAATATGGCGACCTATATCTACGAGCGTGAAAACTGGCCGCAGTTCGAGTGGCGCAGCCAGGACCTTGCCGATCAACTGGCGACGGTGCGCCATCGGCAGGGCCGGCTGCTGGGGCGGATGGAGGCGCTAGGCTTCGAATTGCGTGCCGAGGCGATGCTTCAGACCCTAACGGAGGACGTTCTCAAATCCAGCGAAATTGAGGGTGAAATTCTCGACAAGGAACAGGTGCGGTCGTCCATCGCCCGCCGACTGGGCATGAATATTGGCGCACTGGCGCCGGTCGACCGCGATGTCGAGGGCGTGGTCGAGATGATGCTCGACGCAACTCAGAACTATCAGGCGCTACTTACGGATGAGCGGTTGTTCGCCTGGCATGCGGCCCTGTTTCCGACGGGTCGCAGCGGCATGACGAAGATTATCGTCGGTGCGTGGCGGCATGAAGCCTCTGGTCCGATGCAGGTCGTCTCAGGTCCCATCGGTCGGGAGAAAGTCCACTATGAAGCTCCAGCAGCGGCCCGGCTTGAGCTTGAAATGGCCTCGTTCATCGACTGGTTCAACCGTTACGCGCCGCTTGATCCCGTTCTGAAGGCGGGGGTCGCCCATCTATGGTTCGTCACCATCCATCCCTTCGAGGATGGCAACGGCCGTATCGCCCGCGCGATCGCCGACATGATGTTGGCGCGATCGGAGGGCAGCGCTCAGCGGTTCTATAGCATGTCCGCGCAAATCCGGGCGGAGCGGAAGGACTACTACGCGATCCTCGAACGGACGCAGAAGGGCAGTCTCGACATCACCCCTTGGCTGCAATGGTTTCTAAGCTGCCTCGACCGCGCCTTCAGCGGGGCCGAGGAGATTTTGGCCAATGTGCTGCGCAAGGCCCGTTTTTTGGAGGAGATGGTCCAACGACCTCTAAGCGAACGCCAGCGCAAAGTCGTCAATCGGCTCCTGGACGGCTTCGAAGGCAAGCTCACCTCCTCGAAATGGGCAGTGCTGACCAACACCTCACCTGACACGGCCTTGCGCGATATCAATGATCTCCTGGCGCAAGGGATACTCGTGAGAGATGAAGCCGGTGGGCGAAGCACGAGCTATTCGCTGGCAGGATTGGATGATGGGCCGGATCGCGCGCCTCGGCGACATCGTTGAAACAGGAGCGCGAGCCGACAGCGCGCGCCCAAAGCATGATTGGCCCGCTCGATTGGTTCGGAGAATGCGTCTATGCCGTTTGTCGCTCGGCACTGGTCCATCGGGTTCGGTCGCAAGCCGTTAGGGCCAGTCATTGACGAACTTTCCGCCTTGATAGCCGCCATTGAAGCCCCAGCGAGCGGTTTGATAGGCTGCAAAACCCCTGAATCGCGCTTTGGCTTTGCCTAGGCACCCAACGCCTTCTGGTTTCGCCATCCTGACAGCACCACAACCCGTACGGCAACCGACGCTGGGCCGGACATTTTATCTCCTATTTCTGCGCAGCCGCAACTCGCTGCAACATCGGTTTTGACATCAAGCCATCAGATGCCATCTTGCTAGCAGGCGAAATGAGCCTATACAATGGGTGCCAAGGAGTCCGATATGGCCGAGCCACAACTCTCAGTCCGCAGCGCCAAGGCGCGTGATCTTGCACACCGGCTTGCCCGTCGTGAAAACCGCTCGATTGCGGAGGTGGTCGAGCGCGCCCTCGAATCTTACGAGGTCCGCGAGGCCGGTCGTGAGCCTGCTTCTGCCTTCTACCCGCGGCTTTCAGCGCAATCCGGCACAGACATCGACCTTGAGGCGGTGATCCGTGAGAGTCGCCGGCCGAATCGAGGCGTCGAGCTTTGATCTTTGTCGATACGAACGTCGTTTCCGAAACGTTGAAAAAGACCCCAGACGAGGCGGTCATTGCCTGGCTGATCCGATACGATGCCGAACTCGCGCTTCCAACCGTGACGATTGCCGAGATCGCGTTCGGCATCCAGAAGATAAGACCGGATCAACGTGCCGAACGGCTGGAGCAAGGGTTGTCGGACTGGCGCCGGCGTTTCGCAGACCGTATCTTCGGTCTGACAGAAGAGGCTGCGCTGGTTTATGGGGAAATTATGGGTGCTGCTGCTCGCCAGGGACGCGGCATGTCGGCACCCGATGGCATGATCGCGGCGATCGCTCGAGTAAACGGGGGCCGCCTCGCCACGCGCAATCTGACTGACTTCGAGACGGCAGGACTCGTTCTGACATCTCCGTGGGAGTTCTGAAGCATTTTCCTGTCGTCGCTTTTGTTCAAGCCCCATCTGCCTGTCAAAGACGGGCTGAAAGGCCGTCAAAGCGCAGGCGAGCGATATCAGGTCAATTTGCATGTCGTCAAAATCCCCTGAAGGTCACTCGAAGCGCCTCAGCGGCAGCCTGACCGAGTACGGCAACCGACCTGCCTTTTCTTCGGGAAAACCATTAGGCTCGCTGGGCTTGCGAGACGGCGAGAGATGCCCGATCTGAAACAGATGCCGGATGTGAAACAATTGAAATTGCTCGGCGTCCTGGCAGCGACGGCGATCGGTCTATATGTCTGTTATCTGCTGGCATGGCCTTTTTTGCCGGCATTGACCTGGGCGCTCGTCCTGGCAATTATTCTGTCTCCGGCTCACCGGTGGGTTGAGAGACGGGTCGGAAATCGAAACCTGGCAGCGCTGATATCGGTAAGCGTCGCGGCGATCGCCGTCGGCCTGCCGCTGGCGCTCGTCGCACAACAGCTCGTTCGCGAGGCGGTAAACGGAGCGACTTATCTGGAGGAGGTCATCCGCGGTTGGGACGCAGTCGGCTTCATGTCTGGCTATCCCACGCTTTCGGCCATTGCCCAATGGATCGAGAACCAATTCGATCCGGCCGGCTCAGTCGCCGCATTCGTGCAATGGCTGACGGGACAAAGCACATCGCTATTGCGTGGCTCCATGTATCAAGTCGCGATGTTCGGCCTGACATTTTATCTTCTGTTCTATTTTCTGCGCGACCGCCAACATGGCCTGCAAGCCGTCGCGGGCCTTTCGCCCCTGCGCGCTCCGGAGACAGCCTACATCTTGTCTCGCTTTGCGGAGACCGTCCATGCAACACTGCTCGGCACCGTGTTCGTCGCCGCCGTCCAGGGAACATTTGGTGGCCTGATGTTCTGGTGGCTCGGCCTGCCGACGCCAGTCTTTTGGGGCCTTGTCATGGGACTTCTTGCCATCGTGCCCGTGCTCGGGGCGTTTGTGATCTGGGTGCCCGCAGCGGTCTATCTCGCACTGGAGGGAGCTTGGGCCAGCGCAGCGATATTGACCGTCTGGGGCGGCGTCATCGTCGGCGGCATCGACAATCTGCTCTATCCGATGCTTGTCGGGAATCGGTTGCGCCTCCACACGGTGGTGGCCTTTATCGGCGCGGTCGGCGGCATCGTCTTGTTCGGAGCATCCGGCCTTGTCCTCGGACCTGCGGTGATCGCCATCACAATCAGCCTCATCGACGTGCTAAAGACTCGATTGACCGACCGGCCGACGCCGGCGCGCGCTGGTGAGCTACCGCATCAGTCCGTGACGGATTGATCAAGCGCGAAAAGGGCGCTGGTCTTCGAGTGGTAGCGCGAAACCTGAACAACCTCTGGGCGGAGATCTCAACGAAGGCAAGCACATCAGCCAGGCTGCTGTATTGCGGCAAGCTTCCAGTCACCGCCGTTCTGCCGCGTAAAGGTCCACAGTTCGACCGTCTCCGTCGGCTGATCGGCCCCGCCCTCAACGACCTTGCCGCTGATGCGGTCGCGGGTCACGTCGCGAGACTCATAGCGCAAAGCAGCCGTCGCGTAGTCGCGATCACCCTCCCGCCAACTTTCCGCAATATCGGCCTCCAGCAGGCTGACGTCCGACACGTCGTTCCTGACGCCCTTTTTGGCATTGTCGGCAAGTTCCTCGGACAGATAGGACACCATCTCGGATGTCACCAACCGGCGCAATGCAGCATGATCTTCGCGCCCGAATGCCTCCTGAACTTCCGTCAGCCGTTGCTGGAACGTGTCGAGGTCGGTTTGGGTGAGTGTGATCTCATCGGAAGCATTGTCTTGGTTCGTTCCGCCATATCCTGACCCAATGCCTGGAATGGGGAACGCTGCGGTGTTGCTCGGGTCAGGCCGGGCTGCAGCGCTTCGCCCAAAGGTCCCGGTGCCTCGCGAGGCACCGGCCATAGCGGGTGCCGGGTTTTGCGCCGCCTGCGAGCGGAAAAAGCGGATCGCCAGCATGATCGCGCCGCCGAACAGCAGTACTTGGAGCAAAAGACCCAACATGCCGGCCAAGCCGCCGAACCCATGACCCAGAAGAACGCCGATCAAACCGCCGAGAAGCAGCCCACGTATCATCGATCCGCCGAGGCCGTTGAAGAAGCCCGGGCGCTGGAATGCCTGCGGCTGACGGGCCGCATTGTTCGTGGCCGCATTGGGCGTCATCGAGCGCTCGACCGGTGCGGCCGGTTGCGGCGCAACTCTGGTCGGCGGGACCGGCTGGAAAGTGCGCATGCCGCGACTGCCGAAGCTGCCGCCACGGCGCGCATCGGCGTGATCCACAGCGACCATGGAAAATGCCAGGAACAACCCCACAAACAAAACTGCAAACCGTCCCCAACGCGAAATCAGCATAGGCAAGTCCTCAAGTGACACTCTTTCCGCTCATATGGGGTGCGTCGATCGAAATAGCAGTGAATCGTCCGTCGAGATATTTTCGGGCGGCATGGTCGGCCGCCCGCCGGTGTTCACGACGAGAATGTCTGCCCTACCCAAGCGCGATGATCGCTGTTCGACCACGCAGGCTCCCGCACCCGGCCGACCGGCATCGGTCGCGTCAACAGCATCGCTCATGCAAGCCTCTGGTCATCGATGTCCCCGGCGATGATGCCGAGGTCTCCCGGCGAAGACTCGATTGACTTACAGCTTTCCTATGTACTATCAACATATCTGGAAAACCTGCCATACAGGTTTGCCCACTCCTGAACGGGAGATTGCGTGAGCACGGCCGTATCCGCAAAACATTCCGACGCAGCGAGCCTGGTCAGCAATACGATCGGCGAGATCACGCGCCATATCCGCGCGCATGAGCTCGGGCCCGGCGACCGGCTGCCCAGCGAGGCCGCGCTTTCGAGACAATTGAGCGTCTCGCGTACCGTGGTTCGCGAGGCCTTCAGCTCGCTCGCCGCCATGCGGCTTATCGACCTGAGGGCGGGCAGACGGGCTACCGTCGCCGAGCTGGATTATGGCGCGATGTCACTGGTGATCGAGCATGGCGTCCACACCGAGCAGATCACGGTGCAGCAAATCTATGACGTGCGCCGCACGATTGAGACCCGCACCGCCATGCTGGCGGCCTTGCGCAGAACAGCCGACGAAGTGGAAAGGATCAGAACGCACGCGCTCGCCATGCTCGAGAATTTCCAGCGGCCGGAACAGGTCATGGAGCACGATCTCGCCTTTCACCTCGAAATCGCCAAGGCTGCGAAGAATCCGGTTTTCAGCCTCATCGTCGGCGCGTTCGAGCGCGTATCGCGCCAGACCTGGCCGATCGGCTGGCGGACCCGCCCTTCGGATGCCGAGCAGTTGGCGATGATCCAGATCCATATCGACCTCGCCGAAGCAATCGAGACCGGTGATCCCCAGTCGGCGCGTGACCTGATGGCGAGGCATTTTGACGAGAGCGTCAAGGCCCTGCTGGCGGCCGGCATCGCCTGAGGAGCAGGGGCGCAATGAAGATCACGAAACTGGAAACGCTGCGGCTCAAGGAGCGGCCGAACCTTCTGTGGGTCCTGGTTCACACGGACGAAGGCCTCGTCGGACTCGGCGAGACCTTTTTCATGGCTGAAACCGTCGAGACCTATCTGCACGAATATGTCGCGCCGTGCGTGATCGGGCGCGACCCCTTGCAGATCGACCTGCTTGCCGCCGACCTCGTCGGCTATCTCGGTTTCCGATCGACGGGCGCGGAAGTCAGGGGCAATTCCGCTTTCGACATCGCGCTTTGGGATCTGTTCGGAAAGGCGACGGGTCAGCCGATCGCACAACTCCTCGGCGGGTTCACCAGGCACGAGATCAGGACCTACAACACCTGTGCCGGAACCGAATACATCAAGAAGGCCACCGGGCAGACGACGGCCAACTACGGGCTCGATAAGCCTGGCGACGCCTATGATGATCTGAACGGCTTCCTTCACCGCGCCGACGAACTGGCGCATTCGTTGTTGGAGGAAGGCATCACGGCCATGAAGATCTGGCCCTTCGACATGGCCGCCGAGAAAACGCGCGGCCAGTATATATCGCAGCCCGACTTGAATTCCGCGCTGGCGCCGTTCGAGAAAATCCGCAATGCGGTCGGCGACAAGATGGACATCATGGTTGAATTCCATTCAATGTGGCAGCTGCTGCCGGCCATGCAGATCGCTCGCGAGCTTGCCCCCTACAAGACCTTCTGGCACGAAGATCCAATCAGGATGGACAGCCTGTCCAGCCTGAAACGCTATGCCGAGGCTTCGCTGGCGCCGATATCGGCTTCGGAAACGCTCGGTTCCCGGTGGGCCTTCCGCGACCTTCTCGAAACCGGAGCGGCCGGTGTCATCATGCTTGATATCAGCTGGTGCGGCGGGCTCTCGGAGGCGCGCAAGATCGCTGCCATGGCTGAAGCATGGCACCTGCCGGTCGCGCCACACGACTGCACAGGTCCAGTGGTGCTCGGCGCATCGACCCACCTGTCGATGAATGCGCCGAACGCGCTTGTCCAGGAGAGTGTCAGGGCCTTTTACAAGACCTGGTACCGCGACCTTGTGACCGCTTTGCCGCAGGTGAAGAACGGCATGATCACCGTGCCTCCCGGACCGGGCCTCGGCATGGAACTGAACCCGGAGATCGATCGCGCCTTCACGGCGCTTCGACGGGTGAGCGAGGCATCTACTCTCTGAAAATGAACCTGAAGCAGCTTTCTACGGAGGAGGAGAACCATGAAGAAGCTACTTATCTCGGCAGCCTTGGCAGCAGTACTGGCTGGAGGCTCGGCAATCGGCTCACGCGCACAGGAGCCGATGAACATCGTCTTCACGCATCATTCGTCGGCGTCGAACCCGTTCTGGCAGGCGGTGAAGAAGGGCTTTGACGACGCCTGCGCCAAGATCCAGGCCAATTGCCAGATGGTCTTCACGCAGACCGAAGGTTCGATCGAGCAACAGTCGGCCAACATGCAGGCGGCACTCGCGGCAAAACCGGACGCGCTGATCACCTCGATCGTCGACAACAATGCCTTCGACCAGATCATCGCCGACGCCCGCGCTGCCGGCGTCACGGTCATCGCGTCCAACGTCGACGACACCGAGGGTGCAGCCGGCAATGCCCGCCAGGCCTTCATCGGCCAGGGCTTCATTCCCGCCGGCTACGAACTCGGCAAGAAGATGTCCGAGTTCTTCCCCAAGGAAGGCAAGATCAGGGCGCTCGTCGGCGTCTCCGCGCCCGGTCAGAACTGGTCGGAACAGCGCGCTGCCGGCGTCATGAAGTTCCTTGAGGAATACAAGGCGGCGAATGCCGGACGCGAAGTGGTCATTGAACGGCTCGACACCGGCACAGATGGCGCCGTCGTCGCCGATCGTGTTGGCGCCTATCTCTCTGCCCACCCGGACACCACGGTGTATTTCGACACCGGCCTTTGGCATGCCTACGTGGCCCAGGTCCTGATCGATCGCGGGATCGAGCCGGGCAAGGTGCTGATGGGCGGCTTCGACATCGTCTCGGAAGTCCTGCAACAGATGGAAGCGGGTTACATCCAGGTTCAGGTCGACCAGCAGCCCTACATGCAGGGCTTCATGCCGGTGATGGAAGCCTATCTCGCCAAGAACGTCGGTCTGCTGCCAGCAGACATCGACACCGGCAAGGGCATCATCGTCAAGGAAGACGTGCCGAAGCTCAAGGAACTGGCCGCACAAGGCGTGCGGTAGGCGCGAAGCCAGCGTCCTCTCCTCGTTCTTTACGCGGAGGGGGCAAGGGGAGGGCCAGGCAGCACGGCTTTGGGCGTCGGCTCCGTCCCATCCTCCAACGGCATCTCCCATGTCAGGGGCGGTAGCCGACAAACTGCCGCCATCCCCTTGCCGATGCGACAAGCCAGCGCAAACAATCCCAAGCCGGAGCGAATGATGAAGCGCTTGATGAAGATTTATCTGGAGAAGCCTGAGCTTGCGGCGGTCGTGTTCCTGCTCCTCCTTCTCCTCGTCTTTCAGATTCGCTCGAACGGCGTATTTCTGAACACACAGAACGTGCGCGGAATGCTTGGGCTGCTGCCTGAAATGGGGCTGGTCGCGATCGGCGTGACCCTGCTGATGATATGCGGCGAGTTTGATCTTTCGGTAGGCTCGGTATTTGCGCTGACCCCGATGACCATGGCGGTGATGCTGGCGGCAGGCGTGCCGTTCGCGCCGGCCTTTGCCGCCGGGCTCGCGATCGCCGCCCTGATTGGCTTCTTCAACGGGTTCATAACGATTCGTTTCGCGATACCAAGCTTCATCACCACGCTTGGCATGCTGTTCATCGCGCGTTCGCTGACGGTGGTAATCTCCGGTGGCTTCCCTCCTGTCATCCCGGCCAACGCTCTGCCGAAATGGCTGTTTACGATCTATGTGGGGCCGGGCGACCTCTTTCGCATGTCGTTCTTCTGGTTTCTCGCCGTGGCAATCCTGGTGACGGTGCTTCTGTCGCGCACGAATTTCGGCAACTGGGTGCGCGCCACCGGCGGCTTTCTGCCCGCCGCGCAATCGATGGGCATCCCGACGGCCCGGGTGAAGGTCGCCTGCTTCATGATCTGTTCGGTGCTCGCCGGCTTTGCCGGCACCATTCAGGTGATGCGGCTTGGCGCGCCGCTGCCTTCGATCGGCGAGGGGCTGGAGTTGCAAGCCGTGTCGGCTGCCGTCATCGGTGGCGCCTCGCTGACTGGCGGCATTGGCACTATCTTCGGCGGCATCATCGGGGCTGCCCTGATCCGCGTCATCGACAACGGACTGGTGCTGAGCCAGGTTGACGCCAACTGGTTCAAGATGGCAATCGGCTTCCTGACTATCTTCGCGGTCGTCGTGAACGCCTGGCTTCGAAAGCGGGGCAGGGCAATGAAGGTGGAGACCTGATCATGGCGGCACCCATCATCGCGATCAAGGGGCTCCAGAAATGGTATTCCGGCGTCCACGCCTTGAAGAACGTCACTCTGGACATTTATCCAGACGAGGCGCTGGGCCTTGTCGGCGATAACGGCGCCGGCAAATCGACGCTGATCAACATCCTGTCAGGCACCCAAAGGCCCGATGGCGGCGAGATCAGGATCGAAGGTGAACCGGTCCGCTTCTCGAACCCGCGCGACGCCATGGATCGCGGTATCGAGACGATCTACCAGTACAATTCGATGGTCCCGACCATGACCATCGCACGCAACGTTTTCATCGGACGCGAACCGGTGAAGGGCTCGGTTTTCGGCATCGGCATCCTGGACCAGAAGCGCATGCGTGACGAAAGCGTCAAAGCGATCGCCGACGTCGATCTGCATCTGAGGTCGCCCGACGCGCTGGTCGGCGAACTGTCGGGCGGCCAGCGCCAAGGCGTGGCGATCGCCCGGGCCATGCACTTCAAGTCGAAAGTCATGATCCTCGACGAGCCGACCAATCATCTCTCGGTCAAGGAGACGCGAAAGGTGATCGGCTTCGTTCGCGCCCTCAAGGCCCAGAACATCACCAGCGTCTTCATCAGCCACAACATGCATCATGTTTTCGAATGCTGTGACCGGGTCGTGGCGATGGCGCGCGGCGAGATCGTTCTCGACAAGCGGATCGGCGAGACTTCGATCGAGGAAATCCACGAGGTTCTGTGACGCGAAGAAGCGGTCACTGGCGAGCCGTTCGGCTGGTAGAGGTCAGTCTGCGCTACGGCTTTTCCGCAAGGATCGCCTCGGCGGTTTTCTCGTCGGTGATCAGCACATCGACGACTCCCAGACGCAACACGGCGCGCAGCACCGGAACCTTGTCGAGGCCGCCGGAGGGCAGGATCACAGTGTCGACGTCGCGCAGATGTTCGGGGGCGAGGCCGATGACACGGCTGTTTAGCGGGTGATCGACGAGTTGTCCGTCGGCGCCGATCCAGTGACCGCAGATATCGCCGACGGCTCCGGCTTTTTGGAGCGATCTGAGATCATTGTCTCCTACCAGTCCGATCCGAAAGATGGTGGCGTCTTTGTGCACCGCGCCCACCGAAACGAAAGCGGCGTCAACGTCGCGGGCGTGGGTGAAGGCGTCTTCCAGAATGGACTGGCGCATAAGCAGATCGCGCGTGGCCTCCGTATCCGTGAACACCGGTGCCGCGATGTAGTAGCATTCCGCGTCGAAGAGCGCCGCGAGCCGCGAGGCGATTTCATAGATGTTGATCGCCGATCCACGCGTGAGCCCGCCAAGCAGGGAAACGACCGACATGCCTTTGACGGGGCGCACGGTCACTGAGCGCAGACTAAGCTGGAGCGTGCGTCCCCATCCCACGCCCACCGATATCCCGTCACGGATTCTATGCGACAGGGCTTCACCGGCAGCGGCTGCGATCACCTGTGGCACCAGGGTAGGATCGGGCGGTGTCGGAACCACGATTGGGTCGGAAACGCCATAGGCGTCCCGCAGCCGGTGCTCCAGCTCGATGCAGTTCGCCACCTTGGAATTGATGCGAATCTGAACGATCCCGCGCTGACGGGCATGCGCCAGCATCCGGTTGACGCGAAGGCGTGTCAGGCCAAGAGACTTGGCGATTTGTGCTTGCGTCAGGTCACCGACATAAGCAAGCCAGGCGGCGCGTACGAGCAGCCCTTCCTCGCGATCGGCCGTGACGGAACTCGTTACGGCTTGGCGGCCATCGCGTTTCTTTCGCGCTGGTTTCTCCATCAGATCATCCTGTCCACTCCGCGGCAGCGGGTCCAGAGCGGCTCGGCGGAGCCATGTGCTCATTGATATGAGGCATCAATCGAGTTTCCCGGCTCCGCTAGCCTCGATGATAGCGGTCGAAGGACAAAACCAGCGGAGCATCATGGCAAATTGCGTCGATGATGGCGCTCGTCAGCGGCAGGCGATCGTGGGGAAGTACACCCCGGGCCATCATATTCTTCAAAGTCGGACCAAGGTCCAGCGCCAGTTGCGCGCCCTCGACCGTGTCTGAACTCATATGTTCGCGCTTCGCCACGGAATAGGGCAGGCCGCGGCCGAGCAGGCGCCCCATGCGACCGTTACGGCCCGCCTGGCAGGTCACGTAAAGATCGCCGGAGCCGGCCAGCCCCAGCACTGTTTCGACCTTTCCACCCAGGGCTTCGACCAGAATCGCCATCTCGGCGAGGGACTGCGAGAAAAGTGACGAGGCCAGGTTGTGCATGAGTGCGCCATTGGGCGCCTTGCCGTCGCGCTCGAGCAGCCCGACGGGAGCCCCAACGGCGAGTGTGTAGAAATTCTTGAAAGCGGCGCAGATCTCGACCCCAACGAGATCGGGTGACGATCGCGCATGATAGAAAGGCGCGCGCAGAATGCGGGACGCCGCGGCGACCTGGTCGGGATCATGCCCGGCCATGATCACAGAGGTGTCGCGCTGCGCCGCCAGTTCGCCGGCAATGCACGGTCCGCCGACGGCCATCACCGGGACCGACAAGCCAGTGCGTTGCTCGATCTCGCGGGCAAGCAGATGTGGCAGGATTTCCACGCCTTCGTCGCTTGCCGCAAGCCCTTTCGTAATCATCAGTATCGGCACGGGCGACTTGATGCTTTCTGCAATGCGGTCGATCGCCCAAGGAATGCCGGCCGACGAGACGCCGAGTACAAGCAGATCGGGTCCATCGTTCATCGCCGCAGCGAATTCGGTCCAGGAACAGGCGGTTACCACATCAGGCAGAGCGATGTTGAGGCGTGGGTGATGACTTGTGCTGGCCACCGAGCCGACGATCTCCCCATCGAGATGGGTCCCGACAAGAGTGATGCGGTTACCAGCGTGAGCGGCCGGAAGCGTCATGGCAGAGCCCATGACGCCAGCGCCGAGGATGATGATCCGCGCCATTCAGCTTCTTCCCTTGTCCAGCCGCTCGCCACTGCCCTGGTCGAACAGGTGGATTCGCTCAGGCGCCGGCTCCAGATGGATCACAGTTCCAGGAGAGACTTCCATACGGTCGTGCAGCACCGAGCAGATTGCGGCGTTGCCCATGCTGGCAAAGATGTGGATTTCGGGGCCAGTCGGCTCGACAACCGTAATCCTCGCCGGAATGCCGCGCCCGTCGGCCACTGGTCGAAGATGTTCGGGGCGAATGCCGTAGATCACCTTTTGGCCGGGCCGGACCGCAGCCCCTGGCGGCAGCGGGAGGGATAGCTCGTCGGTCCGCACCACCCAGGCGTCGCGCTCGGAAGCCACCTCGCCATGGAACATGTTCATTGCGGGCGAGCCGATGAAGGAGGCGACGAAGAGGTTTGCCGGGCGATCGTAGACATCGAGCGGGCGCCCGATCTGCTCGATATGGCCGTCGCGCATAATGACGATGACATCGGCCATGGTCATGGCCTCGATCTGGTCATGCGTGACATAGACGGTGGTGGTCTTCAGCCGCTGGTGGAGCTCCTTGATTTCGGTGCGCATCTGCACCCGCAGCTTGGCATCGAGATTGGACAGCGGTTCGTCGAACAGGAACACAGTTGGGTCCCGCACGATGGCGCGACCCATGGCGACGCGCTGCCGCTGGCCGCCCGAAAGCTGGCGGGGATACCGTTCCAGATAGGGTGTCAGGTTGAGGATCGATGCCGCCCACCCGACCTTCTGTTTGATTTCTTCGTTGGGGCGCTTCTTCAACTGCATGGAAAAGGCCATGTTGTCGAAGACGGTCATGTGCGCGTAAAGCGCGTAATTCTGGAAGACCATCGCGATATTGCGGTCTTTGGGATGGAGCATGTTGACGACCCTGTCGCCTATGGCGATCTCACCGGACGTGATGGGCTCGAGACCGGCTATCATGCGCAACAGAGTGGACTTGCCGCAGCCGGACGGCCCCAGCAAAACGACGAACTGGCCATCCTCGATCGAGAGATCGAGTCCGTCGATAATCGAGAGGGCGCCATAGTCCTTCTTTATGTTGCTGATGGTGACAGACGCCATAAATTGCTACCCTTCGATTGCCCTTGCCGGTTGGATCTCATTTTCGCCATGCGAGCGATTGGCGATCGGATGCGCTCTCACCATTCGCTCTCCAGAAACTCTTCCAAGAGTCCCGCATCGGCGGCCAGGTTGACAAAGGACCATCGGCCGCGGATTTCTCGCGAATAGCGAATGGCGTCGTGCCAAAGCGCGCGCGGCAGCTCTAGTTCCGCGCCGGTGACCGGCCCTCCCGCAGCCTTGAGTGCTGCCTCCATGCGGGCGACCGGCATTGCCATGGGCCGAACCTCCTGGCGCAGCGCCGGCCAGATTTCCGCAAGCCTGCGGTTGAAGATTTCCGACTGGCTGGCGTCGAGTGCCGTCTTCTTCATCTCGGCAATGCAAAGTGGTCCAAGCTGCGCGCCATAGCGGGCCAGCATCGCCGCTTCGTCGATGGCGGTCGGCTTCACCTGCGGCGGCTCTTTCATGTCCAGCAGCCGCGCTTGCAGACGCGCCATGACCAGCGAGGCAACCCCGACCTGCTGGCCGTGCGTGGTGCCGGGATGACGCTCTCCCGCGAACATGTCGACCCAATGGGAAATCTGGTGCTCTCCCATGGACCCGGGATGGGAAACGCCGGCAAAGCACACGCCCATCGAGCACAGCGTCAAGACGCGCTGGAGATGCCCGACAGCGGTGACGTCATGCCTGGCAAGGCCAGGCGCATGGGCCAGCATCGGCTCCTCATCGCCCGCCTGCAGCAGGTAGGGCACCTCGGAATAGTAAGTGTCGAACAGCCGATGCGAAGCCCACCAGTCGATCTGGGCCGTGGAGCGGCAGAGGCTGTCGCCAAGCCCGGCGGCGCTGAGCCAGGCGGGCGCTGCGGCCGACACGCCAAGGTCCAGGAAGATGCCCCGGGGCGCGTGTGAAGGCAGCGAGATCTTGAGCCCGGAGGCCAAGGTCACCGACGCTGTCGAGGCGCCGTAGCCATTCATCGAGGCGGCCGTGCCGAAGACGGCATAGGGTCGCTCGTCGAGGAAGGTTGCATGCTTGCAGCTGTCATTGAGGACGCCCGACCCGACGGCCACGACCCCTTCGGCGTGACGTGTCTTCTCCCTGACCATCTGGATCGTCGCCTCATCACAGTCGAGGCCGTCAGGCAGCACGATTTCGTCGATGTCGGCGATGGCACGCAGCGCCTTCGCGACGCGCCTGCCCATCACATCGACGGTGTTGATATCGGAGACCACGGCGATGCGGCTGCCTAGCTTCAGCGGCGCAACGAGATCCGCCTCGCGGCCTTCCGTCGTCTCCAGCAATTCGATGGTCTGGAACGGCAGGACCGCGGCCGCGCCTGTCTTGGGATCTGTCCAGCGTCCAGCGACAACGTCCTCGATCAACGCGCTCCAGTTGGTCGCTTCAGCCATGATCGGCCTCCATGAAGGCCGCGAGGCGTTGGTTCCAGGCTGCAAGCGTTGGCCAAAGATCAGCATGGATCGCAAGAAGTTCGGCGTAGAGCGCGGCCCGTTTCGTGTCCGGTTCGAAGGTTTTGGCCGGCTCGCTGGCCATTGCGAGCGACGCTTCGGCGATCGTGGAAAACCAGCCCACCCCCTTTGCCGCCGCCATCGCCGCGCCTAGCGAGGAGGCTTCGACGGTCGTCGAACGCTTTATTGGACGATCGAGTGCATCCGCCAGAATCTGCATCCACAGGTCGGACTTCGCTCCTCCGCCGATGGCTATGAACTGGTCGATGGTCTGGGCGGCAGCCGCAGCCGCCCGCTGACTTGTCGCGGCCTGATGCAGCGCTATGCCTTCGAGCACGGCGCGATAGATGTCGCCGCGGCGGCTCGAGCCCGAAAGCCCGGCAATCACACCACGGGCCGCACTATCCCAGTGCGGGTCCATGACGCCCTGCCAGTAGGGCAGGAGCATTATGCCGCCTGCGCCGATCGGGCTGGCAGCGGCTTCGGCCTCGAGCGCCTCCAGCGCATCGCTTGCGCCATGCAGATCGACGCCAAGCATTTCGCGCGCCATCCAGTCGACAAGAAAAGTGCCGGCGCGAAGGCACGTCTCGTAGATGTAGCCATTATCGGCGACCGCCGTTTCGGTGCGGAAGGCCTGGTCGTGGACGTAGTCCGTGCCGAAGCTGCCGGAGACGACCGCCGTGCCGAGGTTGATGTAAGCGCATCGCGGCTGCAACACACCAGCGCCCGTGCCGGCGCATTGACCGTCGCCGCCGCCGGCGACGATCGGCGTGCCCTCGCGCAGGCCCGTCGAAATGGCCGCTTGCGACGTCAGTTGGCCCAGAACGGTGCCGGGCCGCGCCAGATCCGGCATCATGCGCCGGGCGACGCCCGCTGCCTCCAGTATATCGTTCGACCAGTCCATAGCCCGCATATCGAGTATGCCCATCGGGTCGGCGGATGCGGTGGACGTCACCCACCGGCCGCTCAAGCGAAAGACCAGATAGCCGTGGACTTCGGCCATCCGCTCCACGCGGGCAAAAATCTCGGGCTCTTGCTCGCGGAACCAGATCATGCGGTAAAGGCAAGGAATGACGTCCAGCGGCTTGCCGGATATTGCGTGGACGCGTGCCGCGCCGAAACTCTCGCCGAAGCGGCGTGCTTTGCCACGGGCGCGCTCATCGAGCCAGAGCGTCGCCGGCCCGACCGCTTCGCCTTGCTCGTCGAAAAGTCCGAAGCTCTCGCGCTGGTTGGCAATCGCGAGGGCGGCAATGCGTGCCGGCGAAACCGTTGACGTCACGGCGCGCAGCGCTGCGACCGTCGAGGTCCACCACTCGGCCGGATCCTGCTCGAAATAGCCCGAACGCGGGTTGGACATTGCAAGCGGTGCACGACCTTCGGCCACGGCCAGACCATTGCGGTCCCAGGCGATCGCCTTGGTTGCCGAGGTCGAGGAATCAATGCCGATGACGAGATCAGGAACCATTGCCGCCACGTTGCCAACCGGCGAGGGCGGCCGAAGCCGCCTTCGCCCAAATCACCGACCAGCCGCTAAAGACCGGCGTCCTTGACTTTGCCGTCGACAATGCCGGCAATGGCATCGAGGCACGCCTTGGCATCGCCGCCATAGTCTTGGCCCGTAAGCAACTTGCCGAGCTCAACCGGAATGTCGTTGTTCGACAGATCCGCCCAGATCGGCATGTCCGGCTCAGATCCCATCTGATTGTCGATCGTGTATTTGATCGCGTCGAAATGGCGTGTCGTTCCGGGGCCGACAACAGCCTTCGCCTTGACCCGAGGATCTGTAAAAGAGGAATTGCGCATCGGCGAGGCGCCGCCGCCGAGCGTCGATACCCGCGCCATGACATCCTTCGAGCAGACCCACTGCATGAACAGCCATGCCGCTTCCTTGTTCTTGGAATATTGCGACAGCGAGATCGTCGAGCCGCCCTGGTGGCCGACGGCCGGGATTTCGTTGAAGCCGCAATCGGCAGCGGCGCGACGACCAGGAACTTCCTTGGGCGCGGGCAGGGCCTCGAACAGGCCTTTGACCTTGGAATCCTTGGCATCGAAGCCGGGGAAATCCTCGCCCCAGGTGATTGCCATGGCGGCTTGTCCCTGTGTCAGGGCCTGTCCTTGGCCGTCCCAGGTCCAAGTCGTCGCCGACGGCGGCGAGTTCTTGACCAGCTCCTGATAGAATTTGAGCCCGGCCACGCCGCGCTCGTCATTGCCGACAAACTTCTTGTCCTTGTTGAAGACAGAACCGCCATGGCCCCACAATGCGAAGGTCCAGTCGCATTCCAGCGAATAGTGGCCGGACTTCGCCTGGCACGCGGTGCCGAAGATTCCGTTGCTTTTTTCTGCCTCTGTAAGCGCCTGGACGGCCTTGAGGTAGGCGTCGAGGTCTGTCGGCAGCGCAATGTTGTGTTTGTCGAAAAGATCCTTGCGGTACATCAGGATGAAGATCGGAATATCGAATGGAATTCCACACTGTTTGCCGTTGTACATGGCGATGCCGTCGACCAACGGCTTGGAGAAATCGTCCCAGTCGAAGTTCGGCATCGCCAGTTCTTTGTTCTGGTCGTAATACTCGCGCGGATCGACGACATCCTGGGCAAACGTCGCCATCCAGGACTGGTCGAGATAGTAGACGTCATAGGTGCCAAGCTGGCCCTGTACGTCTTGCGTCGCCTTGGCGAGAACCTGCTCCAGCGGCACGATCTCGACTTCCACCTCAATGCCGGTTGCCTTGGTGAATTCACCCGCGACAAGCTGGTTGGCAACAATCGTTGGCGGCGTCGCTTCCGACGTGTAGCGGATTTTCGTGCCGGCATATGGTTTGCCGACGTCGGCCAGCCACTTCAGCATATCGGCGTCCTGGGCGCGGGCTTCTTCAACCCCGAGGCCCAACATCCCCCGACTGGTGCGGCCACCACCTAGCATGGCCGATCCGAAGGCGGAAAAGCCGACACCGGCGAGCGCGATCTTCCTCATGAAGTCGCGTTTGGTTATTCGGCGCGCCGTAAAGTCATTGCAGGTATCGGCGACGAATGTCTTCTTGTCGTGTTCACTGAAGCTCATGATCGTTCCTCCATTGCGTTTTTGTCGTCGTTCTTCTCGTCAGCGCCTCACTCCTTCAGCGATCCGAGGGTGAGGCCGCGGACCAGATGCCGTTGAACCAGCAGGATAAAGATGAAGCTGGGTATGATCGCGGACGTGCCGAGCGCTGTGATGTAGCCCCACTCGGTCGCGGTCGAGGTGACAAAGGTCGAGATCTTCACCGGCACAGTGCGGATCGACGTTGTCAGGAAGAGTGAGAGCAGGAACTCGGTCCACGAAAAGATGAAACACAGCACGGCCGTCGCAGCGATGCCGCCCTTGACCATGGGAAGGACCACGCGTCGGAACGTCTGCCAGCGCGTCGCGCCGTCAATAAGCGCCGCCTCATCAACCTCGCGCGGAACATCGTCGAAGAACGACTTCAAAAGCAGAACCGCCAGCGGCAGGTTGATCAAACTGTGAACGAGGACGAGGCCCGTATAGGTATCGCGCAAGCCGAGATCGCGGAACATGAAAACGATTGGAATGACGATCGCGATTGGCGGCATGAAGCGCTGCGAAAGAATCCAGAACAGGAAGGACTGCTGGCCGCTGAACTGCATTCGCGACAGGCAATAGGCGGCCAGGGTGGCCAGCAGCAGCGTCAGCGCCGTAGATCCGACGGCTATGATGGCGCTGTCGAGCAACGACTGGCGGGAATCGTATGAACTGGCGCCACCCTTGATCACCCCGGCCGCCTCGCCGCCCTGTTCCATGCCGATGTCGACGCGTGAGACGCCAAGCAACGTCACGCGGTAATTGTCCGGCGTCGGTGTGAAACCGACGTAGACCGGTCCGCTGCGGTCGAAGATCGCCGAATAGGGTTTGATAGACGACAGCGCCCACCACGCGATGGGGAACATGAAGATCGCCACCACCAGGACGGCGAGCACGTCGCGGGCGATCGTTTGGGCGCGCGACGACTCCATCAGAACCTCACCTTGAACAGCCTGACGAAGAGATTCGACACGACGATCAAGACGACGAGCACGATCAGCGACAGGGTCGCGGCATAGGGGAAGTCTCCGGTGAAGTAGATACGGCCAGCGTAGAACGAAAGCGTCTCGGTGGCCGTGCCTGGCCCGCCGGCGGTGATGATGTAGACGTAGTCGTAGATGCGAAAGAGATCGACGCCGCGGATCAGCACCGCGACCGCTATCACCTTGCGCAGCATCGGCAATGTGAGCCGCAAGAACGTCTGGATGCCGTTGGCACCGTCGATCGCGGCTGCCTCGAAAGGTTCCTTCGGCAGCGCCCTGAGCCCTGCCAGGATGATGAGCACCATGAACGGCGTCCATTGCCATATGTCCGCCAGCAGGATCGCCGCCAATGCGGTTCCGGGCTGCGTCAGGATCGGCTGTGCCGGCGAGATCAGGTCGAGGGCATAGAGGTAGAACGACAGGACGCCGAAAGAGCCGTCCTGCATCAGCAGGAACATCATTCCGGTCACCGCAGGCGGCACCACCAGCGGCAGTGTCATCAGCGCCCGCAGCACGCCGTAACCTTTGCGATCGGTGTCAAGCAGAAGCGCGATGAGGATGCCGAGCGCAAGCTGAACCGCAAGCGCGACGAAGGTGTAGATCAGCGTGGTTTCCAGCGAATGCCACATACGCGCATCCGAGAAGGCGCGCGTCCATTGGTGGAGCCCGGCGAAGTCGAGCTGACGGGAAACGACATTGCGTTTGTGAAGCGACAGCCAGACCGAATAGGCGAGGGGATAGATGCCGAAAACGAGAAGCATCACCGTGATCGGCGCGAGCCAGGGGAAAGGATGCTCGGCCGTCATGAACCGGGGAAGGGCCCATCTGGGCGCTTCGCGGGTCACGGTCACCGTGCTCACGCGCGAATCTCCGCTCGGTCACACAGACGCATCGGCCTTCTCCCTATCGGCCAGATTGTGCCAACTTGAACTTTTGTAAGTTTGTTGTGCCTTTTGTTAAGAACGTGTCGGACGGCCGCCGATTTGTCAAGTGTCGGTTCAGTCAGGCTCAAGGGATTTGCTCGTGGTCCCAGAGGATGCGTGATCGCCGAGTATGGAGTTGTTTTGGAGGAAACGCCGCCGGCAAATGCCGTGCACCAGCCTCAAACGCGCTCAGGGCCGCCGCCAATTTTGGCTGCAACATCCTTGGCCCTCGAACTGCGCAATTAGCGCTAAGATGCGATAAACTGCGCAGTTACAATAAGACCCTTTTCGTTACGAATTTACAAATGCTTAACCCTGATGCCGTTTCGAGCTTAGTTGTCCGCGGACAACTCACAGGGAATGCAGGAGAACACCTCAGACAGAGCAGCGGTTGTCCGCGGACAACCAAATGGCGCCAGGTGGAACGATGAAGGATCGATTGCTATGATGGCGCCGAAGTCCACCGCCGGCCTCCGGACACCCCATCTCATTACGCGGCTTCCAGTCCGACGGCCGGCTGCAGCATTGTGAGATACTCGGCAGCGGCCTGCGCCTTCGCAGCGGCCGTGATGATGGCTCTCTTGTCACTCTTAAGGACGGCGAGCCGGCTCGCCAGATAGGCGGCTGTGTTGTCGCGTGGATCATGCGCCACGCCCAGGTCGGCACACAGGAACGATGCCGCGAGCTCCGCAACAAGCTCCTCCACGGCGTAGCCTTCACTGCCGAACCTGCCCGTCAGATCGCGGTCCAGGCGATGCTTTGCGCCGGACCAATGCGAAACCTCGTCTAGCAAAGTCGAGTAAAGGTGAACCTCGCTGTCGAAACGCCCGCGGTCAGGCATGAGGATGTCGTTGATGCTGGGCCGGTAGCAAGCTTTGGCACCACCGTAGCTGACGCTTGCGCCGATGTTCTGGACGAAGCTCTCGAGGGCCTCGATGTGCGGAGCCGGATTGCCGAGAGCTCCTCGGCGGGGCTGAAGAAGCGATCCGGTATGTTCTCGATCTGCTCAATATTGAAGACGGTGTAGCCCTTCAGATATGGAATCGCGCGGTCTTCGTCATCGTCGTGATGCTTCGGCGTGAACGTGCCATATTTGACGACGAGGGTGCCTTTTTCGCCCTTACGGGCTTGACCACCGAAGTCCTGCGCCTGCCGGTAGGTCATCCAGGTGTTTTCCTCGCAGCCTGAGCCGAACTCAACGTGGGCGGAACCTGAATGTTGCAAAGTGAGGATCGGCATGGCTGGATACGGTGACGATGCAGGCTCCACGGCCTATGCGACGGCAGGCAGCTATACCTGCCAGCAGGCACGATCGCAGCGGCGCGCCACGCGGCAGCGCCTATATTGACGGCCCCTACGGCATGCTTCCCCAGCGTGCCCACGGGGGCTTGGCACAGCCACGGGCTTGGCCTCCACCGTGTACGGCGCGACGCTCGCTAGCGATCTGACCCTGCAGCGGGTGATCGATGCCTCGTATCAGCCCGCGTACCTCGAACTGGTCAATCCGGGCTCGCTGCGAGCGCTATGTCACCGATTCGGACGGCATCGTCCATGTGCCGTCGACCCGTTCAGACCGACGCGGACAATTTGCCCATCATTGCTGAACTTGTAGGTCCCAATTCGCCCTTGCGGGCCACCGACGCGGTAAAGAGCTTGATATCAAACATTCTTTTTGGTTCAGACTCGTGGGACATTCAGACTCGTGGGACATGACCCACACGACCCGCTACCGTGTGTCTCGCCATCACGCCACCGCCATCCGACTTTGAGAAAGATCAGGTAGACCGGTCGAAACGGCCCGATTTGCGAAGCTTCGCAAGCAAGCTCTCTGCCGCGCCGTGGTAGTTGGCAGAGGCCTGCTCGGCCATCGGCAGCGAACTCCACACGGTTAGTTCGGCCACCAGAAAGTCGTTGTCTGCGTCCACCGGCGCGGATGTAAGTTGTCCGTTTTTATCCATCATGATTGCTACCACGGTGTCGTTTGCGCCGTACCCAATCGCCGCCATCCTCTGAATGCGAGAATCGCCGTCCACGCGAACGTCGAACAAGACAGATCCGCCAGTTTTCTCCGCGATGTCATCCACTCGGTCGGAAAACGCCCGATTCATACCGCCTGTATTGGCAAGTGATTGCTCCAACAAAACCAGTTCAACATACTCCGCCTTCATGCCGTGACTATGGGCGCACAGGCCCAATCGGCAATCCTACCCGGATCTTTTCACACAGGAATCCCAATGACATCCTCCAACGCGCCGCGGCGTGCGCGGCGACAATCAAGGTGAGACCGAACCAAGCACGAGACAGATGATATTGGTGATGATTGCGATTTTGACGCTGTTCCAGGTGGCTGCGATCAAGCGGTCGTTCTGCCACAACGAAGCGTACCACTCCGTCGTCCCTGATTGTCCTGACCCACAAGCTCCTCCCCAGGAAGAAACTAAGCCTTGAGCGGGCGCGTGGGCGGCTGCAGCATCCTCAGACGACCCTCCGATCTCTTTCCGCTTCCTCGCAGGAGCGCCAGCTCCATGTTCGGCGTTTGCGCCGATTGCTGAGGGACGGAGACAAGGAACGCGACTGCCTCTCCGCTCGTTGACCGTCTCGACCCGAGTTGCCGTCATGCCCTCCACCTCCATACGCAAAACGGGGTCTGATCCGGAAAGAAGAATCCTCTCGGTCTGGTTTGTAGCCAGCGCCAAGGCATACCGAGTTTGACAGCGTTCCGCCGGAGACCTCTGCCGCGTTCCGGGCCGCATCCGCCAGGGTCGCTATTTCGACGACGCATCGGCAACAACTTCCGGTACCACCTTGTTGCTGCCGGTAGCGACCGGGGGACGACCTGACATTTCGGTGCCGAGTTCGTCCTTTACGCTCCAACCGTCGGTTTGTAGACGCATGGAAGCTCTGGAATACCAGTGGCCCTGATCGCGCATCGCGCGGAAATTTGCGGCTGTTGCGATGCTCCGCCAAGCGGCCGGATGTTCAGCGTCAGACCGCAGTCCGTGCAGGTGGAATCTATCTTGACCAGACGTTCTCTGGCCTCGGCCAGTCGGCGTTGTGCAGACCTAATCCTGTCGCACAGCGCGATGTTAATGCCGACGCCGCAGTCTTTGTCCAGCATTTCGGTCGCACGCTGGAGAGACAGCTCCGCTCGTTTCACGCGCTGCCTGGCTTTAGGCAGCTCGATGTTCAAAAGATCGACCATCATTCAAGATCCGAGGGGCCCCTTCGATTGTTAACCGGACCCGGTCGCATTGGTTCCAGTGGGAATCTGCACAGGGATTGGACGCGAGGATTCGTAAGCCTTGGATTGCCGACCAACTGCGGCCACAAAATCTTGCCATCGATTGCGTGCGGCGGCGCTGGCCAGCGGCAGCTCACTAACGGCGCCTCATCGGGCCAAGGTGATCGCCCGAGTACGAGTTTGGAGCCAAGTCGGGTTAAGCAGCCGTGTCGAGCGGCGCCGCCGGCGTCTGCGACTAAGCCAGCTTGCCGATGCTAGGTCGGCTTGGCAAAAAACTCCGGCAGGGTATGGACGGTATATTACTCGACCCTAATTAAGCGCCATGTTCCGCTTGCTGCTTAGCTTCGTCTCGTTGTTATTTTCCACCACGCTTCTTTATGCGCAAGAGTGGCAGCCCTTCGGCATCAAGCAGTTTGGCTTTGTATTCGATGCGCCCCCCGGCTTTGTTTTAACTCAGCGTTCCGACCAGGGAGCAGCTTTTCAGGGCAAAAACGAGGCCTTTCTTGCTGTTTGGGGCGCAAGGCTCGGAAAGGCCAGTTTCCGCGCCGAAATAGAGCATCGAATTGTCGAGGATGAAAAGGCGGGCTGGAAAGTGACCTATCGGCGCGTTAAGCCGACGTGGGCCAGTTATTCCGGTATCAGGGACGGGCAAATCCGCTACGTACGCGTCATTGCCGTCTGCAATGACGGTGCGGCGCTCTTTATAATGAACTACAGCAGATCCGAAAAAATCGCCTACGATCCCGTCGTCGTGCGAATGGTGCGATCGCTACGGGCGGAAGGCTGCTAAAGCCTGAGACTTTCAGAAATATGTGTGGACGTTGATCGCGTTGGCCTGCAGCGAAGACTGAGATTTAACGGCAACAGCGGTTCTCGGTCGCCCCGTTCCACCGCCGCACCGCCAACGTGAGGGAATCTGCCGTTTCCGTGGCTCCGCAACGGCGAAACCGAGCCAGGCTGGGCGCCTATCCCTCACCGCGACCGCGGCGCAGCCGAGGAGATGGGGATGTTACGGTCCTCTGTTTAGGGCCGATGGTCAAAAAGTTTACCAGCTCCCGACCGGAAGCTGGTCGCAGAGGAAGTCCTTCTCTAAATTCCATAGCAATCCTTTGGTTCGCACCTCCAGTGCACCCCGTGATAAGGGAGTTGCGGCGCAGACTTGAGGCAGATGAAAATGTCGAAGAGCAGGCCTGGGCCGTCAGTGAGCGGCGGGTCTCGGACTCAATGCCTGACGACGCGCCCGTGATCTCGCAATCCCGCGCTTAGGTCGTCGGGACCGCTGATGCCACAACAACAAGCAGAGCCGCAGTCGCGACAAACGACGTCGAGGCGAGCAGCAGTCCAATCAGGGTTAAGAGACCGTCGCATTCCATCAATGCGACGGCCAAGACTACCAGTGAGAGCACCGGCAGGATATTGCCGAAGGGAATCAGCAGGGCGATAACGACAGCGAGCAGGAAGATCGG
Organism: Mesorhizobium sp. M1227; assembly: GCF_040318315.1. Classification (NCBI taxonomy): domain Bacteria; kingdom Pseudomonadati; phylum Pseudomonadota; class Alphaproteobacteria; order Hyphomicrobiales; family Phyllobacteriaceae; genus Mesorhizobium; species Mesorhizobium sp. M1227. The sequence goes on from NZ_JAMYLZ010000042.1 coordinate 46,830, forward strand.
AACGCCGAGCGGGTCTGCACCGTCGGGCCCGTCAGGATCTGCAGCCGACCGGTGCGCACCACTTTCTCCACCCGGCTGATCATCGGCACCGAATGACGGACCATAAGACCGAACGCCACAGGCGAAAACTGGCGCTCTCTGATGATGGCGGGCAACCAGACCCTCCGGCTGCCCGCGACGATCTGGAGCGGGACCAGCGCGAGCCCGCTGCCGAACACCGTGCCGAACGGCCCCGGGATCGGCGTCAACGCTGGGATGGCTCGGACATCTCACCCACGCAGCCGGTCCTCACGCATCCTCGCCGGCTCTGTTCAGAGCCCGGACAAGGGCTGCGCATTGCGGGTCCTGGCTATCCAGAAGCTCCGCCGGCGCGGTACGGCCAATCGCTATATTGATGGCGGTGGACCGCCGCCCAGCCGTAGTCGCCGGCGGCGCGCTCGATGAGTGGCGGGTCCTGAGACGTCAGGCAGTTCTGAGACTGGCGAACGATCTCCACGGAAGCTTCGCGCGCTCTCCGACCAACTCAAGGAGGCCAGTGGTGACAGCTTCCAATCGAAATATATCGACATGCAGACCCAGGCGCATAAGGAAGCGGTGGCGCTGTTTTCCGCTTACGCAAATTCCGGCGACGATCCGGCTGAAATGAAGGAGTTGCCAAAAAGACGCTGCCAGTGCTGCAGATGCACGAACGTCACGTCAAGGATCTCGCTGCCGCGCATCAATGGCGACGACCGCCAGCGGCTTCGCAAACGGAAACGTCCGGCATGAAGGGAGCGGCTGTCGTCGGGACCCGGGAACAAAGTACCGAGAGTGCCGTTATTCACCTGGCTTATTCCCGAGAGGATCCAACGGGAGGCGGCATTCGCGAGGCGCCAAGGGCAGTAGAGCTGGGTTTCGGCACCGTCCCGATTGCCGCTGTCACAGGCTGAATCGATTTCCGGCCAGGACAGGTTACCATGCGCTACGGCGAGATATTTGCAAACGCAACGGCACTCTTGTTGGTGACGCTGATGATTGGCGGCGTCTTCGTCCTGTTTGGAGAGCCGCTGTGGCCGCGGCACTACGCGAGAATGGTGCTGGTCACGGATATCGATGCCATGACCACCGCGTCAGTCCGAACAAGCTGCCTGCCCAGTCCCTGCCTGCCCGACACCGTCGATCAGACCATGCTCACTCCTCGCCCCGAGGACGGACCTTGATTTGCGATTTGCAGACGCTGGAGCTGGGTACGGAAAAGCCCGCCGCCCGAGCTGCGCGGCGGGCTTTTTTGGTGAATCAACCCACGGTAGACCGTCTGGCCACGACTAGGTCAGGATAATCACGATCTTGTAGGTATTCGGGTCGACGATGACGATCCGGCCGTCAGCGAGCACGAAATACTCGTAATTTTCATAAGCCGGAACGATCTTGACGATGCGCGCCGGCAGACGATGCAGCCGGACCTTCTTTCGCGGAACCTCGACGCCGACGGAGATGTCGAAATCGACATTGGAAACGGGTTGGACGTTCGTTTCCTTGATGACCTGAGTGATCTCTGTCTTCTGCTCAACGGTCACATTGCTGATGGAAGCGGTCGAACTCTGGTCCTGCGTCTGCGTCGAGGCATTGCCTTGGGTCTGCTCGGTGGTCGTGGTCCCGGCCTTGCCCTGAGCCTGCTCGTCGGTCTTCATCTTGGTGCTGCCCGTGGCCTGTTGTTCAGTCGTGGCGCCAGCCTTGCCCTGAGCCTGCTCGGTGGTTGTGGTGGTTCCAGCCTTGCCCTGAGCCTGCTGATTGGGCTTTATCTTGGAGCTGCCCTGAGCCTGCTCGGTGGTGGTGGTTCCAGCCTTGCCCTGGGCTTGCTCCTCGGTCTTCATCTTCGTGTTGCCCGTGGCCTGCTGGTCAGTGGTGGCGCCAGCCTTGCCTTGAGCTTGCTGATCGGTCTTCAGTTTCGGTTTGCCTTGGGCTTGCTGGTCAGTCGTAGCGCCAGCATTGCCCTGTGCCTGCTCGCCGGTCTTCAGCTTCGGTTTGCCCTGCGCCTGTTGATCAGTGGTGGTGGCGGCCTTGCCCTGAGCCTGCTCGCCCATCTTGGCGCCGTTCTGGCAATTGGCAGTGCCGGCTGCACAATTGGCGCCGGACTGGTCGTCGGTCGACTGCTGCGTCTGGGCAAGTGCGGCCCCGCAGCTGACGCTGATTGCTAACATGCTGGTGATCAGAACGCCTTTCATGAGAGATCTCCTTGGAAAATGCTTCCCTTCACCCCGCAAAACTGCGGCTAAAAAAGTTTGTTCCAAACTAATGGAGCGAAACGGCAAGCGATCCGATCGGCGGAACTAGCTCCACCCGATAGCGTTACCGGCCTAGTCACCCCGCTGCGAACGGCATGACGCAGCGCAGCGCAGAGGTGGCTCACGAGGAAAGGAGACAATCATGAGAATGCATCTTTCCACAGCCGCGGCTGGGTTTTTGCTGCTTGCGGGTATTGGCGCCGCTGCCGCCCAGGATGTGGTCATCGAACCGCAGCAGGAGACGATCGTACGCGAGTATGTGAAAAAGCAGCCTCTGGCGTCCGTCCAGCTCCCCGGCGTGGAGCTCAATGTCGGCTCGACCCTGCCCGATACCGTCGAGCTTCATGAAGTCCCCAACGTCAAATACCGCTACGTCGTCGTCGACAACCAGACCGTCCTGGTCGATCCAGGCACACGCAGGATCGTGAAGGTCATCGAGTGAACAAGCGCGTCGCTTTGAAGGGACATGCGGCGACGTTGAGCGACAATGAAGTACCGCACCGACACCGTGGGGCCCAGGGTAACCAAAGCCCCGCTCCGGCGTTGGGGCGAGGGCGGGGGACGCTTTGGCCGGAGCGGGGTTAGGCTAGGTGGTCACCCCGTGGCAAGCAAAGGCGACCGCAGTTGAGATTAGCGGATTTTGTGGCGCTTTCAATATTTCAATATC
>NZ_JAMYLZ010000043.1:0-44928 GCF_040318315.1 Mesorhizobium sp. M1227
GCAAGATCGAGATCGATCCGATGATCACCCACACGCTGAAGCTCGAGGACATCAACAAGGGCTTTGACCTGATGCATGAAGGCAAGTCGATCAGGAGCGTGGTGGTTTACTGACGAGGAGAAAGCCGTCGGCTAACCAGCCAACGGCCGAAAAATGCAGATGTTCAACCAGGGAGGAGACAAAAATGCCGGAAAAACTGCATCCTAAAATCGACAATGGACTGCCACGGGAAAAGGCCGACTTTGCCGGCGGCACGCTGGTCTGCGCCTGCACCAGCAACCCGGTCAAGGTGAAGGTCAAGGGCCAGATCGCCCACAACCATGCCTGCGGCTGCACCAAATGCTGGAAGCCGGAAGGCGCGCTGTTCTCGGTCGTGGCGGTTGCCGGTACAAACGACGTGACGGTGACCGAAAACGGCGACAAGCTGAAGATCGTCGATCCGGGCGCGCTGATCCTGCGCCATGCCTGCACCGGCTGCGGCGTCCACATGCACGGCCCGGTCGAGCGCGACCACGCTTTCAAGGGGCTGTCCTTCATCCATCCCGAACGCTTCCAGGAAGACGGCTGGTCACCGCCGGGCTTCACCGCCTTTGTCTCTTCGATCATCGAGTCCGGTGTCGATCCGAGCCGCATGGACGGCATAAGGTCACAGCTGAAGTCGATCGGGCTCGAACCTTATGATTGCCTCAATCCAGGACTGATGGACTATATCGCCACCTGGACGGCCAAGCGGTCCGGCGCGTTGCCGGCCTAACGAGTGATCAGACACTATCTTTGGGGGCCGGACGAAATCGCCCGGTCCCAGGCGTTGGAACGAACGCAGGCGAGCGCGTAGACGGACACGCTCCGTAAGTCATTGCTGACGTGCTGTCAGCCTCGGGGGGCGCTGGGCTCAACGGGAATACGCTGAAATTGGTCCAACCGGATCGTACAGCTTCAAGATCAGCGACTGCGATCAGTTGGTTCTGGCTTGGCGCGGCCCAGATCGTGGACTAGCTTGGATATCGCGGGCAAAGTCGCGCCCAAAGCGCGATGGCGGCAAGGTGGTGCTCCTTACCAGTACGATATCGAGCGCCTAGCGGGGCTTGAACGGCAGCACCATCAGCCTGCTGCGTTTTGTCCCGGAAACCGGCCCTTATACCAGCGCGACCCCAGACCAGCCGATACCATCGGTGCGGCCGCGAACAAGGCGGGCGTCGGGGAAGCGTCGTGTGGCGGCCTGCAACAGTGCGAAAGCCAGCGGTCACTGGCTGTCACGCGAAGCCGGAAGTCGGTCACGACCTGTCTCCGTTTCAATGGATCCGTCGCCGGCACATTCGGTCGATTTGGGCCACCGGGCAAGGTATTGCATTTCAGAACGGCCACATCTGCCGCGTGGCGCCGCGGAAATCATGACCACATTCTGCTTTAGCCGGCCAAGATGGCAATGTACTATTTGCCAATAAGCTGGCCATGGTTGCAGGACTATTCTAGGCCAGACCAAACCGAAATGAAGCTGATGACCGATCGCGCCAGGTTCCTGATCATTGACGACCATCCGCTGTTTCGCGAGGCGCTGCATAGTGCCGTGCAGATGGCCTATCCGGAAGTCGACACGGTCGAGGCACGCTCGATTGCCGAGGCGCTCGAGCTTCTGACGGATGCCAAGCCGTTCGACCTGGCGCTGCTCGATCTCAGCATGCCCGACGTGCATGGGTTTGACGGGCTGCTGCAGCTCAGGACGCGTTATCCGCGCCTGCCGGTGGTCATCGTCTCCGGCTATGAGGAACCGAAGATCATTTCGGAGGCGCTGTCCTACGGTGCGGCCGGCTTCATCCCGAAATCGGCGCGCAAGAGCGACCTTGCCACCGCCATCCGCTCGGTGATGGAAGGCGCGATCTATGTTCCCGAGACTTATGAAGGCCGGCCGCGCGACGCCGACAGCACCGACCGCGCCGAGATGGTGCAGCGCCTGGCCACGCTGACGCCGCAGCAGCTCAAGGTGCTGCAGATGCTGCGCCAGGGCCTGCTCAACAAGCAGATCGCCTACGAGCTGCAGGTCGGCGAGACCACCGTCAAGGCGCATGTCTCGGAAATCCTGCGCAAGCTCAACGTCTACAGCCGCACACAGGCGGTGATCGAGGTCTCAAAGCTCGACAACGCCGAGCTGTTTCGCGATCCGGCCGGGTTTTGAGAGGTCGGTGCCGATGCCCCTGCAAACGAAGCAGCAAGGCGCTGCGATCAGGTGAATGTCTCAAAGGCGTTTGATCTGCTGCTCCCTATCCGAATGATATAGACGAAATGATTTCTCTCGTTTCGCCTACCTCATCGATGAGATCGTATTCCTCGCCTTGCGCGAGGTAGGTCACGAATGCAAAATCGTTTCCATTCGACAAATACCAGGCCAATAAGGTTTGATCTGTAGTCCGCGACGAAACGCCAACACACATTACGTCGCCAAATTTTCTCTCAAAAATCCGCTCGACATCTATGAAATTGTTTCGACAAAACTCGATCATAAACGTTCTAAGAACATCGAAATCTGCATTTGGCTTTTCTCCGCTTCGATATTCGCAATAGAGAATTGAAGGGTGCCGCCGGCATTGATTCTTTAAACTAAGTAGGCGGCGATCCCTCGGGGAGGTTGTCAGTTATGTCTTCCCATCCGACGGGCAAGTCGAAGGTGCCGTAGAACTGCACTGTCATTGTGGGTTTCCCGGGGCCCCTCAGTCGCGCATGGGCATGCCCGGCATAGTCACGGCACCGCGTCGGCGCGCATAAGCGTCACCCTTGTTATCCGGTTTGCATGAGCGTGATATGAGATATGTATTGAATGATGCGCCTCGTCGAAGCGGTCCCAAGGGCCGTATTCACCCAAAAAAGGATCTCTCCGTGCCGCGCCGCTTTTTGAGGGCACGCCAAAGATATTCAGCACGTCGTTGCGACTGGATGAAAAGGGGATATCAAGGAGGTCTCGATCCAAATTGTCAGCTTCTATGAATATGGTGTCTATTTTTTCATCGCGATCGCAGATGAAGGAAAATTTGTGACGCGCAGAAACGTAATCTATGCGGATTTCCGGAAGATCATGATCTACAGTTCGTTTGAATTTCCAGGATTCAAAAGGCGGTGACGTCAAAAGAGATGACGCCGGTTTTCCCAAGTAGTCGAGGATCGCGTTAGCCATTCTCTAAGCCAGCAGATGCGCCAGCAACGCCCTCAGTTGGGCCGGCTTCAGCGGCTTGCGCATCAGCTCGATGCCGGCGGCGCGGGCGGCCTTGGCGACACTTTCCGAGCCGTCGGCGGTGACGATCAGCGCCGGCACCGCGCGGCCGAGACAATCACGGACTTTGGCGATAGTGGTGGTGCCGAGGTCGCCGCCGTCGAGATGCTGGTCGGCTATGACAATATCTGGCAACCAGTCGGTGTCGCCAAGCATGTCGAGCGCGTCACCGGTCGAGGTGGCGGGGCGCACCAGGCATTGCCAGCGCTCGAGCAGGGAGGTCATCGCCTGCAGCACGTCGATGTCGTTCTCGACCAGCAGCACCCTTGTGCCGAACAGACCGTAGCCGCGCGGCCGCTCCATGTCGACGGTGCTGGCGATTGGATCGGCCGTGTCGCCGATCCCGACCGGAACGTCGATATGGAAAATCGTGCCATGTCCGACCTTCGACGAAAACGTGACGGGATGGCCGAGTGCCGCGGCGATGCGGCGCACGATGGCCAGCCCCAACCCCAGCCCGCCGGCGGCAAGCCCGGCATCCGTCGGGATCACGCCGCGATGGAATTCCTCGAATACCGCCTCGCGCTGGTCGTCGGGGATGCCGCAGCCGGTATCGGCGACGTCGATGCGGATCGTGTCGCCGCGATGCCTGGTGCCGACCAACACGCCGCCCGAGCGGGTATAGCGCAGTGCATTGGACAGGATGTTCTGCAGGATGCGGCGCAGCAAGGTTCGGTCCGAACGAACGAGCGCATCGACCGGCCGGAACTTCAGCGTCAGCCCCTTCATCTCCGCGACCGGCTGAAAATCCGAGCGCAGAGACGAAAACAGCGTCTCCAGGCTGACATCGGTGATGTCGGGCTGCACGACGCCGGCATCGAGCTTGGAAATGTCGAGCAAGGTGCGGAGCAGGTCCTCCATCGTCTCCAGCGATCGCTCGACCTGGCGGACCAGCTTTCTGCCTTCCTCGCTGGTCTGTACTTCAGCAAGCGCCGAGACCGACAGATGCGCGGCGTTCAGCGGCTGCAGCACGTCATGGCTGGCGGCCGCCAGGAACCTGGTCTTGGACAGGTTCGCCAGCTCGGCGTTTTCCTTGGCTGCGTTCAAGTCGATGTTCGACTGCTCCAGCCGGCGCAAGGTCGAATGCAGCTCTTCGGTGCGGCTGCGCACCCGGCTCTCAAGCGAAATGGCGGTCTGGAACAGCGAAAAGGCATTGCCTTGCTGGTCCATGGAACGCTCGACGCGGCTGATCAGCGCGGCGTTGATCTTCTTCAGCCTTTCCAGGTCGTCGATGTTCCTGAGCGGCATCCCGGATTTCCTACTCCGCCGCTTCGGCCGGATTGCGTTCACCGAAGGCGATGCCGGTGAAGGTCTGGTTCAGATGCATCGAACGGTACTGTTCGCCATAGGTGCCGAAGCCGAGGACGTTGTTGACCTTGTAGAGTTCCGAAATCTCGCGATAGACCTGCCGATTGCGCGCGTCGAGCCGGCGCAGCACGCAGTCGAAACCGAGGATCAGGTCGATGCCGCCAAGCCTTTCGCTGACGTCGCTGAGCGCGGCGCGGGTCGCCTCGACCATGTCCTTAGGCTGGGCGACGGCAAGCACGACACCATCGTCGATGGCGCAGAAGAACGACAGCGAGCCGTCCGCGTGCATCTTCTGGATTGAACGGCAGTAAAATTCGCCGCCGACTTTCACCACCACCGGATGCGAGGCAAAACTCAATGGCGTCAGCATCTGCGCGACAACGCCGACCGAGGCGGCATATTCCTCGGCGGCAATGGTGGCGTTGAATTCGCGCACGATGCGATGGTCGGGATCGGATGCCGTCACCACCAGCTTCTCGTCGGTGGGAACGAAATTGTCGGTCTTGAACACGTGGAAAGGAATTTCCGTGGTGACCAGCACGATGATGGCGCTGTCGGAGGTCACTTTGCCGTTCGAGATCAGCCGTGTTGTCTCGAATTTCAAATCATCGCCAGCCGACCCACCGATCAGTGGGATGTCGTCGAGCCCCCAATGGATGGCGGAGGTCACCGCTTCTTCGGCATAAGACAGGCCGTCGATCAAGCAGAGCGCGAAAGTGGTGTCGGCCCGCTCGTGCCCGAGGCGCTCGTGTAACGAACGCCTCAGCGCCTCGACTTCGCCGGTAATCCCGTCCATGCCCGATGAGGACAGATTTTCGACCATGGTGCTGGCTGCCGAAAACGATACGGAGGGAAGCAGCATAGCCAGGATCTGGCCTTCCTCCAGCCCCTTGGGCGTTATCTCACCGGCTGTCGAGCAGCCGGCATAGTGGAGCGCCGGTGCGTGGGTCTTCAGCGCTTCCGACAGGGCGACGGCCTCTATGAGGCTCTGCGAGAAAAACAGGAGGGCAAACCCGGCGTCAATGGCCGCTGCTTCCGCTGCCACCGCCCGGGCGAACGCATCCGCGTCAGATTCGTCGGTGGTGAGCACCGAAACGCCGCATGCATAGCGCGTCCGTGACTTGGCCAGCGGCTTCCTCCTCCATTTCCTCCAACGCTCTTTTTTGTGCGCGTCTGGCGCGCCGGCGTCGAGGTCATTGTTGTCTTGAAGCGGCGCTTTGGCAATTAGCCAACATGATGGATTTGAAGTTTCTGCCGTTTGACGGCGTCCGCGCTGCCGCTCACAGACGAAAGGCCGCGTCGCACCGCCATCCGTGCAACGAAGGCCCAGCTGAATTTGCCGCAGGCGAATGTCAAGGCTCGACGTGCCAAGAATGGGGCAGGATATCGCGCTTAGCCGTTGCCGCTTTGGACAGGGTGTTAGTCTAGTCTGGCGGTTGTCGTAGTCAATCCGGGGCAGGTGACAGCCTACGCGAATGCGCTCGGCAAGCGGGCCAGGACCGACACCACCGATGCTGCTGTAACGCTGCCTTCGTTGGGTCGAGCAAGCGGCAAGTGCCCGTTGCGCGGCACCGAAGCCGAGGCCCTGGCCGGGCTCGTCGCTCGCCGCCGTCAGATTGTGCGGATGATCGCAGCCGAGAGAGCCATGCCCGCACCGCCATGGCAACGCAGGCACCAAAGAGCATCCAGCCAAAAGGAAAAGACCGGCTGGAGAAGGTGTTGTTTCGCGGTTATTTCCGATCGCTTAGACTCAATTAGGCGACTTTGAGATCTTTCATCGCCTTTTCAACGACATCCTTGATCGGCCTCGATACATCTTCGGCAGCCTTGGTCGTCACGGCCTGAAATTCCTTGGCCTGCTCGACGGTCTTTTCGAGCTGCGTGCGCAAGAAGGCAGTCTGCAGTTCGATGAACTCGGACGGCGACTTCACGGCAACCAGCGCTTCGAGGTGCGAGAAGCCGGCTTCGGCATTGGCGCGCAGAGCAGCAATTGTCTTCAGCGACAACTCGTTGCCGACGGTCTTGGCGGTTTCGAAGCTCGACTGCAGAGCCTTCTGGGTCGTCTCGGTGCCTGACGCAAATTTCGCATAGGCTTCTTTCGACTGCTCGACGCCCTTTTCGGCGACAGCGCGGACCTGGTCGGCAGCCTTCGACGCGTCGAAGGTGGGGAATGAGGTATTTTCAACGGTGTCAGCGGTCTTGGCCACAGTTTCCATCCTTTCCGGTGGACGGCCTTTCACAAAAGCCGTCTCGTTCATTTACGAAACTGACGTTACGGCATTTATAGTGCATTGCAATATTTTTGTGCGACGCACCATCCCTCTTCCAGCGTTCCGAGGGGGCATGCGGAGGGTCGGTGGCATCTCGAGATCGCCGGTTCTGCAGGAAGAACTCTTCTGGACGGATCACCTGATCCAGCATAGCCTCGCAACAGCGCGCGACGTTTTGCCACCTGCGTATCTACTTCAGCCGCTATTCGGCAACCGTCCAAGTCTACGTCAATGAAAGCGTTAAATTCGTGCGCCGCAAACTTTCAGTCGGCGTACCCGCTGGGCACAAGGCGATCGCTTTCCTTAGCGCGCCATCGAGAAGTTGCCTCGATATGGCGGTGGTTGACGCGAAGGCGCGCCTCTACCGCTTCCAGTGCGCCGTGAAGTGACCACCCCTGGTGGTCTATCGGTTAGCCAAGTTCCGGATCAGTGCGGATGCCTGAAGAAGACAACCGCTTCCTATCATCCAGGCATACAGTCCCACATGATCCGACGGGCTGAAGCCGGTGGGCAAATGCACGATAGGCATTCGAAACGACTTATCGTCGATCACCAACCCAACGGATCGAAGATCCGGTGGCACGTTTCCGGGAATTGCCAAAATTGGGGTATCCTTGTCCCAGACCAAGCTTGTCGCCAGCGACTCTTCATTATAGGCAACCGAAACATCCGCCCTGTGCCCCGGTGGGCGCCAAAGCTCCAGTTTGAGGTCATAAACGCAGCCTGTCAGACCATTTTCGACCGGCACCATCCAAGGTTCCAAGGTGGCGGCCGTCGTGTCGGAAACGCCACGAGATCCACCTATGGTTTGGAGCTGACCAGCGGCATTCCCCAATAGATCCGAAATCGCAGTCAAACTCGAAGAAGCGCCTGCCGCCCCGTTAGACGTTGATCCAGAATCCGATGCGTCGTCGGTCACCACAATATCCGCGGGTCCCGGCAACGCAGTGACCGAGCCATCGTCACCCATCAAAGTGACAGTCGATCCACCCTCGATATGCACGAGGTCGCCCAGTCTGAACAGTTTGCCGAGCTGAGGGCTGTCCGCGGGAGGATCGACAGCGACAACGACATACTCGCTGGCCGCAAGAGCGCTCGAGCAGGAACCAACTGCTGCGATGGCCGCAGCCAGTAGGAAAATGATTTTGGGTTGCCGATACATGACGCACGTTCAACCATACGCTTGTTTTACTTGCCTTCAAGATAGATCCTATCGCCAGCCTCACCCTGCTTCAGTCTCCCAAGGTGATAAGCAACGAGGCCATCGTTGGGATATTGAATGGCCAGCGATGCAAAGGCAGCAGCGGCAGTCTTGTCGCGCGCGGACATCAGCAAGTAAGCTTGCGAGTAAGCCTCCACCATCTCGCGATTCATACGCCCGTCTTCCAGCAACTCGAAGGCTGAGATCCACTCAGTCTTGCCTTTCAGACACAACACACCGGACGGCCGAAGCAGGTAGTCATCGGAAGAGTTCGCCACCTCCTCGCTGATGCAGTTCACGGTACCTAGAAACTTGTTCGCGCCTTCGAGCCTGGCAGCGGTGTTCACCGTATCGCCCATGGCCGTGTAGTTGAAGAATCGATTGCCCCCAAAATTTCCGACAACTGCAGGTCCTCGATGGACGCCGATACGAGTGACGCCAACGTCATGGCCTCTAGACTTTAGATCTGTCCGAAATCTTCGAGACATCGCGACGGTAGCAAGCGTTAGTTTTAGGGCCCTTTCGGCTTGGTCCTCCTGCACACCCGGTGCGCCAAAAAAACCAATGACTGCATCGCCTATTAGTTTGTCTATCGTGGCGCCATGTTCAATGAAGAGACCACAAACCGCCTCGAGGTATTCATTCAGAACCGTAGCAAATACCTCTGGTTCCGTCCGTTCGCCCAAACTGGTGAATCCCTCAAGGTCGGTGAACACGCACGTTATCAAGCGTTCGGATCCGCCGAGGCGCAGTGACGCCGGCTTGCTGACTAGCTCTGCCACGACTGCCGGGCTGAGATACTGAGAGAACGCGTTCTGGACGAAACGCCTTTCTTTCGAGTCCCGGTGCCATGCCAGAATTGCGACGAATCCGGAGAGCCCTAGCAGCAGCATCGACGGCGCGACCATAGGTAACAGAATTCCGGCCTTGGCAAACGCGGTTGCTTCTAAGATCAAAACCGAAACGACTGCGCCGATGATGACCACAGGTTTCACCAACACTGATATGCGGAGCCAAGCGACCCAGATGCAGAGCGCCGTCGCGAGAACGAAGGGCGCAAACGCCGCCACCGCCTCTGGCGTAATGATTTTGTCGCCCTTGATCAATCTCGCCAGCGCATTGGCATGAATAACGACACCCGGCAGCGCTCCGGCAACAGAGCCGTTCAGCACGGCAAAGGGGGTTGCATGACGATCCTGCAGCGGGAGGTCAACGCCGATCAAAACGAACTTCCCGGCGAACCAGGCCGGGGGCGCGAAAGCGGCGGCGTGCGCCGGATATATTGTAAATCGTGCCGGATGAATGCCTGTAGCCCGATAGTAGACCATCTTCTCCGCAGCCTGCGATGCCGATATGCCGGCGGTCTGCGCGAGCGCTGATGCAAAGCTAGGTTGCCAGTTGCCATTCACCAGGCGCCCTGGAAATTCTTCCCGCACAACCCCGTCGACCCTATCATGAGACAGGGCCGCCAGTCCGCGGATGGCGCTTGGCGCGAAGCGACTAAGGTACGACAGTTGCTTGTCGGTAAGGTCGTCCTCGTGTGATGCAGATGCGACAATTACGGGACTTTCGGCCGCCTCGATAACCTCAGCCAGGCGCCGATCCTTCTCCGCCTCGGTTGGCTGATCGAAAAGCAAGTCAATGCCTATTGTTCTCGGATGAGCTTTATCGATTCTCTGCACGAGGTCGGCCAAGGCACCCCGATCCAGCGGCGATCTATAGGGAAATCTTTCCAAGGTCTGCTCTGTGATCGTCACGATCACGATGTCTGTCGGGGGCGCAACGAAGGGCGAGATGGTCGTCATCAAGACGTCGCGCAGCAGTTTCTCGCCCGAGGGAGAGAATGTGGCAATGCAGGCTCCCAGAATGAAAAAGAATCCGAGCGATGCGAAAAGGCGCCCTTTTTGAACCTTTCCGATCGGCGTGAAGACGGCCAAGCTGCGTGCAATCCGTTTCGGTGTCTATCGGCGTGAGTTTACACAGCATAGACCGCCGGCGAAGTGAGGGCTAGCGGTAGGCCCTTCGCTAAGTCCGTTGGACTGTCCGGTAGTGGGTCAGTTTGAAATTTGAGGGCCTCGACGCGGCCGTCGCCTTCGGACGTTGGCTCATATATGCTTAGCGGAACGCATGGGAGGGAAGGATGCGTGTCACAAGCCTGTTTTTCCTATTAACCGGTCTCACGATGCCAATTGCAGCCTTCGCTCAAGGCGAAGTATCGGTCGAACGAGGGTTGCAGGTATCAATCATCGGCGGGTGTCACGATTGCCATACCGAAGGCTACAGCGAAACAGAAGGCAAGATTGATCCTGAAAGGCTTTAATGGGCAACTCGGTCGGTTGGCGCGGTCCTTGGGGCACGACCTATGCGACCAATCTTCGGATAGATGCTTCGGTAATGAGCGAGCGTGGATTCGTAGGGATGCTGAAGCGCATTAGAACGTCTCCACCGATGCCTTGGTACAATCTTCGAGCGATGGAGGAGAGCGATATGCAATCGCTCTATCAATACATTAGGTCGCTCGGCAAACACGGGAAGCCGGCCCCCAGCCGCATTCGCCCTGATAAGGAACCGACGACGCCATACGTTCAACTTGTGCCACCCCAAATGCCGAAGAACTGACAAATATGCCCAAAGCTGAGGAAGAACGGCGCCCGGTAAAAAGCGCAGCGTCAGATTTCAAACTGATCCACTACCGACTATCCGTTGGACTTGACACTGCGAAGCACCGGGCTCAGTCTCGCAAGATTGCTCCGGTTTTGTCCAGTCTATCGACTGGTGAACCCGCTGAATGAGCCGAGACTAAGGATATACAGCCATGATGGCGCTTCGCTTCGCCATTGCGCTTCTTCTAGTTTCGCTGAGCGCCCAAGCGTGGGCAGAACGGCGCGTCGCGCTGGTCATCGGTAATTCTGCCTATAGATACGCGGTTCCACTTTCCAATCCAAAAAATGATGCGGTGGATATGACCGCAAAACTGCAGGCGTTGGGCTTTGAGGTGGTTGCAGGCGAGGACCTCGATCTGAGCGGGATGCGCGGCACGGTTCGAGATTTCATCGGCAAGCTGGATGGTGCCGACATGGCGCTTCTCTTCTATGCCGGCCATGGCGTCCAGGTGAACGGCACCAACTACATGGCTCCCGTTGATGCGCGGCTATCCACATATAACGACCTCGACTTCGAAGCCGTGCCCATGGACCTCGTCTTGTCGGCCATGGAGCGAACCACGAAGGTCAACCTGGTATTTTTGGATGCTTGCCGGGACAGTCCTTTCTCACAGAACCTTGGGCGCTCGATGGGTACGCGATCAGGGACGGTCGGTCGGGGCTTGGCAAAGCTAGGCACGGGCGTTGGATCGCTCATAGCCTTTGCAACGCAGCCCGGGAACGTTGCGCTGGACGGCGAGGGAAGGAACTCGCCGTTCACATCTGCGCTGCTGAAGAATCTTGGTACGCCTGGCCAGGACATCTCCCGCGACCTCATCAACGTCCGTAGGGATGTGCTTGAAGCAACCGACGGCAAGCAAGTGCCATGGGACAACTCCTCGCTGACGGGCGACGTCATTTTGCAACCGTTGTCCGGAAACACCGCTGTCACGGCGGGTGCGAAAGGAGGGGACGTAGAAGTCGCCTATTGGGAGACCATCAAGGAAAAAACGGACAAGCGCTTCTTTGAGGCCTATCTCAGACAGTATCCAAGCGGCGCCTTTGCGGCGTTAGCCAGCTTGAAGATCGACGAGATCGAACAGGCAGCAACAGATCGTGGCAAAGCCCCCTCGATTTCCATCGCGGGCGTGGCGGTTGCAGAAGCTCATCCTGATTTAGATGTGACGCAAGCTTTGGCTGATCCGCGCGCGTTGACAAAGGCAACGCAAACAGAGCTAACGCGAGTCGGCTGCCTTGTCGGACAGGCAGACGGCAAATGGGGACCGGGAAGTCGGAAAGCTCTTCAAGCCTTTGCCGAGCAGCGGGGATTGAAGCTTGCCAGCCTGGAGCCGACGAAAGAGGTGTTGCGCGCAATCAAGAATATCCCAGAACGTGTCTGCGCTCCGGTCAAGGTAAAGGCTTTTGATGGCGCGTGGGCACTGACGCGGCGCGCAGGTAATTCCGCCTGCGATTACACTGAACAGTCAACGACAATCTTTATCGATGGAACGGAAATTTCCGCGATGGTGCCGTTGGCCGGAACAATCACCGCCGATGGGGCATTCGACATCTATTTAAGTTTCGTCGATGACGATGGTGCGCCAAGGCAAAACCATATCATCGGCAGGCTTCAAGGTGCGAAAGGCAGCGGTGAGTTTTCTCGAGTCGGAGGCGAGTGTGCAGGTGTCGTAAGACTTGACAAGCGTACTGAATAGGGCCGGCATTTGCGGGTCCGTGCAAACGCCGACCAAACCATTCGGACGTGGTCCGTCTCATTGAACCAACGTTGAAGTCGCGTGGACTTTGCCGTCGTCGCGCACCTCGTAAAATTTGTCGTTGTCAATGTAGATAAGATGACAAACTGGTTTACCTTGGTCTTGTGAACAGGCCTTGTCGCCGTCGAAAGTCAATGGAACTTTGACCTTTATCTTAGTTTTGTTGTTCACCAAAGCTTCGCCAATGATCTGTTTTTTCTTCCAGTTCCAGACAAGAGTGGCAGTTATGGCAGCTCCAGCGTCGTATATGATTACATTTACCTTTTTCCCATTAGCAAAAGTCTTAAATTCTTCCATCGATGCTTTCTTCGCGCTACTTGGTAGATCCTCGGCCCAAGCGGACATAGCAAGTGAAAACGTAGCTACGACAACAAGCGATAACAGTTTCATCCTATCCTCCCCATCCCCCGCCGGTTTGACTGAAATGTCTATATATTCTTAAGCGAGGAGACTGAAAATTATCATGATAACAAGCTTTCAAGAAGCGGAAATCAGCGCGTCCTAGATGTCGTTGGGGACATTTGCTCAAGTTGAGCGAAGCCGCACATTCTAGCATGTTCCCTAGGATTTGCGCTTAAGCCAACGCGTTCTCGGTGTTTACAATGCGCAGACCGCCCGAGCGTGTGATGCGTGGTGTTTGGATTGCGAGCCTCTTTGCACTTACCGCCGCGTATGTTGCCGACCAAGCGGGCCTTGAGGGCATCGTCTCGAAGCGCGCCGACAGCCCGTATCGAAGCGGCCCGACGACGAATTGGCTGAAGACGAAGAGCTTCACAGTCCAGGAATACGAACTATTGGGCGTCGAGCGCGAGCCGGGCAAGGCGGCATTCGCCTTGCTGGCGAAGCCCGGTACCGGAAAATATGCCGGTTCGGCTTTCATCACCTTGAACCAGGAGATGCGCGAACGGCTGTGGAAGCGTGTCCAAGAGCACGCCGGGCCACCGCCGAAGGGCAAAAACGGCCGGCGACCATGGGTCAGGCCGGGCTGAAAGCCCACGTCAAGCATCTACGGGGCGAGTTCGGATTTCGCCACGCCTCACTGCAGGATTCAGAGAGGAGTGATACCTCCAGCGAACACGGCACGAATTAGCCGGCAAACCGCGGCGGGCGGGTGCCTCGGGGACAAGATGGTAGATTGCCAATGCGTTTGCGGGTGTGGCCTTAAGTCGCAAACTATTGGCTTCAGAAGCAGGGCGTCGGGCTTCATTGACGGTGCTGCCAACACCATATGGTGATCCATAGCCTCCCAAACGAGAGAAGCTCGCCCCTGACGGGTCGCACTGCGGCCGTCACCCGGCAATTGCTGTGAACTAGGAAACCATCATGCCTGAAAATATCAGACTAACTTCGAGAGATGTCCCCCTCATTCAGCTAGGCCTCTATCAATGCCGCTTCCCGGTGAGCGAAGACCCGTCAGTACCCGGTGGTTATCGTTTTTGTGCTGGGCCAACTTCGCCGGATCGCGTCTACTGCGATCACCACCACAACATTGTGACCGCCGTGGACCCTCGTCGAGCCCGTTCGGGTCTCCACCTCGCTCAACGACGCGCTGCGTAAGTCTGACTGGCGGCGGCCTCCCGGCCAGGCGCTATGCGCTCCAAGGCCTTGGCTACGACCATTCCGTCGGCTCGGTCTGGCGCATCCTCCCTTATGCCGTCTTCGCCGATGTATCCCCCCGTCGCCCGATTGAGAACGACGACTTCTCGCCGAAGCGATCGCTTCGTAGCCCGACTGGAAGCTCAGTGTGCTTTTGTAGAGGTCGAGGGTCCAATCCAACGTCTGGACTCCACTGGAGTGCCTGCACTCGAGAGCGATTGGCTCTGCGGCAGCCGATAAGGACCAAATGCGCCATCTGCGGAAGTTCGAGGCATCGCCGATGAACGGCAGCCATCGGGCCCGTCGCAGAAGTTGGGGTGCGAGCGCACTATGGCGCAAGTCGGCCCCATTGCCGACTTTCCCGCACCCAATATTCCTATGAAGGATGATCTTGCTTTGAGGGCAACCACCGTCCACAACACAAAGGCTTCAACGGTTTTTATGCGGCCAATCGGACTTCTGCCGGGCCACAACCGGACAGCCGTTCACTCCGGCAACCCCGCGAACCGCATGTGTCCGATCCAGCGATCGAGGGCCCCGGGGGCGAGGTAGTTTTTCTCCCATTGCCTGCGTTGTTTGCTGATGGAGTCGCCGGGCGAGTCTTTGAGGAAAACCGCAAGTGCTTCCTTTGCTTCCCGCTTGTTTCCCAGACAAGCGTGGATCCCGGCAAGCATGCGCTGTGCGCCGCTCGGGATTCTAGACATTTTCCGCATCGCCGTCAGCGCAGCCCCGCAATCGTTCTTTTCGTAGAGCGCCCAGCCCATCTGCCAGTGGAACCAGTCAGGGTGGAAGGGATCGATGCCCTTGGCCTGCTCGATCCGATCAATCGCTTCGTCCGTGCGGCCAACGTTCAGCAGCACGCCTGCACTCATGACGAGGATATTCGAGTCGCTGGGGTTCAGGGCGATCGCCTGATCGTACCGGGCAAGGGCCTGCTCCATCTCGCCGGCTTCGGTGTGGATGCTGGCGCGGATGTTATGCGCCTCGGAATCGTCGGGAGCGAGTAGAATAGCCTTGTCGGCGTATTCGGCGGCCCGCTTCAACGCCTCGTCGGGGTTATTTTCCTGCTTGTGCCAGAATACCGCGTCATTGCGATAGGACCAGGCCATCCCGATATAGCCGAACTGGGCGTTCGGATCCGCTTCGATCGCCTTGAGGCTGAACTGCCTTAGCAGATCGTTCCCCGCGGCAGAGAAATTGATCTCGGCCCTTCCCATCAACTCGGCCCTTCCCATCAGGTAGTAGCGGAGCGCGCTGACCTGCGCGGCGTCACTCCTTGGCAGCGGGCGCTGGATTCTCTGCCCGACCCGATCCGCAAGCGTGCGGATGATTTCCTCCTGGACGACGAAAAAATTGCCAATCTCCCGGTTGTAGGTGTTGGCCCAGACATGCGATCCGTCATGCGCATTCAGCAACTGGGCGGTCACTTTCAGCCGGTCTCCGACCTTCTGCTGGCTGCCTTCGAGCAGGTAGTCGACGCCGAGTTCATCTCCGATCTTCCTGGTGTCGACCGGCTGGTCGCGGTACCTGAAGCTCGAGTTTCGGGCGATGACGGCATAAGTCTTGCTCCGCGAAAGCTCGGTGATGATCCCCTCGGCGACGGCATCGCTGAGATATCCCTTATCCGCGCCGGTACTGAAGTCGTCGAAGGGAAGGATCGCAATCCTCGGCATGTCGCTCGAAGGAACTGGAGCGGCTCGCCATATTTCCGCGCCGTAGTATGCGCCGATCGCTGCCGGGACGAGAACGATTGCAGCAAGAATGAAGCCGCGCTGCGAGAATCGTGTCTTGGCACGTTCCGTGTCGGCTGCGGCGTTTGCGTCCGCCGCGTCCGACGGATTGGCATTCAGCCGGTAGCCTCGCTTGGGGAGGGTTTCCACGGTCACGTGCGCGTCGTCCCTCAATGCGCGGCGAATATCGGCAATGCATTGAGTGAGGCTGTCGTCGGTCACGAAGGTCTCGGGCCAAACCGCCTGCATCAGCGCATCCTTGGACACGATTTCGCCCGGTCGCGCCGCGAGCACCGAGAGCACCTCGGCGGACTGGCTGCGAAGATTGACCGCTTTGCCTTCGACGGTTCGGAGTTCTTTGCTTTTCGTCAGGAAGGCAAAACCGCGAAACGTGATCGTTTCAGCAGATTTCAGGTCAATTTCAGGGGCCGTTCGGGACATTTCACCTTCCTGGCGCGCTTCCTAGTTTAGCCCATTCGGCCTTCGCCTCCAAGCGATCCCAGCAGCACCGGATGAAACGGAGGACGACATGAATCGCACCAAGCTCATCATCGCTCTCGCTCTTCTTTTGGCAACGCAAACGGCTGCAAAACCGGATCCCCGCATCGCGAGATTCTGTGGTCCTGACCATGTCAACGAGGTTGCCTCAGACGACGTCCGTCCCAACCCCGGCGGTTATTGTGTCGCCAGCCTTAAGTCGATGGATAACCGGGCCATGTTCACCGCCATCGCTGTCACAATCCTTCTGACCAACCAGGGGGAGCTAATCAGGCTCCCCGACGTGAAACCCATGACCTCCATGGCGGAGTGCAGAGCTTGGACCCATCAACAGGAGTTCATGCGCGTACTCCCCGGCTATCTCGCCACCTTCCATTACTGCGACAACGCATCAGAACCATGATTTTGCAAGGCCTGGCTGTTCACGCTCGGATCGAAGGATGGCACCACTCCTGCCGGGACCAAGGTCGTCGAGATCGGGCCTGTTCCGCCGATCAGTGCGAGCGAGTATTTGCTGCGCGTCAACGGCCCGGTGGAGCGACGGTGCCAAGACGCCGATCCATACACATCCGGGACCGGAGGCCTTCTATGTCCTGGGCGGCAAGCTTGGCCAAAGAACGCCCCCCGGAGTGAGCTATGCCGAAGCCGGCACGACCATGGTCGGACACGGGGTCGACATGCCGATGGAGGTGTTCAGCGCCGGCACAACCGCTCTTGATGAGCTGGCCATCTTCATGGTGGACGCCAATCGGCCGTTCTCGTCGCCGGCCAGCCTCGACTGAGGCGACGTTTCGCGGGGTGGCGCGCATGTTTGGTACGAGCTGAGGCGGCACCCCAGCGAAGATCCGCAAGATTCGGGAAATTTGGATTTTCGCTTACACGCATCATCGAAGCCGTCGGGCGGCACTGGGGCGCGGCGCTATCCGCATCTCAGCCGCAGCTCGCGCTGGCTCCCGGATCATATCGAGTCCGGCGGGACAAGAAAACAGTTCTCATGCTCTTGGGTCGGATGGAGGCATATATGATAGTCGCCGTCCTGCGACGGAATCTCATCACCATATGGGATGAAATATCGCTGTTGCCGCGTGATCTTCCGATGATCCCCGGCCCTCAGGATCACAACCCAGCCACCGAGACGAACATGAACCGCGCCGTTTGGGATTCGCTGACACTCGCCATGTTCGGCGTCGCCGTGACAGCAGGCCGGCGGATAGCTCCATCCGGACGGGGCATCATGTGCGCTCGAGGGAACCAAGAATCCTGACGACGAAAGGGCCGCAAGGACGACCGCGGCAGGGCTTGGCGCCGCGGCATTCCCTTTTCCGATTGCCGCTTCGGCCACATGTTGAAGCAATTACACGCCTTTATTAGCATTAGCTAACAAAAAGGTGCTGAGGCGTCATCTTATGCACCCGTTCTTGCGTTCCGTTTCGGCATGCTGTCTACCCGGTTCTATCCCGGTTGTGTGTCTCAGTTTGAAATTTCGCGTTCGCTTTCGTTACGCCGTTTCCTGCCTTTGCGTGACAACCGCGTCATCCAGAGGGCAGTGCAACATCACGACCGATGCGGAATCCGTCAAAGCGGTGCGAAACTTCGTAGGAGCAAGGTCTTCGCGAGTGCCGGGCAGGGGATATTTGTCACCACCGCCTCTCGTTCTCGAAAGTAGAGCGAGCGCTACCGAGGAAGGCCCGAGAGACGAACTCAAGGCTGCATCTGGAGCTGATCGACGGAGAGCGGTTGCTTGAGATGCTTTACACAACCAACGCGCCGAAGCCTGCCCTGCCTCGGCCGCAGGTCAAACTCGACCAGAAATGGCGGGACGTCCATGGCCCGGGCCATTCTCGCACTCGAATTTTACTGATTACATGAGCGGATGGCCCCGTTGGGGGAGCCGCAGACGCGCTCGGCCGAAAGTGTCTGCATTTGGTCTGAGATCGATCGGGTCGAAGCCAATTTCCACCTGCTGCGCTTCACGCTATTGCAAGACATTCAAATTTGAGCTTCCGCACTCATGCTTTGTCGAGAGTATCTCCGTAGGTTTTAGCCGTTCTGAATCGCCGTCGGCGACGATGACGACGAAATAGGAGAACGCAATGGCTCGCAATCACGTTGAACGTCTTGGAGAGTTTAGGGAAATCTTGGTCGCGACGCGGCGCGAAGGAGTCCGTAACGTGCACCATACTCGCGACGCAATGCGGGCAAGTGGCTTTCAGATCGGGGACAGCGACGGCTCCAGCTACGGAGCCGAGCTGAAGGTGCTCCAAGAGGAAATTGAGGCAGTCGATCGCGCCATCGAAGACGAGAAGCGGTTGGCCCTGGCCCTCGAGAGCGCGGCTCAATCCCGCCGACCGACTAAACCGAGAATCGTGAAGGGAACATAGAGTCAGGTAAGGCCCTTGGCGCCCGTCGCGTCGATCGCCTTCGGTACAGTGTCGGGCTCGTCGCCGCCGTGGCGCAGCGCCCTAAAAGCGGACGTTTCGCTTTCGGCCCCTAGCGCAACGCAGAGCATCTGCTCGGCAAAAATCGCTCCTGTGAACTCCGACGTCGCATGCCGGACCAACAGGTTCGGCCAACATCAGGTGTGACGCAGTCCCAACAAACATGCAGTTCAGACAATCGATTACGCGTCTTTGTTGAAGTCGTGCCATGCGGCCGATCCGAAAGGATCGGCCGCATCCGGCATCCTTCACCTTCACTGACTGAAACACGCTTAAAAAAATCGGGGCCCCATGTAGACTAAGTTGCATGGACTAAGTCATGAGGCCCGCAATGCGCACCGTCAATATCCACGAGGCCAAGACGCATCTGTCTCGTCTTGTCGACAGGGCGGCCAAAGGCGAATCCTTCATTATCGCCAAATCCGGCAAGCCGATGGTCAAGGTCGTTGCCATAGACGCACCTGCGGCCGGCGAAATGCGTCGGGTGGGGTTTATGGCCGGGCGGTTTTCAGTTCCGGACGATTTTGATCGCATGGCCGATGACGAAATCGAGAAGCTGTTTGGCGGCCATGCATGAAACTTCTTCTCGAGACCCATCTTCTGCTCTGGGCGGCGGGCGAACCCGAAAACCTTCCGCGTGCCGGCCTCGCTGAGATCGAGAATGCCGACAACCACTTGACGTTCAGCGCCGCAAGTCTCTGGGAGATTGCCTTTAAACGCGGTCTGGGGCGCCCCGACTTCAGGGTCGATGCGCGTCTTTTACGTCGGGGCCTGATAGACAATGCCTATCATGAGCTGCCAATCACCGGCGAGTATGCCATTGCGGTGGATGGGCTTCCACCCATCCACAAGGACCCTTCGATCGGATCCTGATTGCTCAATCGATTGTGGAAGGCATTACTTTGCTGACCGTCGACGATCTGGTCGCGCAGTATCCTGGGCCCGTCCGTCGTCTCTGATCAAGCTGGGCCCCAAGCCCTTGGTAGGGTAGTCCAGCTATCGCTTCAGACCACCCATGAACGCCTTTACTCGAGCAGAGTCGACTTGGTTCCACCAGACGCCGTCGTGCTTCAGCGCGCTGGCGATGATGACCCCGTCGACAATGGCGAGGATATCCTTGGCATTGTCCGGCGTGACACCGCTGCCGACGAGCGTCGGCAGGCCGGCGGCCTGCTTGATCATGCTTATGTAGCCCAAATCCGCGGCGTGGCCGGTGCGCTGGCCAGTGGCGATGATGGCGTCGGCGTCGAAGAAGACCAGGTCCTTGACCAGTTCCTCCACCGGGCGGTCGGCGACGATGGCGTGTGCGCCGTGCTTGACATGCGCATCGGCGAAAATGCGGATGCCGTTGGCGCGCAGCCTGGCGCGGTAGCGTGCCGCGCGGCCCGATTCGCCTTCGACAAAGCCCTCATTGGCGACGTAGGCATTCGCCCATTGATTGACTCGGACGAAGCCGGCGCCGGCTGCGCTGGCGATCGCCAGGGCCGGGATCGCGGCATTGGCCAGCACATTGATGCCGATCGGCCTGCCGAGTTCGCGGCGGATGCGGTCGGAAACCACCGCCATGTAGGCCGCCGTCTCCGGGCCGATATCATCAGGCCTGGCGAACGGGATGTCGCCATGGTTCTCGACGATGACGCCGTCGCAGCCGCCGTCGAGATAGGCCTTGGCGTCGTCAAGCCCGCGCTGGTAGATCGCCTCGATAGCCTCGCCGTCATAGCGCGGAGCGCCGGGCAGCGGCGCCAGATGAACGACGCCGATCACCACCTTTGTGCGGCCGAAAAGGTCCACGAGCGCGTCGCCGCCGGATTGGCCGAGCTGGGTCATGAGAGCTCCATTTGATCGATGAGCGCCGCCATCTCGGAGGCGGAAGGACAGGATGCCAGCGTGCCCGGCCGTGTCACGGCGATTGCGGCGGCGGCGAGCGCCAGCTTCAGCGCCGAGATGACCGGCATGCCCCGGGCAAGCCCACCGGCCAGACAGCCGCAGAACACATCGCCCGCGCCGCTGGTGTCGAGCGCTTCGACTCGCGGCGCCGGCAAACGAAGCGGCTCTTCATGGCCCGGGCCAAGCAGGAGACAGCCTGCGGCGCCGAGGGTGATGACGACGGTGCCTGCGCCTTTGGCCACCAGCGCGCCAGCGGCTGCTGTCATGTCATCCCGGCCGGTCAAGATTTGCGCTTCGGATTGGTTGACCACCAGAACCTCCGCCAGGCCGAGATCGGGCAGCGAGGCCGTGTCGATCGGGCTGGCGTTGAGAACGGTGCGCGCACCGTTTTCCTTTGCTGCTCTGAGGCAGGCATTGGTCACGGCAGTCCGCAAATTTCCCTGGCAGACGAGGATGTCGCCGGGGGCGATCCAGCGGACAAATGCTGTTTGCGTCACCGGATCGAATGCCTCGCTGCAGGCGACGCCGCTGACAATGAAATTCTCTCCGCCTTTATCGACGACGATGGTCGAGCGGTCGCTCGGCAGCTCGAATTCGATCACCTCAAGGTCTGACAGCTCGCCGTCGAGGCGGCTCCTGATCCACGCGCCAGCGGGGTCCTTGCCGAGCGCCGTCCAGAACGTCACTTCTGCACCAGTCCGTGCTGCTGCGACCGCCTGGTTGGCGCCCTTGCCGCCGAGCCCGTCGGCATAGCTCACGGCATTCAAAGTCTCGCCCGCGGCAGGGAAGCGGCCGACGCGAAACACGGTATCGACGCAGGCATTGCCGACGACGTGGACATGCATGGCTCAGCTCTCACCGGTCGCCCAGCCAAGCATCTGTTCGAACAGGGTCTTGTAGCCTGGCCAGGCGATGAATTGCGGCGGAAGCCAATGCGGCCCGACATCGGATGTCCAGGCTACGGTGCGGCCCTTGCCGTAACGGCCGGTGACAAGCAGCGGCAGCGAGCCATAATCCGACGACACACTGGCCAGGACCTCGGCCCCGTCCTTCAGCGTCACCTCGTTAAAACCGAGCAGGATCGGCCAGTCCGAGCCGAGGCCCCTGAGGATGGGATGGCTCGACCCTGGTTTTGGCACGGGCGCAAAACCTTCGGGAACCTCGACGCGGTCGTCGTAGGCCAGGCAATTCACCGGCAGCACGTCCTCGACCGGGGTCTTGCGGTAGCGCGCGCCGCCATTGATGCCCTGGAAGCTGTAGTAACCGCCGAACATCAATAGACCGCCGCCGCCGCTGACGTAATCGCGGAGCAGGCGCAGGCGGTTCGGCGTCGGCTTGGAGTGGACCCAGGTGTCGGGATGCAGCAGCAGCGTGTTGGCGCCGATGTCGGAGAGCACGACCGCGTCATAGGCCGACAGCGCCTCCATGGTCTGTGGAAAGCCGCGCTGCGCCTCATGCGCCGGCATGAACGTGACGTCGAAGTCGGTCGCCTTCAGCGCGCCCAGCAACTCGTCTGCGCCGGTGTGGTAGGTAACGGTCGGAAACTGGTCGAAACCCTTGATATGGGTCGCGGTCGACACCCAGGATTCGCCGGCAAGCAGGATCTTCTTCTTGGACATTTGAACTCCAGTGTAATTCCAGGCCGCTTAGAGCCGCGCGAATACGCTTTTCGGATTGGCGATCAGCATGCGGTCGATGGCCGGCTGCTCGACGCCATGGCGTTTCAGGCGCGGTATGAAATGCTTCAGGATATAGCCATAGCCGAAGCCACCGAAGCGCGTCAGCATGATCTTGAGGAACACATCCTGCGACAACAGCAGGCGGTCGCCGAAGCCCGCCTCGACAAGGGCGGCGATGGCGCGTGCGTTCTCTTCGTCGGAGGGCGATTGCGCGTCCTGGTCGGCATAATAATAGTCCATGCCGATCATGTCGTATTCGAGGAACGCGCCGCGCCGGGCGAGGCTTTTCTGGTAGTCGGGATCGTCGTGGCTCGGGTTCATGTGGCAGAGCACGGTGTGGCGAAGATCGGCGCCCTCGGCCTCGACGACATCGAGCACGTCGTGCGCGAGCCGCTCCCAGCCAGGCAGATGGATCGACAGCGGCACGCCGGTTATGCGCGAGGCGCGCGCCGAAGCTCGCAGCGACTTTCGTTCCTCGGCGGTGAAATCCTTGCTGACGCCGACCTCGCCGATCAGCCCGGCCATGATCGGCGGCTGCGTCTCGCCGCCGCCGACATCGTTGACGATGAACTCGGTCACGGCGTCCACATCCATCGCCTTCAGCCATTCGGGATGGGTGTGCTCGAGATAGAAGCCGGTGCCCATGACGATCTTCAGGCCGGACATGCGGCTGATGCGAGCGAGCTTTTCGGGGGCGCGGCCGATGCCGATATTGGTGGCATCGACGACGGTGTGGCCGCCCAGCGCGCGATAGCGCTGCAGCTCAGACAGCGCCAGGTCGGCGTCGTCGAGCGAGACGTTGTCGCGGTTGACGTAAGGGTTCATGCGCAACTCGCCGATGATCTCGATGTTCACCGGCTGCTCGGCGATCGCCATGTCGTCGGGATGGCAGGGGCATTTCCAGCTGCGCGCGCCATCGAGCAAGATGTGCTCGTGCATCAGCGTGATGCCCATGTCGTCGACCGGAACTGGGCCGAGCACGGTCATCACATGGCCTGTTTCGACCCCGATCGCCAGCCGCTGGCCCGGCACTGCGTCATCGAACAGACCGCTCATCGGCTCAACGGCTCCGCACGGCGCCGCGAAACAGGCGGAAGTTCAGCCAGATGGCGATCAGGATGATCGTTCCGGTGACTATCGGCGTCAGGAAAGGCGACAGATGCGCCAGGATCAGGCCGTTGCCGATGACGGCCACGGTCAGCGCGCCGAGCACCGTGCCGATGATCGTTCCGCGGCCGCCGAACAGGCTGGTGCCGCCGAGCACGACGGCGGCGATGACTTCCAGCTCGAAACCCTGGCCGGCATTCGAAGATCCCGATCCAAGCCGGGCAGCAATGATGATCCCGGCAAGGGCTGCCGCGGTGGCGGAAATCACATAGACGAAGAGCGTCGTCTGCCGCGTGTTGACGCCGGCGCGCCGCACCGCCTCGGCATTGGCGCCGATGCCGGTGACATAGCGGCCGAATGGCGTCTCGTTGAAGGCGAGATAGGCGATGGCCAGGATCGCCAGCGCGATCAGCGCCGGCACCGGCACGCCAAGAAACCAGGCGCGGCCCAGCACGGTGAAAGCGCTTCCGGGCTCGATCGGGATGGAATAGCCGCCGGTGATCAGCAGCGCCACGCCACGGATCACCGAAAGCCCGGCAAGCGTGACGATGAAGGACGGGATGCCCTCATAGGCAATGAAATAGCCCTGCACCGCCCCAAGCAGGGCACCGAGCGCCAACATGGCGAGGATAACGACTGGCCACGGCAGGCCAAACTGCAAAAGCGTCGCCGACAGCGTCGCCACCAGCGCCAGCACGGAGCCGACCGAAAGATCGATGCCGCCAGTGGTGATGACGAAAGTCATTGCCGCGGCGACGATCAGCAGCGGCGCCGACTGCCGCAGGATGTTCAACAGATTGGGCGATGTCAGAAACGCGTCGGTCGCAACCGAGAAGATGATGCAGACGACCAGAAAGAACAGCGCGATCGAGACGACGCTGCCATTGGCGAGCAGCGCATCGCGCCAGGTGCCCTTGCGTACTCGTGAGGGCTGGGCGGTGTGGATCGCGTCGCTCATGCCGGCGCTCCACCGCGATAGCCATTGGTGGCGGAACGCGCACTGAACTTGCGGCCGACGATCAGATTGACCACGTCTTCGATATTGGTCTCGCCGATCAGCCGCTCGGCGACATTGCGCCCTTCATACATGACCTGGATGCGATCGCAGACGAGGAACAGATCCTGCAGCCGGTGGGTGATCAGGATGACGCTGACACCGCGCGCACTGACCGCGCGGATCAGTTCGAGCACCGCCTCGACTTCGGCCACGGCAAGCGCTGCCGTCGGCTCGTCCATGATCAGCACGGCCGGCTCGAACGAGGCGGCGCGGCCGATCGCGATCGACTGGCGCTGCCCGCCGGAGAGGTTTTCGACCTTGAGCCGCGTGTCGGCAATGACGATGCCGAGCCGATCGAGCATCTGGCGCGTCTCGTCATGCATGCGCTTCTTGTCGAGAAAGGAAATGCCTGCGATGCGGCGGCGCGGCTCGCGGCCAAGAAACAGATTGCCGGCAACATCGACCGTGTCGCACAGCGACAGGTCCTGGTAGACCATCTCGACGCGCGCCGCACGTGCGTCCGCCGGGGAGCTGAAGATCATCGGCTTGCCGTCGATCTCGATGGTGCCGGCGTCGGGAACCACTGCCCCCGACAGCACCTTGCTCAATGTCGACTTGCCGGCGCCATTGTCGCCGACCAGTCCCAGCACCTCGCCCGGCTTCAGCGTCAGCGACACGTCATCGAGCGTCTGGATGGCGTTGTAGCGCTTTGAGATGCCGCTCATCCGCACCCGATAGGTCTGGCCACTGCTCATCTGGAATTCCACGCGATTGCAAGGGATCCGCGGCGCAGCCTCGGGCGGCGCCGCGGCTCGGTCGCCGACGCAGTTTACTTGAACATCGCGCGATATTGGTCGACATTCTTCTTGGTCACGATCGTCACCGGGATATTGATGATCGGGTCGATTTTCTCGCCCTTCTTGATCTTGCCCAGCGCTTCGACCGCGGCCTTGCCTTCGCCGGCCGGATCCTGCTGCACGACCGCCACCACCCAGCCGTCGTCGATGCCCTGAACGGCCTGCTTGGTCAGATCCCAGCCGAACACCTTGACGTCGCCGGTGCGGCCCTGGCTGGTCACCGCCGAAACGGCGCCGAGCAAGGCCGGCTCTCCGGTCGCATAAAGCGAGTTCATGTCGGGATTGGCCGTCATCAGGTTTTCCGAAGCGCTCAAGGCGGTCTCCTGAACGTTCTGGCCGTCGACTGTGTCGAGGAAGGTGACGCCCTGGCCGCTTTCGGTCACCGCCTTCTTGAAGCCGTCGAGCCGCTGGTTCTGGATGAATGAATTGAGTGCGCCGACGATGCCGATCTTGGCCTTGCCGGCCATATCGGTCTTCACATAGTCGGCGTAGAATTTGCCGATGTCCTCGCCGGCTTTGGTGTTGTCGACGCCGATGAACGAAATATTGTCGCCGTCGGGGATCTGCGCGTCGATGGCTATGACGGGAATGCCGGCCGCCTTGGCTGCAGTGATCGCCGGCTTGACGCCGTTGACGTCGATGGCGACCAGAATGATGCCGCCGACTTTCTGCGTGATGTAGTTCTCGATCGCGTCGTTCTGCGCGCTCGGCACATTGTTGGCGTTGAAAATGACCAGCTTGGCGCCAGCGGCGTCGGCAGCCTTTTGCGCGCCCTCGTTGATCTGGTTGAAGAACAGGGCCTGCTGGTTGATGTTGACGAGAGCGAACGTATCGGCAAGCGCCGATCCCATGGCTGCCGAGCCCATGGCAATGGCGGCGGCACAGCCGGCGAGAAGTTTGAACAGACGCATTTCGGTTCCCCTTGCTTGCGGACCAGACCTCGGCTGGTCCCGTTGGTGCTACAGGCACGAGGCAAGCATTCAAGAGACTTGAATATTTGTCAATCCAAATGAACGCACAGCGTTGCTCAGAAAGTCGCCGGCGTGTTGACCCAGAAAATGCTAGCGCGTTCCTCGCCGATATTGCGGTAATGATGCGGCAGCTCCGACCTGAACACGAAGGCATCACCCGTGGCGAGAGCATGGCTCTTGCCGTCGACGATCAGTTCGATCCGCCCGGCGAGCACGTAGCCGACTTCCTCGCCGGCATGCTGGATCGGACCTTCGCTCGAGCCCTCTGCCTCGATGTGATGGATGTTGCATTGTAAGAGGTGGCCAGGCGAATACGGGATGATGCGTTCGAGCGAAATTCCTTCGCCACGCCGTAGCGCGTCGAGCGCGATCAAAGGCCTTGCGCCCGCCCGGAATACGATCGCCTCGTCGTCGTCGACTTGCTCGAACATCCAGCCGATGTTGGTGTCGAGAACCTCGACCAGGCGGTGAAGCATGGGCAGGGACGGCGAAGCCTTGCCGTTCTCGATCTTGGACAGCAGGCTTTCCGAGCAATTCGCAGCCGCGGCCAGCGTCTTCAGCGTCATGCCGCGTGTCTGGCGGGCGAGGCGCAGCCGAGTTCCAAGTCTTGCGGCATTTACGGTGGCGTCCGTTTCTGATTCTGGCCGCCGTCGATCGATTTTGTTCATCTGTTCGCCAACCATTCAACGGTCAAGGGCAACTATCGCGCGAGCAAAAGACCTCGGCTGACGATTTGCAAGTGCTGATGCGTCAAATTCGAGACTGCAGCCGTAGCTGCCTCATCCGGCGAATGCCGCTCCCGCATGAACCGTGCTGATGATCCCGCGCCAGTTATCCCCTATCGCTTGGCTGTCCATCGTGGTCGAAATCGCCAGCCGTTACCGCGTTTGCGTTATGTGGCGAGTGGACTTGGAACGACAATGCGGGCAAGGCGGGCCACGCAGCCAATCTACACAACCACGGCCGCGCCGACACGATCTGTCACCGAATTGCGGAGCGCGCCCAGAAGTCACCCGCGGCAGCGCCCCATGGAGTTACGCCCAGGGGCGTAGGCTCTCGATAGCCGCGATGTATCCAATGAAATCCCTGGGGCAGTCGCGCACCGCTTAAGCTTCGGCAATTTTGAAGAAAGTCCAACAGAATTAATGGACTAGCACCTTGCTTATGTAAGTTGCGGAAGTGACGCGCGGTTAATGCTTTAGAAGTATAGACACATCGACACGAGGTGCGAAGAAGCAACGCCAATACAGCTGGTTGGTTACAACATATTTATTTTCGCAGATATGGTATTGCCCGTCCGGGGATTCCTGTACCCGGTCCCGTGGGATGGTGAAATTATGCGGCAAATAAGTGTACCCGCCGTCCACCCTGGACCGCACCGAAGACCGGGGTATGGCGCGGCAATCTGAACCGCCGCAGCACTTGAATTTGGTCTGGGGGTCAATCTTGTCTTCGTACCAATCATGGGCGTTAGCGGCTGTTGCGGCGGCGATACACATCGCCGTGAAGATGAGCCTTCGCATGGCATTCCTCAAGTATCTGGCAGGCGCTGCTCGTTGGGGCTTCCATGTATATTAGCGTTCCATTGAAAATACCATTGGCCTCCGACCGACTTAACGCAGCTCCAGCAACCGACGCTCGCAACGGAAGACCGCATTGGGTCACGTCAGGACGACACTTGCGCCGACCAACGGTCAGCTCTTGTCGCTCCGCGTTGGAAACCCGACCGTTTGCTCTGCGCCAATGTCGGCCGTAGACGTCGGTCTTGTCATTGCCCGGAAGCAGACGTCGCCCAAAGCGGGAGCGATCGTGGTTGTGCGACATCTCGAGCACAGACTAGCTATAGTGGAGCGTTACGGCGACCCAGCAGCAGAGCGATGCCCAACGCCGGAAGCGTCGCCGTCGCGACGACGAGGAAGACGAATTGCAGGCCGGCCGACGCGGCGACCAAGCCGAGCGCCGGGCTGCCGAAGCCGAGCGCCACGTCGAGGAAGACGGTGTAGAGTCCCATGGCCAGGCCGCGGCTGCGTTGCGGAAGACGGCCTACGGCCTCGGCACCGAAACCGGGATATACCAGCGAGTAGCCAAGGCCAGTCAGGCCCGCTCCGATGGCGGCGAGAACAGGCCCGGGCGCAAGCCAGGTCAGCATCAGCCCTGCCGCCTCGACCGCCACGAAGATCACAGCGACGCGCGCGCCCCCCAACCTGTCAGGCAGGTGGCCGAAGCACAGCCTTGCCGCGATCAGCGACGCGGCATAAGCGGTGAAGGGAAGCCAGACCGGCTGCCAGCCGCGTTCGGCAAAGAGCAGCGCGCCAAAGGACAGGATCGCGCCATAGCCAAGGCTGCTGAAAGCAGCTCCGACGCCGGGAAGCCAGACCGCTTGCGCCACGCTCGTCCATGACTGTCGCGCGGCGCTCGCGGCGAGGCTGGTGCCACGCATAGGCAGGATGGCAAGCAGCGTCGCAAGCGGCAGGCCGACCGTCGCGAGTGCGATCGCGGCGAAGCCGCTCGCCGCATAAAGCGCAGATCCGATCGGCGCGCCTAGCGCGAGCGCCGCGAACATCGCCGTGCCCACCCAGGCTATGACCTTTCCGGAGTTCTGTCCGCCCGCAAGGGAAAGGCCCCAGGCGACGCCGCCGGTGATGATGAAGCTCTCAGACGCGCCCAGTACCGCCCGGCCGGCGAAGAGCGCCGATGCGGACGCTACGGGCCGGTCGAGCAATGCCAGCGAGCCGACGTAAATGAACCCCGCCAGGGCAGCGGCAATGAGGCCGACGACGACGGCCCGCTTGCCGCCGCGCCCATCGGCATAGTTTCCAGCCCCAATGCGCGACAGCATCGAGGCGACGAACTGGCTGCCCGTCACCAGCCCGACTGCGAAGGGGCCGAAGCCGAGCTGCTGGTGAAGATGCAGCGGCAGGACGGGTAGCGCCAAGCCGATCAGGAGGAAGCCGGCGAAGACAGCCGCCATGATTGGCGCCAGTTCCGCTGTCGCGCCATTTCGGTCTGAAGTCCGCGCCATTGTGGCCATCGATGACAGGTTGACAGTCGGGCTGTTCCGATCAGTAACGTTCGTAGGTTACGCGCCAGCCTTCGGCCGGATTGTCCGGGGTGAGGACCAGTTTGTTGCCCAAGACTTCGAATTTGCGTTTCATGCTCTTACCGACAAGGTTGCGGACCAGGGAGGACTCGATCGTGATGACGAAGGTCTTGTCCTGGTCGTCGATGGCGACCGGGCCGTAATAGGCTTCGTAGCCATTCGCTGTGTAAGGCGTATCCGGCGCCTTGGCGTCAGGGTTCTGGGCCTGCACCGAGAGGGTGCCGGCCTCGGTGAAGATGACCTGGCCGGAATATGGCACGGGCTTGAGGTTTCCATCGGCACCGGCCTCGAGCGACCTCATGCGCCATGCGCCGATGATCGGGGACTCTTGCGAGAAAGCCGGCGTGATAACTGAAAGCGCAAGGGCGGCGATCTTCAATCTCATCGTCATATGTCGTTGTTCCTTTTCTGATTTGCGGGTGCGGACAGGCCGTCCGTCCAATCTTCCCTCACACCGAAAGCATGACCTTGATGGCGCGCCGCTCGTCCATGGCGCGGTAGCCTTCAGCGACCTCGACCAACGGCAGCTTGAGGTCGAAGACCTTGCCGGGCTTGATCCTGCCCTTGAGCACACGGTCCATAAGGTCGGGCAGGAAGCGGCGCACCGGCGCGGGGCCGCCCAGCATGCGCTTCTGGCCGAAGAAGAGATTCTGGCCATCGAAGCTCACGCCATGCGGCACGCCGACATAGCCGATAGTGCCGCCGGGGCGAGAGCAGGCCAGCGCCTGGTCGAAGGATTCCGCCGTGCCGACGCATTCCAGCACGGAGTCCGCGCCGACGTCCTTAGTGAGCTCCTGGACGCGCGCGACGCCTTCCTCGCCACGCTCGGCCACAATGTCGGTGGCGCCAAACTCGCGGGCGAGTTTTTGGCGGCTGACGTGCCGGCTCATGGCGACGATGCGCTCGGCGCCCATCTCCTTGGCCGCAAGCACGCCCATCAGGCCGACCGCACCGTCGCCAACCACCACCACTGTCGATCCTTCTCGGACCTCGGCTGCGTCGGCCGCATACCAGCCGGTGCCGAGCACATCGGACACGGCCAGCAGGTCGGGGATGAGTTCGGCCGGCGGCACCTCGGCGGTGGCGACCAGTGTGCCATCCGCCAACGGCACGCGGGCATAAGGTGCCTGCGCGCCCGACATGAATTCGCGTTGCACGCAGGACGACTGGAAGCCGAAGCGGCAGTGCGGGCAGGTATTGTCGGAGAGACAGAACGAGCCGACGACGAACTGGCCGGGACGGACCGTGCGCACCTCTGCGCCGACCTCGACGACGATGCCACAATATTCGTGGCCCATATGCATCGGGCCGTCGACCGGCTGCAGCCCGCGATAGGGCCACAGGTCCGAGCCGCAGATGCAGCTTGCCGAAAGCTTGATGATGGCGTCCGTTGGCCGCATGATTTTCGGATCGGCGATTTCCTCGCAGCGGATGTCGCCCGGTTTGTGAAGAACAGTTGCGAGCATTTTGGTTCCTTTCGAGTCGAGAAGATCAGGCGCCGTAGTCGGCGTCGCTGACATGTTCCAGCCAGTCCACGACCTTGCCGTCTTTGACCTCCTGGAGGGCAATGTGGGTCATGGCGGTCTGAGGCGACGCGCCGTGCCAGTGCTTTTCGCCGGGCGCGAACCAGACGACGTCCCCCGGCCGGATTTCTTCGACCGGGCCACCCTCGCGCTGCACGCGGCCAAGGCCGGAGACGACGATCAGCGTCTGGCCGAGCGGATGCGTGTGCCAGGCGGTGCGGGCGCCGGGCTCGAAGGTCACCTGTGCGCCTTGGACCCGCCCGGCATCGAAGGGATTGAAGAGCGGATCGATCCGCACCGTGCCGGTGAACCAGTCAGGTGGCCCCTTGCCGGAAGGCCTCGTGCCAGCGCGAAGAATGTCCATGGTGATGTCCTTGTGTCCTCAAATGCGTTCGATGCGAAGCGGGAACTCGCCGCGAATGTGCAGGGCCTGCTCGCCCTCGTCGAAGCGGCCGAGCCTGATCAGCCCGGGATGGCGATAGTCGGCGTAGAACATGGCCAGATTGCCCCAGGGCATGAAATAACACAGGTCATAGGGCTGCTCGTTGGCGAACGGACCGCTTCCCTCCTCAGTCAGCTTGCGCGGCAGATAGGCGATCTTCTCGTTATGCGCGTAGTCCTCGATCTTGAGGTCGAGCGGCAGCATGGAGAAGAAGTCGCGCGCCGACGGATTGTCGTAGAGCGTGGCGGTCATGGTGCGGCCGTTGAAAATCATCCTGATCTTCATGTCAGTTGGCTCCTGGCTTACAGGGGCTTCGCCTTCTTGGCTGGCGGCTGCGCGAGGCAGGGCCGCCACCGCGAGCGCGGCGCCAAGCAATGTCCTGCGGCTGAGCGGCGCACGCTCGATAGTCATGGCAAAGATCTCCGGGCCATATGCGATGCGGCAAAGGCGGCGAGCGCTGATCCGCAGAGCAGCACCGCGCCTAGAGCGAACGCTCCCCACCAGCCGACCCTATCGAAGAGCGTGCCGCCGATGGCGGCACCGCCGGTGATGGCGAGCTGGATGACGGCTACCTGCAACCCGCCGCCGGCCTCTGCGTCGTCCGGCAACGTCCGGCTGAGCCACGTACCCCAGCCAACCGGCGCGGCCGTGCCGAAAAAGCCCCAGGCAACGAGCAGCGGCGCTGTAGGAATTGGCATCGTACCGAAGGCGATGAGCGCTACGGCCAGCGCGGCCATGACAAGCGGGATGACGATGAGGATGCTGAACAGGCGCGTGCGCAAAAGCCGGCCTATGCAGAGGGTGCCGAGCACCCCGGCCAGCCCCATCGCCAGCAGGATCGCCGAAAGCTCGGCGATGTCGAGCTGAGTGACGCTCTCGAGGAAGGGCCGCAGATAGGTGAAGAGGGCGAACTGACCCATGAACAGCATCATGATTGACGCCATGCCGGTGGCGACAGGAAGACGGCCGAGGAGCGCCAGCGGACTGCCAGGACGCTTCCTCCGGCGCGGGGGCAGCGCCGGCAGGCTTGTCCACTGCCAGACCAGCGCCAGGACCCCAAGCGGCACGACGAGGAAGAAAGCGCCGCGCCAGCCGACATAGGCGCCAAGAAAACTGCCCAGCGGCGCGGCGATGGTGGCCGCGATGGCATTGCCAGCGTTCAGCATGGCGAGACCCTTCGGAACCATGTCTTGCGGCACGAGGCGCATGACGATCGCGGTCGACATCGACCAGAAACCGCCGATCGCGATGCCGAGCAGCGCCCGGCCGACCATGAGGAACGCGTAATTCGGCGCGAAGGTGACAGCGAGCCCGGACACGATCAGGAGAAGGGTAAAGCCGGTCACGACCAGTCGGCGGTCGATCCGGCGCGTGAGGCCGGCGACCAGCAGGCTGGTCACGACGGCGAAAGCGCCCGAAATCGAGATCGCCTGTCCCGTGCGGCCCTCGGTGATGCCGAGATCGGCCGCTAGCGGCGACAGAAGG
Source organism: Mesorhizobium sp. M1227 (assembly GCF_040318315.1). Taxonomy (NCBI): domain Bacteria; kingdom Pseudomonadati; phylum Pseudomonadota; class Alphaproteobacteria; order Hyphomicrobiales; family Phyllobacteriaceae; genus Mesorhizobium; species Mesorhizobium sp. M1227. The sequence goes on from NZ_JAMYLZ010000043.1 coordinate 32,769, forward strand.
CTGACCGGCATGAATTCCGACGCGATGAGCACGGAAACACACAGCGCCATCGACAACACCGCGCCCCATGCGGCGCGGTCTTCGACAAGCCTTGTGTCGTAGGTCGTTTCCATGATTGGCATCCTTGCAAGGCGACTGGGGCGGATCAGCCGCCCGTCCCGTCGCCATGCCGGAAGATATTGCAGAGGAACCCATTCTATTAGACTAAGTAATTCGCATGGACTTATCTGCTCATGATATAAATGTCCGATCGGAGGTGCCCTATGCAGCGCGATGGCATGAAGGATCTGCTCTGGTTCGTGGCGGTCGCGCGGGAGCGCAGCTTCACCAAGGCGGCGGCCAAGCTCGGAACCTCGCAGTCGACCCTGAGTTCGACAATCAAGGAGCTTGAAGCTCGTCTTGGCGTCCGCCTGCTGACACGTACGACGCGGAGCGTCGCACCGACCGAGGCCGGCGAGCGACTTTTCCAATCTCTTGTTCCCCGCTTCGAGGAAATCGAAGCCGACCTCGCAAGCCTGGTGGCCTTTCGCGACAAACCCTCCGGAACGGTCCGTCTCACGCTGTCCGACCATGCGCTCCAGACGACCGTCTGGCCGAAGCTGCAGCCCTTGCTCGGCGACTATCCTGACGTGTGCGTCGAGCTCTACAGCGACAACGGCATGAAGAACATTGTGGAGGAGCGCTTCGACGCAGGCGTGCGGCTTGGTGAGAGCATCGACAGGGATATGATCGCAGTGCGCATCGGGCCGGATTGGCGGCTCGTCGCCGTGGCTTCGCCGGAGTACTTTTCCCGCCATCCGGTTCCGACCGCACCCCAGGATCTGGTCGATCATGACTGCATTAATATGCGGCAGGCGACGTTCGGCGGATTATATGCCTGGGAATTCGCCAGGGATGGCCGCGACCTTCGCGTGCGGGTGGAGGGCCAACTCACCTTCAATTCGTCCATTCCCATGATCGAGGCTGCAATAAGCGGTTTCGGGATCGCCTATGTCCCGGAAAACCTCGTCAGCCAGCACATCGCCAAGGGATGCCTTAGGCTCGTGCTTGACGACTGGAGTCCGCCGTTTGCGGGCTATCACCTCTACTACCCGAGCAGGCGACAGCTCTCGCCTGCGATGGCGGTGATCGTTGAGGCGCTCCGCCATCGCATCTGACGGGAGGTCGGGCAGTTTGCGTCTCAGCGCCGCAAGAACCGATTTGGCTGCCTCGGGGTCGTCCAGAGTGATCACCAGCGCCTTTGCACATGCAATTTTCGCGGCGGCCACCATCTCCTCCTGCGAAGCGTTGCCGAAAAAGACCGGTAGACGTTCTTTCCGGGACCGCTCTACATTTTTGGCGTCGAGGTCGACTGCAACCCACCTGTATCCACGCTCGTCGAGCAATCTGCCGATCACCCGGTCTACCCGCCCGAACCCGGCAATGACGAATGTCCGGACACGGCGGACTGAAGCAACGCAGCATTTTCCACTTTGAGGCGAAGTAATTCTCAATTATGGTCCGCCAGGCTTTTGGCATGAGGGGGAATATTGCCGATGGTTTTATCACGCAGGGGTGTCGTGCTCGGCGGCCTGGCGCTGGTCGCGGTGGGTGCAACCAGCAATATTGCTCAAGCCGCGGCGGCAAAATCCTTTTTCGCCGGTACCGCCAGCGACAACAATTTTGTGTATCGCAAGACCAACTTCGCCAAGATCGACAAGAGATGGCACCGCCAGATCGTCAAGTATTTCAGTAGCGAGCCGGTCGGCACCGTCGTGGTCGATACCCGCCACCATTTCCTCTACGTCATCATGGAAAACAAGACCGCCATCCGCTACGGCGTCGGCGTCGGCAAGGACGGCTTCAAATGGTACGGCCGCGCGACGATCGACCGCCGCGCGCTGTGGCCGCAATGGGTCCCGCCCCCCGAAATGCGCAAGCGCAGGCCGGACCTACCGCCCATGGTCGCAGGCGGCGCGTCCAACAATCCGCTCGGGCCGCGCGCGCTCTATCTGTACCGCGACGGCGCCGACATCGGCTACCGCCTGCATGGCACGCTGGAGCCATGGAGCATCGGCACCGACGCTTCCAGCGGCTGCATCCGCATGTTCCCGGAAGACATCATCGACCTCTACCAGCGGTGCCCGATCGGCACCGCGGTGCAGGTCCTGCCGCACATCGCCGACCAGGCGCCCGCTTCCACCACTGTCGAATGATTGGCGCCTCATGAACCGCATCATTGAAAACACGCGCCGGCTGCTCGCCGCCGGCCTGCTCGTGCTGGCCGCATCCTGCTCGACCAGCAACACGCTGGCCCCTCCCACACCCGACGTCACCAACACCGAGGTTGCCGGCTTCCAGAACGTGCAGCCGGGCAGCGAGGAGGATTTTATCCTCAATGTCGGCCGCCGCACCTATTTCACGCAAGGTTCGGCCGCGCTCGATTCTGTCGCCAAGGCCACCCTCGACACCCAGATCGCCTGGCTAGCAAAGCATCCGCGCTGGCTGCTCAAGCTGCAGGGTTTCGCCGACGACCCCGGCGCAAGTGAAATGGCGCTGTCGCAGCAGCGCGCCGATGCGGTGATGGACTACCTCGCCGCCGGCGGCATAGACCGCAACCGCATGTGGGCCAAGGGCTACGGCAAGGACAGGCTCGTCCGCGAGTGCCCCGACACCGCCTGCAGGTCGCAGAACCGCCGCGTTGTGTCTAATTTGCGCGATGAGAGGGACGAGCCGTAGGGGGCTGCTGTTCTGCTTGTGACCCGAAGCAGAGTCTCGCACGCGACGGCGGTATGGCTGCTTTGCGCCGCAATGTCGGCCATAGAGGCGAACTTTGCCTCCCCCGGAAGCAGACACTGCAATTGACCGCGCTGAAGGTCGTGATCGCGCCAGAGCCTGCAAAGGCACAACTCGGCACACGAGGGCGAACATTCCGCTGCGGAAACAACTTGAAGAAACGCTTCGCGACCCATAGCATGCCGCGCCATGGTGAAATCTGAGGTCAGTGAGATCGGTCGGGTTTTTGAGCCAGTGCAAGGTAGGGAGGATAATAATTATGGCTTCCGAAGTACAGGCAAACAACGGTGTTAACGTAGAGGCGCTGCTCGGCGCACGCGAAGCGCTCACCAACGCCCCGGAGGCAGCGCAGTTCAAGTGGCGCGCGGCCTGCGAATGGAAGGATGGCACCCACAGCCACTCGTCGGTCGAGAGCTTCTACGGTCTCGGCGAGGATCAGCATCGCAAGACCACCTTCACATTCGACGCAGACCATCCGGAGGTCTTCGCTTCCCAGGACAAGGGCGCCACGCCCGTCGAATACGTGCTGGTCGGACTGGCGAGTTGCCTGACCGCCGGCATCGCCGCGGTTGCCCAGAACCGGAACATCCAGTTGAAGTCGGTGAAGGCGACCATCGAAGGCGACATGGATCTCGCCGGAATTCTCGGCATCGACAGCGACGTGCGCAACGGCTTCAGCGGCATCACGGTGAAATACAACATCGACGCCGACGCAAAGCGCGAGGACATCGAGGCTATCGTCGCTCAGTCGCAGAAGCGGTCGGCGGTCTATGACATTGTCACCAATCCGACGAACGTCACGGTCGTGGTGAATTGAAAGGCGCTTCGAACCGTAGACTCTCCTGATGAGAGGGTGCGATTAGTTCCGTCACCACAGCGATCGTCGGCGCGGGGCACGCGGGGCTCGCGATGAGCCGCTGCCTCGCGGAGCGCTCTATCGACCATGTGCTGCTGGAGCGCGGCGAGATCGCCCATACCTGGCGCACCGAGCGATGGGATTCACTGCGGCTGCTCACCCCGAACTGGCAGAGCCGGCTGCCGGGCTTTCGCTATGACGGCGACGATCCCGACGGCTACCGGACGATGCCTGAGGTGATCGACTTCCTCGGGAACTATGCCAAGGCGATCTCGGCTCCGGTCAGAACCCACACGACCGTCACCTCGGTTCGCAGCGACGGGGCGGGATATCTTGTGCGCACGGACCGCGGCGAGTGGCGGTGTCGGACCGTCGTGCTGGCGTCGGGCGCGTGCAACATCGCGCGCCTGCCCGACGTCGCCAGCCGCGTGCCGCCGTCGGTCGCCATGCTGACGGCACAGTCCTACCGCAATCCGGGTCAGGTCGCCGACGGTGGCGTGATGGTGGTGGGCGCGTCGTCGAGCGGCACCCAGATCGCACAGGAGCTGCAGCGTTCGGGGCGTCAAGTGACCCTGTCGGTGGGCGAGCACATCCGGGCGCCCCGCGTATATCGCGGCAAGGACCTGGAATGGTGGATGGACGCCGCCGGCGTGCTCGACGAGCGTTACGACGAGGTGGACGACATCAGGCGGGCGCGACGGGTTCCTTCGCTACAGCTTGCCGGCACGCCCGACCGCATCACCCTCGACCTCAATGCGCTCGACGACCTCGGCGTCCGGCTCATCGGTCGTCTTGCCGGCATCACCGAAGACGGCAAGGCCCAGTTTGCGGGGTCGTTGCGCAACATGTGCGCGCTTTCCGATCTCAAGATGGCCCGGCTGCTCGACCTCATCGACGAATGGGCGCGCGCCAACGGCCTGGACGCTACGGTCGGGCCGCCGGATCGCCCGCCGCCGACCCGTGTCGAGGACAACCCGCCGCTCGGCCTCGATCTTGCCGGAGGCGCTATCAGGACGATCATCTGGGCCACCGGCTACCGGCCGGACTACTCCTGGCTGGAACTGCCGGTCCTCGACCGCAAGGGCCACGTCCGTCACGACGGCGGTGTAGCGGAACATCCGGGCCTGTACCTGATGGGGACGCAGTTTCTGCGCCGCCGCAAGTCTGCTCTAATCGACGGCGCTGGCGACGACGCGCGTGATCTCAGCGATCATCTGGCATCGTACCTCGGGCAAAATTCAATCTGATAGCAGAATCAACGTCTGAGACTCCAGAGGGAACAGGTTGGTTGCCGCGACAACCCCGAATTCTGCGCCCCTGCAGTCATATTCCCAAATGCAGCTTTGGCTTCCAGAAGGGGCGGAACAACTCAATCTTTGGACAGCGGTTCATCACCACTTTCAAGCCCGCTTTCTCCGCCAACTGGGCGGCAGCGTCATCGCGCACCCCAATCTGACCCCACAGAACCTTGGCGTTGATTGCGATGGCCTCCTGTGCAACTTCCAACAGATCTTCGGAGCGGCGAAAAACCTCAACCATATCCACAGGCCGGTCGATGGCCGCTAGTGACGCGTACACCTTAAGCCCTCGAATCTCATCCAGACCGGGACTGGGGTTGACCGGGATCATGTCGTAGCCGATTTCGTGCAGCACCCTGAGTACCCCATAGGAAAATTTAGTTTTATCGGGGCTGGCCCCAACCATCGCGATGGTTTTGACCGATTTCAGAATGTCTTGCAGATAAGCCTCCGAATAGGGCTCATCATGATTCATATGGGTCATTTCTTTGCTTCCAACGGGGTCGCAATATCGGCTTTCAATTCATGAGCGGCCAGCGGGTCAAGGAAGGGGTTGCGATAGAGCTTGTCGTGGCTCTCAACGCCGACCTCCAGCGTGCAGTCGCTCAAAGGGCGGGCGACGCAGAGGATTATATAGCCATTGTTGATCTGGCGGTTGTTCAGCGCCCGCTGCGCTTTTTGATCGACTTTGCCGCTGATTATTTTGGCCGCACAGGTTATGCAGCCGCCATACTTGCACCCATACGGCAGATCCACGCCCTGCTCGCGCAAGCTTTGCAAGAGGGGCTTGCGGTGATCGACGTCAAAGGCCGCACCGCCTTGATTGGCGAGAATGATGGTGAAGCAGGTCATACCCAGATGTCACTCGTGCAATCACCCCCGGGATAACGGGTTTCGTGGCAGCGGCTTGGTCCATTTGGTTCCTTACCAAAATCAACAACGAATAGCGGATCGATTTCCATGCCGCCGTTTTCCGTATTGCAATTGACCATCAGCATGCATCCGCCATTGGTGCGGATTTCCGGATAGAACTGATTATCCCACGTCGAGAAGAGTGAGGTCGTCACATAAAGGCGCTTGCCGTCGAGGCTGAGCTGTATCATCTGAGGCCCGCCAGTCACTTTCACGCCATTGACCTCAGGCGCACGGCCGAGAAGTCCGCCCATCCACACTTGTCCGGTAAGCTTGGCGTTGTGAGGGTCCGAGATGTCGTACTGACGAATGTCGCCATGCAACCAGTTGCACAGATAGAGGTATCTATCGTCCATGCTGAGCAGAATAACCGAGATCACGCCCGGTATTGGTATCGGCCATGCGGGATGCGGCTCATTGCCGACATCGACAATTTTTTCCCATTGCCAGTCACCCGCCGCGTTCTTCCACCAATGGATGATATTTGCAGAAAGGGCCGCGCCAACAAAGCCGTGACTGCTGTCGGGGTTATGATGGAATCGCACTTCCAGTGGGATCAAGCCATCTTCACCGAGATAGAATGTTTGCTTTGGCTCCTTCTTTTCAAAATCCCACAAATGGATCTCTCGGCCATATTTCAGATGACCAACCTCTTCCAGGTCAAAGCCAGGCATGAAGGTATTGGGCGCGGCCCATTCCGAGCTGACCATTACGTTGTGTCGCGGCTGGTACCAGAAATCATAACCAAACTTGATCCTGCCCATGGAATTTTCCCAGCGGCCGACAATCTCGAACTCCTTGCTGAGTTGCAAATAGCCGCCGGGGGCATTGCCCTGGGCGTCACCAAGCATGGAAACGATGATGTCCGAGCCGAGGCAATGCACCGTGTGTGGCGCCGACAGGTTAGTCCTGGCTTTGATTTCAGCGCCGTCTATCACCTTGAACAGTGTCGGGCTGCGCGGATCGGTACCGCAATCGACAATATGCAGATTTGACGAGCGCACACCCGGCACGATCAGATATTTCCGGTCCATGCTCGCATCGCCATGGCACGACGAACAGGCATTCCAGCCCGAGTGATGAAGCTCATCGCCAATACCCGGCATTTGCAAACGCGAAATCACCTGGCTGTAGGTCGAACTCTCCGGGTCGACATCAATCGTGCACAGATAGTCCGGCTTCTGAATGCCCGTGCCGGTGTAGATGGCAATCGTATAGAGCAGCTTTTCGCGAGGTGCCGTCATCGCCTCGGCTGGAGAAGCATAGCCCGGTCCACAGCAATGATTGGTCATGGGTACTTCCCTTTGAACAGATCACTCGCCAGCCCCAAAGGGGCAAGCTGGAATGTTAGTGCATGCTTGGCATTGGCGCTATGGCCGGGGAGGCGGAGGCGGCATAATAGGCGCGCCCGACGGGGTTGACAGCCAGATGATCGTGGGCGAACGGCTCGACGATCATCCACCTGCCGTCCGGATTGAGCGAGCTACGAGCATGCGTGACATGGCGTCGAGGCTGCCGATCTCCCCCACAACAACGGTACAACAACGGGGAAGTTGCGCTCTCTCCCAAAACGCGGCTCCGCCTCGCTTTTTTATTGATCACGGCAAAAAAACAACGCTAACTGGCTCCCGCGAGGGGCCATGCTGACAAGTGATGAAGTGGGAGCAATCCCGTTGTTTTCGGGTTTGCCGGCGGCAGAGCTGGAGCGGCTGGCGCGGGCAGCGGCCGATCTTCACCTCAGCCCCGGAGAGTTCGCGATTCACGAGGGTGGAGAGGCCGCGCTGTTTGCGGTTCTCGCCGGCAAGATCGAAGTCGTAAAGACCTTCGACGGCATCGAGCGAACGCTGGGTTGGCGTCTGCCGGGAACGATCTTCGGCGAGGTGCCGATTGCGCTTGGCTCGGGTTTTCCCGGTGGCTATCGCGCCGCCGAATCTTCCCGCGTCATGCGCATCGACGTTCAGCAGTATTATTCCATCGCCGCGGTGTCAAAGGACGTGGCCCAAAAGGTCAGCGCGCTTGCCCGCGAGCGGATGGGCGGGCTGCAAAGCGTCACTGCCGAGCCGCAGAGGCCGCGCGTCACATTGGTCGGCCATCGCTGGGACACGGCGTGCGGCGAACTGCGCCGGTTTCTGGCCCGCAACCAGATTTCGTTCACCTGGCTGTTGCCCGACACGTCGGATGCCGAGGCTTTCTGGTCTGCCCTCAGCAGGCCGGCTCTCGATGGTCCCGTTGCCCGGCTGGCGGACGGGGAGATTATCGAAGCACCCGCTGTGCGCGATCTTGCCATCCGCCTCGGGCTGCAGACGCGCCCGCGCGGCGCCGAGTACGACGTCGCGATCATCGGCGGCGGACCGGCCGGTCTTGCGGCTGCGGTCTATGGCGCCTCCGAGGGGCTGCGCACCATCGTCGTCGAACGCGAGGCGCCCGGCGGGCAGGCGGGAACATCCTCGCGCATCGAGAACTATCTCGGCTTTCCAAGCGGCATTTCCGGCGACGAGCTTGCCAGCCGCGCGCTGCAGCAGGCAAAGCGGCTCGGCGCCGAAATCCTGGTCACCCGTTCGGTCGCCGGCATCGACCCGACGACGCACGAGGTGGTGCTCGACGGCACCGATGTCGTGCGCGCCCGCAGCCTCATCCTGGCAACCGGCGTCGCCTGGCGCCGTCTTGCCATCGACGGGTTCGACCGGTTGATCGGCAAAGGCGTTTATTATGGCGCCGCGCGCAGCGAGGCGAGCAGCACGCATGGGCAGGATGTCTACCTGATCGGCGCCGGCAATTCGGCCGGCCAGGCGGCGATGCATTTTTCCGGCCATGCGCGCAGCGTGACGCTGCTGGTGCGCGGCCCCTCGCTTGCCGACAGCATGTCTCACTATCTGATCGAGCAGCTCAGGGCGAAATGCAACGTAAAGGTCCAGCTTCACTCCGAAGTCCAGGCCGTGCACGGCGAGACGCACCTGACGGCGATCGACATTCTCGACAAGACCGGCAACGAGGTGAGCCGGCACCAATGCGGCGGGCTGTTCGTGTTCATCGGCGCCAACGCCGAGACCGAGTGGCTGCCGGCCGACGTAGCGCGCGATGCACGCGGTTATGTGCTGACCGGCGACGACGTGAAGAAGGCCGGGCTCTGGTCGCATGGCCGCGACCCCTACCTGCTCGAGACCAGCGCGCCCGGCATCTTCGCCTGCGGCGACGTACGCCTGAGCCCGGTCAAACGCGTTGCCTCGGCGGTCGGCGAGGGCAGCATGGCCATCGCCTTCGTCCACCAGTATCTGGCCAATGAAGAGAAAGTAGACCGCAACCAAAGCTAGAGGGTCAAGTAACCAGAATGTCATCAGCCGGTCGATGCGGCGTGAAAACCGCCAATTAAGCATCGAAAGCACGCTTGACGGCTGGCCGCACGTCGCCGCGGGCTACATAAGCGGAGAGGTTCGGATATTCGTCCAGTATACCCGATCCGTTCAACCTGCGCAGCACCGCCACCATCAGAAGGTCACCGGCCCTGAACGCACCATCGAGCCAGTCGGCATTGCCCAGGCGATCGGAAAGTTCGCCGAGCCGGCCACGGATGCGATCCTCGACCATGGGCAGGCGCTGCTTATGCCAGGTCTCGTCGCGGGTCGTCAGCGGCCCCAAGGCTGGCGGGCGGCAATGCGCCCCTTCCTGGACATTACCAAAGCAAGACCACGGGGAATTCTGACCCACGTCCCGAACTTCATGGCCTTCGCCTCGCTGGAATGTCTAACGCGACTCCGTCATGATCTTCCGGCCCTGTCGAGCGACGCTGCCAAAGCCGTTGACGCCAACGCAGGTGATGGGGGCAGGCTAGACCAGTGCAGCAGATCCGCCCGGCGACTTTTCTTTTTGCGGCCCGAGCCTTGCGCGACATGGGCGACGGCTTCGTGGCCGTTCTGTTGCCGGTCTATCTCCTCGCATTAGGCTTCGCGCCTCTGCAGGTCGGCATCATAGCAACCGGATCGCTGCTCGGTTCAGCGCTCTTGACCATCGCCGTCGGACTCCTTGGTGCCCGACGCGATCACCGCCAACTCCTGCTTGCCGCCGCCAGTCTGATGGTGGCCACGGGTGTGGCCTTTGCTGTGGTCCACGACTACGCGCTGCTTTTGATGATCGCCTTCGCAGGCACCATCAACCCGTCGGCCGGCAGCGTCAGCGTGTTCGTGCCCTTAGAGCATGCCGTCCTCACACGCGAAGTCACCGACGCCGCGCGGACCAAGATGTTCGCGCGCTACAGCCTTGTGGGTGCGCTCGCAGCCGCGGTTGGCGCGCTCGCTTCGGCAACCCCTGATCTTCTGGCTCCAGCCGGCCTCGACCAACTCACCGGCATCAAGGCGATGTTCGTGCTCTATGCGTTGCTGGGCCTGCTCGGCGGTCTCCTTTACGCGCAGATCCCGCGGCGCCGTCCAACGTCGGACTCCGGCAGCACGTCCGCGCTTGGCCCCTCGCGGAATATCGTTTTCAGGCTTGCGGCCCTTTTTAGCCTTGATGCCTTTGCCGGCGGCTTCCTCGTCCAGTCGCTGCTTGCCCTGTGGCTTTTCGAAAAATTCGACCTGTCGCTTTCGGAAGCGGGCTTTTTCTTCTTCTGGTCCGGGGTGCTTTCGGCGTTCTCATTCCCCGTTGCCGCCTGGCTGTCGCGGCACATCGGACTCATCAACACGATGGTGTTCACACACATTCCGTCCAGCATCGCCCTGATGCTGGCGGCGCTTGCGCCGACGCTCCCTCTGGCGCTCCGCCCTGCTGCTGATCCGTGCCGCGCTTTCGCAGATGGACGTCCCGACGCGCTCATCTTACGTCATGGCGGTCGTCACCGAGGCGGAGCGGGCAGCCGCCGCAAGCTTCACATCGGTACCGCGCAGTTTGGCTGCCGCAGCCAGTCCCGCCCTGGCGGGCGCTCTGTTCGCTGCCTCGTTCCGGGCTTGGCCCCTGATCATCTGCGGTGCACTGAAGATCGCTTACGATCTGCTGCTGCTGATGCAGTTTCGGCACCTCAAGCCGCCGGAGGAACGGTGATGCAGCCGCCGGTTTGGGGTGTTTGACCAGGATGGGTCAATCGCGAAGCAAAACGTTGGAAAGTTGTCGATCACTTCCGGCTGTCGCGGAGCGTGAAATGTCGCCTCGCTTCCTCGTGACATTGTCTGCCGCACTTTATCTGATATCATCGGTGTTTGCCGGGGCAGGATCACCCGTTCCGTCGAACGTCTGCTATGCGTGGAAAAGCCGCTGCAGAAGGTCCGCATCGGTGAAGGTTTTTCGATGTGGGCCGCAGCGCGAGGGGTGCGGCTGGGTCGACATCGGCCCGCGTTGAAAAACCTCCCAAGGAGGAAGCCGCGGGGTCATCTTCGGCTCTGCCGAGATGTTCGGCCCGAATGATTGGGTCGCGCGCAAGGGGATCGAGTCCCGCTCGCGCCCCGATTATCGGCCGTTACCAGCCGTAGCTGAAGATGGCGCCGCCACCACCGTCGCCGTTCTGCACGACATTCGCCTCGGTGTTCCTTCCGAACTGGAAAATACCGTAGGCGTTGTCGTTGCCGTTCTGCCTCAGGATGGCGGAATGGCCGTTGCCCTCCTGATGGATGATGCCCAGATTGCCGCGGCCGTTCCGGCCGAGGCCAGCAGCATTACCGTGTCCGGACTGACGGATTCTGGCGCCGTGCAGGCCGCGATACTTCGAATAGACGCGCAGGCCGGTCGCCAGGGCGCCGGCGTCGCGAGCGTTGGCAGGAGCAAATGTCACCGACACCCGGCCTCCTGCGTAGGTCGGTGCGGACAGCGCCACCTGGCCGATGCTGCCGGCAACGAGAGCGGCAGTAAGGGTTATGAACATATTGCGGGTCATCTTGGTCTTCATTTCTGGCTGCCTCAGCCTATGGCCAACCTTCCCGAATTGCGGCTGAACCATCCCGGAACCCATCGTTCAGCTGTCGTTCATTCATTTTTCCCGGCTCGGCACACATAGAAAAGGCGCCGAACGCCGACGCCCTTTTTCGTAAACTGGCCGTGCGATCAGGTCGCGCCGCCGACCCGCGCGGCGCAGCCGATGCTCTTGCCATCGACCGCAACTTCGAGCTTGGCGTCGTAAACGCCGCCCTTTGCGTCGAGCGTGATAGCGCCGAGCGTAGCTGGCTTGCCGGGCGCGGCGTTGAAGGCGCCGCCCTGCTCGATGCTGGTGCCGTCGGTGCGACCGGTGCTTTCGACATGGAAGGAATAGGTGCCACTCACGTTTCTGTCAGCATAGGCAAGCGCCTCAAGCAAGACCATGCCCCCTTCCGGCGTGGCGCGGATCTCGCAGCGCACCGGC
>NZ_JAMYLZ010000044.1:0-42876 GCF_040318315.1 Mesorhizobium sp. M1227
TGCCCTCGATCCGATCAAGATCATCGTCGGTGAGGTCACCCCACTGCTCTTTCGCCTTGCCTTTGAACTGCGTCCATTTTCCCTTGATTTGATCCCAGTTCATGTGTTCCTCCTTGCTTGCGCGCCAGCTCGCGTTGTTGAAAGCCACCTTTCAGGAGAAACCGCTCAGGCGATAGGCTCGGTTGATGCCAACAAAAACTGGGTTGCCAATGCCCTTGCTACAAGCCCGGAAGCCTACGCAACGCATCGAGGAGATCGGGAGGACAGCCCGGGGGCTTTGGAACTCGCCTTAATCCGGCAACAGAATCTGAAGCTTTACGTCCGCCGGCCGGGCTTCGACTGCGCGGTCGAAGGCGTTGATGGAATCTTCGAAGGGGAAGGTCGCCGAAATGAGTGGCTTTAGGTCGACCCGGCCCGACCCCATCAGCGCGATTGCCCGCTCATATTGGTGGGCATATCGGAACACAGTCTCGATGCGGACTTCCTTGGTCGAGGCGGTGGCGACATCGAATGCGATCGGCGCCACCGGCAGGCCGACGACCACTACCGCGCCACCGGGCCGCGGCAGATCGAGCAGGGTCTCCCATGCCTTGGACGAGCCCGAGCATTCAAACACCACGTCGGCGCCCCAGCCATCGGTCAGGCGCTTTACCTCCGCCGCCAGGTTCCTGTCGCGGACGTTGATCGGGATCACGCCTTGATAGCCGCCGGCGATGTCGAGCTTGGGTTGGGCGAGATCTGCAACAACGGCGCGGGCGCAGCCGCCGGCGAGCGCCGCGATCGCCACCATCGTGCCGATTGGCCCTGCGCCAATCACCACCGCCGTGTCGCCCGGCGCGATCTTTGCTTTGGCAGCCGCCTGCATGCCGACAGCGAAGGGCTCCACCATGGCGCCTTCGGCGAAGCTGACATTGTCGGGCAGTTTGAAAGTGTAGTTGGCGGGGTGGACGACATAGGGCGTCAGCACGCCGTGGATCGGCGGCGTTGCCCAGAACCTGACCGCTGGATCGATGTTGTAGAGGCCGAGCCGGCTCGCCCGCGAATTGGGATCGGGGATACCCGGCTCCATGCAGACGCGGTCGCCGACCTTCAGATGCTCGACGCGTTCCCCCGTTTCGACGACGGTGCCGGCGGCTTCATGGCCCAAGACCATCGGCGCTTCGACCACGAATGGGCCGATGCGGCCATGCGTATAGTAGTGCACGTCGGAGCCGCAGATGCCCACCGTATGGATCTTGATGCGAACTTCGCCCGGGCCGACGGTCTGTGGCAGATCGATGTCACGCAGCTTGAGTTCGTGCTGGCGTTCAAGGACAAGGGCGCGCACGTTCGTCATCGACGTAGTCTCCTCTAAAGCTTATTGTAGGGGCCTTCGTGACCTTACTTGCACTCGGCGCGTTCATCATAGCCGCTCATTCACAGCTTCAAAATCCAGCTCGGAAAACAGGGGGGTTGCCTGATTCCGACTATTCGTACGAACTTCCCGGCCAAAGGACTTTGAAGGCCGGCCATGCCGCTGCCGAATGCCCTCGGCGGAATGAAATAGTCGTTCGCCCCGAGACTCCCCACTCCCCAGCCTCCAAGCCAGAAGACCGGCATCGGCCAGTCATCAACAGGGGTCCAGCAGGTGCGCGACACCCGACGCTACATGCCATGGAACGCTTGCCCAATCCGCTTCTGGTCGATGCGGCCCACCAGGTGAACGCAAGAAGTTCCCGGTTCGCTTCCCGCCCATAATGCTGCCGGCGGCTATGCGCTTCATTAACGTCATTCTTCATTCGAAGCGCTCAGGCCGGAAGCTGCCGTGCGTAAGACGCCAGGTCATTGCCCGCCGGGGATAAGTTTGCAGCTGGACAATATTGGCCAGCCGGGCGATCCCGGCATTTGGCGTTGCTTCGGCGAGTCAATACTGAGCCTGCGCTTACGTGCCATCCTTCTCGACAAGACCAACGGCTGGACCCGATCGAGTGCAAACGGCTTCAGTTGGTGCTGGTTGTGGCGGTGAACCCGCACTGCTTCTGTTCCATATCGATCTGCTTCGTGATGCGGACGGCGTTCTGTGCGTAGGCCTCCGTCACGGAGCCACTATTCACAGTCTTGTCCTTCAGCGGGCTCACGCCTGCGCAGAGGTGGAAAACATGCGGCTCGCTGGACTTCGCGGCTCCGTTTTCGGGCGCGATCCAGTAGACGACATCCTGACCGGCGGGGTGGCTCGCGTCCCGCGTCGCCGCCGCCACGGCGGCGGTGTCCGTTGCAATCGCCTGCGCCTGAGCGGCGACATCGGGCGAACAGGCCGTGGTGGGCTGCCCCGACTTGATCTGGGCTGCGCATGCGTTCATATCCTGGGTGTACTGTTCGACCGACGGGGGTTTGAAACTGATCCCCATGACCGTCGCGAGCACGGCCAGCGCAGCGCCGACGCCGCCGGCAACCTTCTTGGTCCGCGGATCCATGTTTTTGTCGGTGAGGATCAGGAAAACCAGCGGGAGGAAGGCAATCAGCGTGATGATTGCGCCGAGCTGGTTTTGGAAGAAGAACCTGGCCGCGTCGGATGCACGAGCCGGATCGTGCCTGTTGGCCGCCTTCCATAGCAAGTTGCCGGCGATTGCGAAAATCGCGATGCCGACCAGAAGGCCGATGACCAGCGGCAGGTGTCCCTGGTCGAACTTGTTCTGGCGAAGCAGCATAATTCCGTAGATCTCGCCGCCAATGGCGACGACCCACGAGAGTGCGGCGAAAAGGCGAAGACGTGTGGCGGAGGACTTCTGGCCCTGCGTCGCTTGCCAATCCTTGGTAACGTCTGGCTTGTTGTCGGTCATTGACCAGATCCCCTGATATCGACACTTCTGCCGGCGGCGTTAGACCAGAAGGCCAACCCGCCCTGCGCAGCGTCATTGAACGAGCGTCACCTGCCTCAGCGACACGGCGAAAATGTGAGCGCCACGGCAGGCCTCATCTCCATTCATAATTCATATTGCGCATGAGTGAATCCGTCCATACCCACGCAGGCAGACGCCAATGCGGCGATGGCTTCGTTCTTGTTAATCTCTGGCTCGAACTTGACGCTGCCTTTCCTCGCTTCCCGGCGGCGGTCGCGCCATTCCCGACACCAGCCGAAGCGAAGTGACGAGCCATTTTTAACGAGACAGTTCTAACGAGACAAACATTGCGGCAAGATCGACGCGGATAGCGGCCGTGGTGTTGGCTTGCATGCTGACCTCCAGGTGATGTTTGGCGACTTCGCTCTGGCAGAGCGCTGGTCGCGATTCAGTCGCCGCATGGACGCCAAGCTTGGCCCCGACCATTTGCATTGATAATAATGCAGATTTGCATTGTCTTATCGCGATGAACAGGAATGTTTAACATGACAACGTTGACAGTGACGACAAGGGGACAGGTGACGTTCCGCAAGGACGTGCTGCAACATCTGGGCATCAAACCGGGCGAGAAGATCGAGCTTGATCTGCTGCCCGACGGTCGGGCGGAATTGAGGGCGGCACGGGCAAAGGGGTCGTTCCGGGACCTCCACGGGTTCCTCAGAGGCAAGACGAACGGCCGGGTGCTCAGCATCGAGGAGACCAACGAGGCAATGGCGGAAGCGGGCGCTGTGGCCGGGTCCGGCGAGGAATGAGGGTTACGGCCGACACGAATGTGCTGCTGCGCGCCTATGTCGTCGATGATGAGGGGCAGGCGGCCATTGCTGTCGACCTGCTGGCCAAAGCGGACATCGTGGCCGTGAGCGTGAAGGCCTTGTGCGAGTTCCCAGGGTTCTGGCCCGGCAGTACCAGACAGAGCGCGAAAATTTGCCGCAGCGATCCGGGCGTTGCTGAACACCGCGAATGGTTGTCGTCAACCGGCCGGCGGTTTCCGCGGGGCAAAAGTCGATCGGTGGGTTGCGAAACCGCCGCTGACCAGGTTTGGCAAGTACTGGACGTCAAGCCGCATTTGCGCAGGGCTCGGCGTCCCGGAAGCATCGCCGATGCCTGCGCAGTGACTGCGTCCTTGTTATAGCCAGCATCGCCAACAATCGCCCAGCCTGGCCCGTATGGCTTGCTGGCAACGCTGCGCCAGCGAGTGGCCTCTCGCGCCTTGCTGCGCCAAGACGGTCGGCGAAGGCAGGCCATCCCGGCTCCGATCAAGAGCCCCGCGCCAGCCAGCCCACCAAGGTTGCCGCGATCACCCTTGATGTCGTAGAGCCTACGGTCGGCGGTTAAAATTGGTGGAGAAGAATATATGCCAGAGCACCTGAAACTCGTCTCGACTGCCAAGTCGCATGGCGGCGCCCAGCACGTTTACTCGCATCTCTCCACGAACTGCTCATGCGAAATGACGTTTGCCATTTTCGTGCCTCCGCAGGCACGGGAAAGCCGTTGCCCCGTGGTCTGGTACCTCTCCGGGCTCACCTGCACCCATGCAAATGTGATGGAAAAAGGCGAATACAGACGTATTGCCGCCGAACTTGGCTTGATCGTTGTCTGTCCTGACACCAGTCCGCGTGGTGCCGACATTCCGGACGAAAAGGACAATTGGCAGTTCGGCAGCGGCGCCGGTTTCTACCTCGACGCGACGCAAGAGCCGTATGCCAAGAACTATCGCATGTATTCCTATATCGTCGAGGAGCTGCCAGCCTTGATCGGGCGCGAATTTCCCGCCGATATGGCGCGCCAGTCGATCTTCGGTCATTCAATGGGCGGGCATGGCGCGCTGACGATCGCACTGAACAATCCCGCGCGTTTCAGAAGTTGCTCGGCCTTTGCGCCGATCGTGCAGCCAAGCACAGCCGGCTGGTCGAAGCCGGCTTTCGAAAAATATCTCGGCCTGGATGAGGCCTCGTGGCGGCGCTACGACGCCACTTCGCTCATCGAGGATGGATACCGTTTCCCGGAATTCCTGGTCGATCAGGGAACGTCAGACGGTTTCCTCCAGGAGGGCCTCAGGCCTTGGCTGCTCGAAGACGCCTGCTCCAAGGCAGGCATTCCGTTGAAATTGCGGATGCAGGACGAATACGATCACTCCTATTTTTTCATTTCGACATTCATGCATGACCATATGACGTGGCATGCCGAACGGCTTTCACCAGGGTAGGCCGTAGGAATAGGTCGGCAGTCAGGCGGGCTCGGTGACGACGCCGATACGCCGGTAGACGAATGGTTCGTCATTCGAAGGAACCGTCGCAGCGCGCTGGGCTTCGTCGATCAGCATTGCCATACGCGCATGGATCGGCGATTTCGCGCAAGCCGGGTCGGTCGCGGCGGCATCGCCGGCGATTGCCATCGCCTGGCAGCGGCAGCCGCCCCAGTCGATCTCGCGCCGCTCACAGTTGCGGCAGGGCTCCTGCATCCAGTCCGTGCCTCGAAAGGCATTAAATGCCGGGGAATCGGCCCAGATATCGGCCAGGCTGCGTGATCCAAAACGCTCGAAGCCGAGCGACGGTATGGTCTGGGCGGCATGGCATGGCAGTACGGTGCCGTCCGGCGTCACCATGAAGGCGTCGCGCGCCCAGCCGCCCATGCACGGCTTGGGATAGACGGCGAAATAATCCGGCGTGACGAAATCTATGTTCATGATGCCGGTGAGCCGTTCGCGCGCCGCCGCGACGATCTCCGCCTGGCGGTCGACGGCCGCACGCTCGGGCATCAGTTGATCGCGATTGGTCAGCGCCCAGCCGGCGTACTGCACGTTGGCGATCTCGAGACGCTCCGCACCCAGCGAAAGGGCCAGATCGATGAATTCCGGTACCTCCTCGATATTGTGGCGATGGATCGGCGCGTTGATGGTAAGCGGCAAGCCGGCCGCGCGAGCGCGGCGTGCCGTTTCCAGCTTCTTTTCGTGGCTGCCCCTGTGATTGCCGATGCGCTCGGTGGTCGCCGGCCGTGCGCCTTGAAAGCTCAGTTGCAGATGGTCGAGCCCGGCTTCGGCAAATGCCTCGATGCGGCCATCCGCAATGCCGACGCCGGCGGTGATCAGGTTGGTGTAGACGCCCCGCGCCGAAAGCCCGGCGATCAATTGATCGAGATCGCGACGCAGCGTCGGTTCACCGCCGGACAGATGCACCTGGAGAACGCCAAGGTCGGCCGCCTGCGAGAACAAGTCGAGCCAGCTCTGCGTGTCGAGTTCGCGATTGGCCTTCAGCAACTCGAGCGGATTGGAGCAATAGGGGCATTGCAGCGGGCAGCGATGCGTCAGTTCCGCCAGCATGCCGATCGGGGGGAGAGGGGGCTCGCTCATAGCTTCACCAGCAGCTTGTCCGACCATTCCTGCAGGAAGGCGACGACATCGGCCGCCACAGCCTCCCGTTCGGCATCATAATCTGCGGCAAGGCCGGCAATGATGTCGCCGACCGTGGACCGTCCGTCGCAGCGGCGCAATATGTCGAGGCTGATCTCGTTTGGCCAGAACACCTTTTCGGGCGACAGCACGGCGAACGCCTGGCGCACGGGGTCATGCTGTATGCGCACGTGCTTCGGCAGCGATGGAACCGACTGCAGCGACACCATGGCTCTTTCGCGCAGTGCCATCATTGGGCTGCCTCCGGACGGAAGGCGCCGGGCGGGATATTGCCCGGCTCGCCATAGGCGTGTTGAAGCGCGTCGAGCATGGCCCAGAGTATATCGCATTTGAACACCAGTGCATCGATCGCCTGCTGCTGGCGTTCCGCCGCGTCGGCATGTTCGAGCACATAGGCGAGGGCGAAGTCGGCGTCGCGCGAGGCCTGTTCGGGCCGTCGGGTGAAATAGGCCAGCGTGTCCTCGGTGATATAATCGTATTTGGCCAGCATCGCGGGTACCCGCTCGCCGATGATGAGCGGCGAGAACATCTCGGTCAGCGACGACGCGACCGCCTCCAGCAGGGTCCGGTTCGTGCAAAAGGAGAGGTAAGCGCCAACCGCAAAACGTGTCGCCGGCAGGGCCAGCCTCTCGCTCTTCACCGCGTCGGCATCGAGACCGAGCGAGGTCGCCAGGTGCAACCAGCGCGCAATACCGCCGCTCCAGCCGTCCTCGCCGTCATGATCCTCGATGCGTTTGCGCCAGGCGGCGCGAAACGCCGGATCCTCGGCATGCGCGAGGATCATGGCGTCCTTGCGCGGAATGACCGCCTGATAGCAATAGCGGTTCAGCGCCCAGGCCTGCATCTCGGTCCTCGACAGCGCACCGCTGGTCATCCTGTGATGGAAAGGATGGCGGTTGTGATAGCGCTCGGCACCGACCTGCCGCAGCACGGCTTCGAGCTCTCTGGAGGACAGGCCGTTGCTGGCCGCGTCGTGGAAATCACTCAAAGTTCCATCTCCATCCCGTCGCAGGCCACTTCCCAGCCAGCCGCTTCGACGGCTGCATGCTCGGCAGAATTCTCGTCCAGAACAGGATTGGTGTTGTTGATGTGGACGAAGACACGGCGGCCGATCCTCACATCGGCCAAGCCGGCGATCGACCCCGCGTCTCCCGACATTGCCAGATGCCCCATGCGTGCACCGGTCTTTTGGCCGACGCCGGCAGCAATCATCTCGTCGTCGGTGAAGACCGTGCCGTCGAACAGAAGGCATGCGGCATCGGCCAGACGCGTGCGCAGGGTCGCATCGATGCGGGCGCAGCCGGGGATGTAGAAGACGGAGCCGCGACTGCCGGCACCGGCGATACGGACGCCGATCGTGTCGCCGGCATCGGAGCTGAAATTGGCATCCGGCTGGCCTCTTTCTTCGAGATAGAGGGCTATCTTCCCGGGCACGGGAAAGCTCTCGACAGCCACCCCGGTGTCGTGGCCGTCTGCGTCGCAGATCGACAGCTCTTGCGCCGGCGGCAAGATGCGTCGCGGCACGAGCGCCGGATCGAGGACATTGAAAATCGAATTCGCCTTCAGCGTCGCCAGAACCTGTGTCGTTGCATAGATAGCGAAAGGCTGCCGCTCACGCAGGCTGAGCAGGCCGGCGACATGATCGACATCGGCATTGGTCAGCACCACCGCGCGAATAGGCGTCGAGCGCAGCGGCGCATCGTGCGCGGGCTGCAATTCAGGCGTTGCCGCGATCTGCTGGCGAATGTCGGGCGAGGCGTTGAACAGAACCCACCCGAGGCCATCCGCCGACGCGGCGACACTCGATTGGGTTCGTGAATGCACACCAGCTACCCCGGTGCGAGCCGCACGGCTCAGACGATAATTGCAGTTCCATTGCGGAAAGCCGCCGCCGGCCGCCGATCCGATGATTCTCAAGCGCATGAAAACGCCCGCCCCGCGGCTTCTCTGACCAGCAGCCAATTTGCAGCCGCAAAAAACGGCCCGCCCGCTTTGCGCGCCTCAAACTCTTTCACGAAAATCCCATACGGCAAGGGGATGCGTGCCCCTGTTGCCAGGGACACGCACCTCTGCGGCCTACTTCTTGGGAGTAATTTCAGCAGGCAGATAGCGCGAAATTTCAAAGCCCGCAGCAACCTGGCACATGGTCGGTTTTGTCCAGCTCTTCTTCATAACATTTCTCCTCTTCTACCAGCCCGAAGGGGCCGATCCGGTGGTTAGCCAACCATTGCAGGGCACCGAAGCAATGGCTCGTCCATCACGTTCTCAAAATGGACAAATGAACACAAGGTTTTGAAAGACCGAAAACAAAACTATCGAAAGTAGCTGTAGTCTTCTCTTCAATTGTTCATCGCGTAGGTTTTTCTCCTCCTGACCCTTCCCAACTATTGCGTAATCGGATTGTCGTGCTCGTCGATCAGCGGCACATTGTAACCCAGCAGGAGCTTGGTGATCTCCGCCTGGTTTTCCCTGATCACCCGGTTTAGCGTCCGTTTCCATTCCTGGTCGGACGGACGTACACCCATGGTAATGCGGTAGGACATGCGCGAGCCGGTTTTTTCCTTCAACAGCGGAACAATGGTGACATCGGCTCCGAGTTCCCTGGCATAGTAGCCCGCCATCGGCCCCCACAGGACCGCCGCGTCGATCTTGCCGGCGAGCATGTCCTTGATCATGACCTCCCCCATGGAAGGCGTGACGCGCGTATCCACCGCCAGCGGGTAGATCTTGGCGGTCCGCAGAAGCTTGTTGGCGGCCATGTTGGCGGTTGGCGGCGTGCTTTCGACGACGCCGATTCTCTTGCCGGAAAGTTTCGGGTCTTCGATCGTCTCGATGCCTTCCATGCCGTTGCCTTTGGGGTAGACGAGCACATAGGCGGAGCGGTAGTAGGCGTTGGTGTTCTGCACCAGTTCATCGCCTTGGGCGTAGCCCATGATGATGTCGCATCGATTGGCCCCCAGCGTATTGCGCACAAAGCCGGTGACAGTGGGAAACCACGTGTAGGCGACTGATTTCCGCCCCGTCTTCTTGGCAACCAGTTCAGCCAGCTTGTTTTCGAAGCCTTGGCCGTTCTTGTCGGTAAAGGGCATGTTCGAGGGATCTGCGCAGACGCGCAGAATGTCGGGATCGACCAGTTCGCCCGCAGCGCCAAGCCCGGCATTTTGCGCCAGAACATTCGACGGCAGCAAGGCGAGCGCGCCGAGGATCGGCAGAACGACACGCAGCTTCGATGCAGTGCAGCCGGTCATATCATCCACCCATGCAGGATGCTTCGGCATCCTTGGCTGCCTGAGCCTTGTTTTCGTGCTTCGGCGGCCTGCCGCGGGGTGCCGCGCCATCGGCGCGCGCGCGCAGATAGACGTAGAGATCGTCCAGGTAACAATAGACGTTCTTGTTGTCGCCAAAGGCTGGCATGACGTTTTCCTTGCCGCCGCCGACATTCTTGCGGCCCTCGGCGACGATCGACAGGAACGTGGCGTAATCCATGGTCTTCAGGCTATTAGCCAGGGCAGGCGCATAGCTCGAACCTGTGGCGTCCTGTCCGTGACAGACATGGCAATCTGAGTGATACCGGCGGTACCCGCTGAAGGTGTACCAATCGACGGTTCCGTTTTCGATCTTGTAGGTCGGATTTCCGTCCGCATCTAAATATTTGCCTCCTTCTTGCTTCACCGCCTTGGCTTTCTCCATGCTGTCTTCGGCCCGTACCAGACTTGAGCTGGCCAGAGGCAGCAGGACCAGGGCGAGAGCGGAAACTGCAATGCGAACGATCATTCAGGCTCTTCCTTCGTTTGCCAGAAATCCTGGCTGCCGTCGTGCAGCGGCATTGATCGGAGTTGGGTGCGCGGCGCAATCGAGAGCCCGGTTCCCGGCTTCGGGGTGACCTGGGCTCTCATTTTCGAACCTAGCCGTAAGGCTCTTCCCGGTTATCAGTCCGGGAGGCCGAAGACGGTGAGCTGGCCGCCCAGCGTCGTATAGTCGGCAAGTGCCGCATAACCGCCGACGGCACCCAGACCGGCGGTTCCAACGACCGCGGCCTGATCGCCCTGCGCACGGCCCTGATCAACGGCGCCATGCCAGGCGGCGGCGTTATCGGGCGAAAGCAGCCCACCTGCCAGACCGATACCGGCCCATCCACCGACGCCGGACAGAACGGCGACGTACTGCTTGCCGTCATGCTCGTAGGTCGTGATGTTGCCGATGATGCCGGACGGGGTCTTGAACTTGTAGAGTTCCTTGCCGTCCTTATCGACTGCCTTGATGTAGCCTTCGAGGGTACCGTAGAAGACGACGTCGCCATCCGTCGCCAATGCGCCCGACCACACCGAGAACTGCTCGGGCTTCGACCAGACGATCTCACCCTTGGCTGCATCCCAGGCAATGAAGTTGCCCATGTTACCGTCACCGCCGGGCGCCGCATACATCGACACGGTGGCGCCCACATAGGGCTGACCGGCGGTGTAGCTCACTTTGTAAGGCTCATAGTCCATGCAGACATGGTTGGTCGGCACGTAGAACAACCCGGTCTTCGGCGAGTAGGCGGCCGGCTGCTGGTCCTTGGTTCCAAGCGCGGCCGGGCAGATACCGGTCGAGTTGTTGTCTTCGCCGTTCTGCTGGGTCGAATACTTGGCCACGACCTGCGGGCGGCCATACTGGTCGCTCTTGGGATCCATGTTGACTTCCGTCGCCCAGTTCACTGCCGGATCGTATTTCTTGGCGACGAGAAGTTCGCCGGTGGCGCGATCCATTGTGTAGGCAAAGCCGTTGCGGTCGAAATGCACCAGCACGTCGTGCTTGGCGCCGTTGACCTCCATGCCATCGACGAGAATCATCTCGTTGATGCCGTCATAGTCCCACTCATCATGCGGGGTCATTTGGTAGAGCCATTTGGCAACACCGGTATCCGCATCGCGAGCCATGATTGTCATGGACCAGCGATTGTCACCGGGGCGCTGGACCGGGTTCCAGGTCGAGGGATTGCCGGTGCCGTAATAGACCAGGTTCAGCTTGGGATCATAGGAATACCATCCCCATGTCGTGCCGCCGCCCGTCTTCCACTGTTCGCCTTCCCAGGTGTTCGTGCCGGAATCCTTTCCGACAGGCTTGCCGAGATGGGTCGTCTTCTCGGGATCGAGAAGGGTGTCTGCGTCAGGACCTTCCGAATAGGCTTTCCAGGCGAGCTTGCCGTCTTTCAGATTGTAGGCGGCCAGCCAGCCGCGAACACCGAATTCAGCACCGGAGACGCCGACGAGCACCTTGTCCTTGATGACTACGGGTGCCGACGTGCCGGATTCGCCCTTTCCGCCGTCGGTCTGGTCTCCGTTCTTGACAGACCAGACGACCTTGCCAGTCTTGGCATCGAGCGCGACGACGGTGGTGTCGGCCTGGTTGAGAATGATCTTGCCGTCGCCATAGGCAACACCGCGATTGACCGTGTCGCAGCACATGATCGGAATGACGTTCGTGTCCTGCTTGGGCTCGTATTTCCACAGGATCTTGCCGTCATTCTTGAGGTCCAGAGCATAGACGTTGTTTGGGAAAGGCGTGTGGACATACATCACGTCGCCGATGACCAGCGGCCCGCCTTCGTGACCGCGCAGCACGCCGGTGGAAAAGCTCCATTTGACCTGCAGGTTCTTCACATTGTCGGCAGTGATCTGGTTGAGTTTGGAATAGCGGGTGTTGGCGTAGTCACCCGTCTGCATCGCCCAGTTCTTCGCATCCGATGCGAGCTTTGCAAGGTCTTCATTGGCCGAAGCCGTATAGGCAGCGCCGAGCGATAAAAACGCCGCGGTCGTCAGAATGTAAGTAGTTTTCGCAAGTACACGCATCCAAAATCCTCCCGGGTTCGCAGTGAAGAATCGACCGTCAAGCCCCACAAGGGCTTGCCCAAGCAATTCATGTTGGGAAGTTATTTTCCGGCAGCTGTCACGACCTACCCCGAAGCAGAGGGCACCGTTACCGCCCGCCCCCCTTGGTCTTCGAAAGACTGCCGCCGCTCCCTGATGACGGTGGCGCTCTTGAAGCCGGAAACAGGAAAAAGCTATGTCATCGTAAAAGGCCAGGCAAGCAAAAACCTACGATGGGTCGCTGCGCTGCAATATCGATATGGTGCGATGCAATATTTAGAAACAATTAAAATAAGAACCGCGTGAAAAACTAATAAGAGGATGACCGCCAGCCGCGAGATATATAGCAAACATATTGTTCCCGTATTCTCGAGGTGATACACATTTGACTTTATTTCGGTATATTCTGCGGTGCACCTCCGAGTAAGTATGCGTGCTTATCGCTCGCTGCCGATAGTGAGCGAAGCATGAAATGAACGCATGAAGGAGGGTGCGCAGCGCGTCATGAAGCGGGCTCTTGTCGGTCCATAGGGCATTCCTCCTTTGGTCCTATACGCAGGCCATGGGAGCTTGACTGGCTTTGCGGCACGTCGCCAATTGGAGCGATGATCCCGTCTGGATGCATGGTGTCCAGGCCAACTGGAGGTTCCTCATGATAAGGTCTGTTGGATCTCTCACCTTGCCGGTGGCCTTTGCGACCACGCTGGCTTTTGCGAACTTGGCCAACGCCGCGGGAGACTACCCGACGGCAACGATTGCCGACTACGTGCTCGGCTGCATGCAAACAAATGGCCAGACACGTCAGGCGCTTGAAAGCTGTTCCTGCTCGATCGATGTTATCGCCTCGATCCTTCCTTACGATCACTATGAGAGGGCGGAGACCTTCAAAAGTATGTCGTTGACGACAGGGGAGGCGGCAGGGTTGTTTCGCGAAAGCGCGCCAGCGAAGGCGGCGCGCACGGAACTGAAACGCGCGCAGGCTGAAGCCGACGTACGTTGCTTTTAGTCAGGCGGAACAGGTACGCGTGGCCGTGCGCCTCACAGTCCCGCCGTTGCTATTGGCCATTGGCTGCGAAATACCTTGCAATCCGCATTCGAGCCGTAAGGCGATCAGGCCACACCCGGAAATTTTTGCTGGAACGACCGCAAAAGGTCGCTGATCACCTGTGGATTGCGATGTTGTCGCGGCACTCTTACGTCGAACATGCCGAGCACGTGGGCTGGGCGTTGCGCAAGCACGATGATGCGGTCCGACAGCATCAGTGCCTCGCGCAGATTGTGCGTTACCATCAAGGCGGTCGTAGGCCGCGCTGACCACACGGTCAAAAGCAATTGCCGAAGCCGCTCGGCGGTCTGTTCGTCGAGGGAGGCAAAGGGTTCGTCTAGGAAAAGCACCGCCGGTTCGGTGGCGAAAGCCCTGGCAAGCGCTGCCCTGCGCGCAAGGCCGAGCGAAAGCTCCGCCGGATAGAGCGAGCGCATGCCGGCGAGGCCGAGAGTGTCAAACAGCTCGTCGAGACTCTTCACTCTTAGGCTTTTCGGCAGCGCCAGCCTGACATTCTGCTCCACCGTCCGCCATGGCAGCAAAGTAGGCTCCTGGAACACGGCGGCGATGCGGTTCGAGCCGCCTTGCGGCAGTTGGAAAGAGCCGGAAAAGTCTTTGTCCAGTCCAAGCAGGATGCGCAACGTCGTGGTCTTGCCGCAGCCCGATGGCCCAAGCAGGCAAGCGAATTCGCCCTGCCGGACCTCGAAGGACAGACCCTGAAGCGCCGTGATCGAGACGCCTTGCGCGGACCTGAAGGTCTTTTGGCCGATATCGACCCTAAGCGGGACGACGGCGCCAACGGGTTGCATGTCGTTCAATGGGCTGCACCAGGAGAAGTTCGATGACAAGCATCACCGCCACGAAAGCCAGCGTGTACGCGAGAATGGCGGCGACGTCGAAGAGCTGGAAATAGAGATAGATCTGGAAACCGACACCATTGGAGCGGCCGAGCAGTTCGACCACCAGGACGATCTTCCATATGAGGGCGATGCCGGACCGCGAGGCCGCGGCAAAATAGGGCTGCAGTTGCGGCAACAGGACATGGCGGATGCGCTCGAGTGGGCCGAAGCGGTAGACGGCGGCCATTTCGGCATAACGCGGATCAAACGCCCTGGCGCCTTCGCGCATCGTCACCACGACATTCGGGATCTTGTTCACGGCAACCGCGCCAATCGCCGCCGCCTCGTTGAGGCCGAACCAGATATAGGCGAGCACGATGACCACCAGCGCGGGAATGTTGAGAAACAGGACCACCCATGGACTGAAGAACCGGTCCGCACCGCGGTAGCTGCCGAGGATGACGCCAATGACCGAGCCGATAATCATAGCGACGACGTACGCCGCAGCAACCCGTCCGAGCGTCGCGCCAAGGTGATAAAAAAGGTCGCCGCTCGCCGCTTCCCTGAGCAGCACCTGCCAGACCTGCCCTGGTGAGGGCAAAGCGCGGCTTTGCCACAGATTGGCCGCGAGGCTCCACAGCAGGCAAAGTCCCAGCAGGGAAACCGTTACCGTCAGCGCTGGCGTCAGCGCCGTCGCAAAGCCGGATCGACGCGACTTGTCTTCCGTTGCGGTCATTTCGCGAGTTCCGGCCAGAACGTGCCGGGCGCCATCTCGGGCGCCCTGCCAACCAGCTTCTCGCCGCCTATCGCGGCCAGCACGTGATAGAGTTTGCCCGCATCGGCCGCTTCTTCGGCGACCGGCCGTCTGGGGATGCCCTGGCGATAGCGGTCGCGCAGTTTTTCCAGCTCCTTGCCTTCTGCGCGAATGAGCGGCGCCAGGCGCAGCCATTCATCATCGGATTTGGCCAGCAAGTCCTTGGCCTGCTTGGATGCCTTCAAAAACCCCCGGGCGGCATCCGGATCGTCGCTCGCCCATTGGTCGTGGAAGACGTAGCCGAGTGCCGACACGGGGCCCGAGGCACCAAGCGCTTTCGTCGCGTCATCCGCACCGATCAACCGACGAAAGCCATTGGCCTCGAGCCGGGCGCAGAAATGCCAGAAATTGAGCACGGCATCGAGTTCGCCTTGCATCGCCTTTTCAGAAATCAGCGGCGGCGCGCCAAAGACGACGTCACAGGCTGTCGGCAGGTCGAGGCCGTGCTCGCGTCTGGCCAGCGCCTGGACCAGTAGCCAGCTCTTGTCGAGCGGGCCGCCGGCGACACCGATTTTCTTTCCCTCGAGGTCAGCGAGCCTCCGGATCGGCGATTCCTCCTTCACCATGATTGCCCCTACGGCGGTCGAATAAGGGGCCAATGTAAGGTCGCCGCCCTCGGAGCGCTGGCGCGAGACCCACAGCCAGTCGGTCACGATCATGTCGATCGCGCCGGCCAGCAGCGCGACGTTGGTCGCATCCTCCCCGGCGAAGTAGACAATTTCCAGATCGATCCTGTTGGCCTCGTCGAGCTTGTGGCGTTTCAGCGTATCGAGTTCCCAGCTCACGGTGCCGAACTTCAGGACACCAATTCGGACCTTAGCGGCCGCCAAGACGGCAACCGGCTTTGAGGCGAGGATGGCCCCCAGAGCCGCCAAGCGCAGCATCGTACGCCGCGAAATCATCATGGCGTCTCCTCTTTCAGGGCCGTCGACGAACCAGGAATGTCGATCAAATCGCTCGTTCCTTGCTCGGAACGGCACATTTCCAGCGCACGACCTTGAGACTCGGATGTTCCTGAGACCATTTTGCGATCTCGGCGGGCGCCAGGAACATGCATTGGAACAGAGAGCCGCGGCTCTCGAAATAGAGATGTTCATCTCGGCAATTGCCCGGATTGGCGCTAAGGCACACCGTTAATATGAGATCGACCATGTCCATTTGGCACTTATCATCGCCTGCGCGGCGAACTCTCCAGAGTTCGTGCTTTGGAGTTGCGCGGATTCCTGAAGGTGCCCAAACAGCAAACCGGTTGGAGTGAGGCTACGCGTTCGGCCAATAGGCGTCAATGATGTGGACCGCGTGTCGCTACACACTTCCCGTCGCGCAGTCGGGAAACGAAACAGGACCTTTGTACGATTGACTTCCCTCATCGGCAGTCTAGCTTTTCGAGGTGTGCAGGTCCTGCCAGTCCGGGGAGGAAGGACGAATGGTTCGCTCTCCCGCTTTAAAACGAATGCCGGCGATCAAGGCATCGACACGCGTAAAGTGTCCCGGGCACTCACACGATCAATGAGGAAATGCCATGCGCGCAGTCTTTTTTTTCGCCGCCGTGTCCGTCGCCACCTTTGTCACTGCCCAGTCTCAGGCACAGGATGCCGCGGCGGGTGAGAAGGTCTTCGCCAAATGCAAGGTCTGCCACGTCGCAGACAAGGACCAGAACAAGGTCGGCCCGTCCTTGAACGGCGTTATCGGCCGAACGGCCGGGACGCATCCGGGGTTCAGCTATTCCAAGGCCATGACCGAGGCCGGCAAGTCCGGCGTCAAATGGGACGAAGCCACGCTGACGACCTACCTTCGCGATCCCAGGGCGATGGTCAAAGGAACCAAGATGGCGTTTGTCGGTCTCAAGAAAGACGAGGACATCGCCAACGTCATTGCTTATCTGAAACAATTCTCAAAATAACGCGGTACTGCCGGCCGTTGGACTGCGCTCGGCCGGCGTTGGCTAGGCTTTGCGCATGGGGTCACGCAGCGTCTTGCAGCCTCTGCATCGCGGACGGCAGATCGAACAGGCTGTCGCAAACGAGGTCGGCGCCAAGCTCTTCAACGGGAATTTGGCTGTATCCGCCACGCAGCAGAATGACTGCCATGCCGGCGGCGCGGGCGGCGGCCACGTCGGCGCTGCTGTCTCCGACCATCAGCGTGTCACGAGGTTCGACCTGAAGCAGGTCGAGCGCCAGCAACAGCGCGTCTGGCGCCGGTTTCAAGTATGTCACCGCGTCTCCGCCGACGATCGCGCCGAGATATTCCGTCAGCCGAAAATGCAGCAGGATTTCGCGCGCCGCCAGCTGCGGCTTGTTGGTCACCACGGCCATGGCTATTCCGCTCAAATGCAAGTGCGTGAGAACCTCCCTGACGCCAGGCATCAGCCCCGTGCGGCCGGTCAGATGCCTGCGATACATCGGCGCCATGACGCGGTTGGCCTCATCGAGCGCGCTGCCGAGGAGCGGCGTGCCGGAAGCCGCGAAGGCGCGTTCGACCAGTTTCCTGATGCCGCCGCCGATCATGGCCTTGACCTGATCCAGCCGCAGCGGCGGCAGATCGTGGCCGGCCAGCAATTCGTTGACGGCGGCCGCTATATCAGGTGCCGAATCGACCAGTGTGCCGTCGAGGTCGAACAGGATCGCCTTGGGCGAGCGAAACGGCCTGCCTGCGCCGACGTTCATGCAGCATCCTTCCACTTGATCGAACAGCCGATCGAAGCGATCTGGTCAAGCGGTCCGTCGCCGGTTCGGGCAACCTGCTTCATCGCCTCGAACAGGTCGCGCCTCAGCCTGGGCGATTCGGCGTCGCGTCGCGACGCGTCCAGCCGGCCGCGGTATTGCAGCGTCAACTCGCTGTTGAGCCCGAAGAAATCCGGGGTGCAAACGGCTCCGTAGGCACGCGCCACCGTCTGGTGCTCGTCATGGAGATAGGGGAAAGTGAGACCGTTCGTCCTGGCAAAGAGCTTCATGTTGTCGAAGGAATCATCTGGATAGGCGTCGCTGTCATTGGAGTTGATCGCGACAAAGCCGATGCCTTCGGCCTTGAGGTCATTGGCGTCTCGCACCATGCGTGAAATCACCGCCTTCACATAGGGGCAGTGGTTGCAGATGAAGGCCACCACCAGCCCGTTCGGGCCGGCGTGGCTTAAGATCGAATGCGACGTGCCGTCGACGCCTGGCAAAACGGCGTCGATGG
Organism: Mesorhizobium sp. M1227; assembly: GCF_040318315.1. Classification (NCBI taxonomy): domain Bacteria; kingdom Pseudomonadati; phylum Pseudomonadota; class Alphaproteobacteria; order Hyphomicrobiales; family Phyllobacteriaceae; genus Mesorhizobium; species Mesorhizobium sp. M1227. Next base: position 18,013 of record NZ_JAMYLZ010000044.1, read on the forward strand.
CTCGCCAGCCGAAATCGCAGACAGGTGGGATTGCCGCCAAGTTTTCCTCCGATGAAATGTTTGCCCTCCGATGAAACGGTTTACGCCGCTTTCCGGATCGCCCCGTCGGCCGCCTGCCTGATGGCGCCGATATTGGCGCGATAGGCCGCCTCGGTGCCGCCCTTAAAGATGGCCGAGCCGGCGACCAGCACATTGGCGCCGGCCGCGGTGACCAGCGGAGCGGTTTCGGGCGTGACGCCGCCGTCGATCTCTATGTCGATCGGACGATGGCCGACCAGCGCCTTGACCCGCCTGACCTTGTCGACGACCGCCGCAATGAAGGCCTGGCCGCCGAAGCCCGGATTGACCGTCATCAGAAGCACCAGATCGAGCCGGTCAAGTACATATTCGATGACGCTTTCCGGCGTTGACGGGTTCAGCGACACGCCGGCCTTCTTGCCGAGATTTCTGATTGCCTGCAGCGAACGGTCGAGATGCGGTCCGGCCTCGGCATGCACCGTAATGATGTCGCAGCCGGCATCGGCGAAGGCGCCGAGATAGGCGTCGGCCGGCGCGATCATCAGGTGGCAGTCGAAGACCTTGTCCGTTCGATTGCGGATCGCCTTGACCACCGGCGGACCGAAGGTGATGTTGGGCACGAAATGGCCATCCATCACGTCGAGATGGATCCAGTCGGCACCCGCCCGGACGACCGCTTCGACCTCGTCGCCGAGCCGCGAGAAGTCCGCGGAAAGCACCGAGGGCGCGATGATTGTCTTGCTATCCATGGTCGTCGGCTCCCATTCTGTCGTCCGTTTCCGGTCGCTGCACACCAACCGCCGTCATCTTGTCAGCGCGCCTTCGTCTCCGGTTCGCCTTCGAGCTTACCTTCCGCGAACACGCGGCTGCCGCGAATATCGGATTCCTCGATGGTGATAAGATCGATTTTCGTCAACGCCCGGTCGCGCGATGCGAAAAGCCGGCCGGCCTGGCGAAGCCGCGCCCGGTCGAGGCTATTGCGAACGGAGCGGGCGTTGGAGAAATGCGGCAGCCGCATGCGGATCGGGAGATACTCTTCGAGCGCCTTGGCCGCCGCTTCGCTGAGGCGGTAATTCTGTTCCGCCAGCATGATCTCGGCGATTGATTTGAGTTCGCTGACGCCGTAGTCCGGAAAATCGAGGTGATGGGCGATGCGCGAGCGCATGCCGGGATTGCTGTCGAAGAAGCGGTCCATCTTGTCCTTGTAGCCGGCAAGAATCACAACCAGATCGTCACGGTTGTTTTCCATGCATTGCAGCAGGATTTCGATCGATTCCTGGCCGTAGTCGCGTTCGTTCTCGGGCTTGTAGAGATAGTAGGCCTCGTCGATGAAAAGCACCCCGCCCATGGCGCGCTTGATCACTTCGCGGGTTTTGGGCGCGGTGTGGCCCACATACTGGCCGACGAGATCGTCGCGCGTCACCGCGACCATGTGGCCTTCGCGGACATAGCCGAGACGATGCAGGATTTCGGCCATTCTGAGCGCCACGGTGGTCTTTCCGGTACCGGGATTTCCCGTAAAGTTCATGTGCAGCGTCGGCGCGCCAGAGATCAGCCCGAACTTGCGGCGAAGCCGGTCGACTAGGAGCAGCGCCGCGATCTCGCGGATGCGGGTCTTGATGGGCTTCAGGCCGACGAGTTCGCGGTCGAGCTTGTCCATCACCTCGTCGATGTTGGAGGCCTCGAACTCGGCCTGTAGATCAACCGATTCGCCCTGCGCGGCAGCGCTCTTAGCTATCGCGTCCAGCATGGTTCGCCTAGCTCCGTTCGCCTTCGGGCCTGTCGGTCGCATAAGGCACGATCGAATAGCCCTGACTGCGGCCGTCACGCTCTTGGCGCAGCAGCCGGAACCCGGGTTCATTGGGTGGCCGGTTGACGATGAATGACATGCGCGGTGCTTCCCAGCCCTTGGTCGAATCGAAGGCGGTGACCCGGACATACATGTTGGGCATAGCTTTCCGGCAATTGTCGACTTCAAGCAGGATGCCCGCCGGGTCCCTCAGGTCGAACATCGGGTTGCCGTACATTTCCCAATAGGTGTTTCGCGGATGTGGATCGTCCGTGTACTCGACGCTGACCGCCCAGTGGTTTTTCAGTGCGTATTTGATCTGCGCCGAAATCTGCTCATCGGTTAGCTCGGGCAGGAACGAAAACTGTCCCTGCGTGACCTTGTTTCCGGGATTGGTCATCATGGCGACGGTTCCTTTCGTCTAGAAGCTCGGCGTTGCGGTTGGCACGAAGTCGGCCGTGTCGGTCGATTCGTAGTTGAAGGTGACGTCCTTCCACGTCTCCAGGGCCGCCTTGAGCGGCGTGCACCATCTGGCTGCCTGTTCGAGGATTTTGGTTCCTTCGCGCAGATAGTCGCGGCCCTCGTTGCGGGCGAGGATCATCGCCTCCAACGCGACGCGATTGGCCGTCGCGCCGGCCTGGATGCCGTCCGGATGGCCGATCGTGCCGCCGCCGAACTGCAGGATGACGTCCTCGCCGAGATAATGGATCAACTGGTGCATCTGGCCGGCATGGATGCCGCCGGAGGCGACGGGCATCACCTTGTTGAGCGAGGCCCAGTCCTGATCGAAGAACAGCCCGGTTTCGAGGTTCTGCGGCGTGCGCTCCTCGCGCAGCGTGTCATAAAACCCCTTGATCATAAGCGGGTCGCCTTCCAGCTTGCCGACCACCGTGCCGGCATGGATGTGATCGACGCCGGCCATCCGCATCCATTTGCAGATGACGCGAAAATTCATGCCGTGGTTCTTCTGGCGCGAATAGGTCGAGTTGCCGGCCCGGTGGAGGTGCAGGATCATGTCGTTGCGGCGTGCCCACTTGGCCATCGACTGGATCGCCGTGTAGCCAATGACGAGGTCGATCATGACGATGCAGGAGCCAAGCTGTTTTGCAAATTCGGCGCGCTCGTACATGTCCTCCATCGTGCCGGCGGTGACGTTGAGATAATGGCCCTTGACTTCGCCGGTGGCGGCCGACGCCTTGTTCACAGCCTCCATGCAGTAGAGAAAGCGGTCGCGCCAATGCATGAAGGGCTGTGAGTTGATGTTCTCGTCATCCTTGACGAAGTCGAGGCCACCTTTCAGCGCCTCGTAGACGACGCGGCCGTAGTTGCGGCCGGACAGGCCAAGCTTCGGCTTCGTTGTCGCGCCGAGCAGCGGCCGGCCGAACTTGTCGAGCCGCTCGCGTTCCACCACGATGCCGGTCGCCGGGCCCTGGAAGGTCTTGAGGTAAGCCACCGGGATGCGCATGTCCTCGAGCCGCAGGGCCTTGACGGCCTTGAAGCCGAACACGTTGCCGATGATCGATGCAGTCAGGTTGGCGATGGAGCCGGGCTCGAACAGGTCGAGGTCGTAGGCGATATAGGCGAAGTACTGTTGCTCGATCCTGGTGCCTGGACCTGTGTTCGGCACCGGCTCGGATTTGAATGCCTTGGCGCGGTAGAGCTCGCAGGCGGTCAGCCTGTCGGTCCACACCACGGTCCATGTCGCGGTAGAGGATTCACCGGCGATGGCGGCGGCCGCCTCCTCGTGGTCGACGCCGGGCTGCGGCGTGATCCGAAACATGGCGATCAGGTCGGTCTCCTTGGGCCGGTAGTCCGGCTCCCAGTAGCCCATCTTCTTGTAGGGGATGACGCCCGACCTGTAGCGTTCCTTGCCTTCCTTGAGCGTGCCTGCTGAGGGCATGTCGATCTTGTTCATGGCAGGTCTCCTGTTTGCCGCTCAGGCGGCTTTCGCGGTTGCGATTTGGGGGTCGAGCTTTCCTGCGGCGTAACGTTTCGCCATCTCATCCATGGCGATCACCCTGATCTTCGACGCGTGGCCTGCGGTGCCGAAGCGTTCGAAGCGATCGCGGCAAAGGTCGCGCAGGGCGTCCATGGCGGGTTTCAGGAATTTACGCGGATCGAATTCGCGCGGGTCCTCCGTCGCAACGCGGCGGAACTGCCCGGCCATGGCCATTCGGCAATCGGTGTCGATGTTGACCTTGCGCACGCCGTAGCGGATGCCGCGCTCGATTTCCTCGACCGGGACGCCAAAGGTCTGCGGCATCTCGCCGCCATAGTTGTTGATGATGTCCTGCAGTTCCTGCGGCACGGAGGAAGACCCGTGCATGACCAGATGCGTGTTGGGCAGCTTTTCGTGAATCGCCTCGATCACCTGCATGGCCAGGATGCCGCCGTCAGGCTTGCGGCTGAATTTATAGGCGCCGTGCGAGGTACCGCAGGCGATCGCCAGCGCGTCGACCCGGGTGGCGGTCACGAAGTCGACCGCCTGATCGGGATCGGTCAAAAGCTGGTCATGGGAAAGCGCACCTTCGGCGCCGTGCCCGTCCTCGGCCTCGCCCTGGCCGGTCTCCAGTGAGCCGAGCACGCCGAGCTCGCCTTCGACCGAAGCGCCGACCCAATGCGCCATGCGTGCGACACGTTCGGTGATGGCGACGTTGTAATCGAAGCTCGCCGGTGTCTTGGCATCCGCCATCAGCGATCCGTCCATCATCACCGAGGTGAAGCCGTGGCGGATCGCCGACAGGCAGGTGGCTTCGTTGTTGCCGTGATCCTGATGGATGCAGAGCGGAATGGCCGGATGGATTTCGGTCAACGCCTCCATCATTTTGGCCAGCATGATGTCATTGGCATAGGAACGGGCGCCGCGTGAGGCCTGGATGATAACCGGGGCATCGCAGGCCCTGGCGGCCTCCATGATGGCGAGGCCCTGTTCCATGTTGTTGATGTTGAAAGCCGGCACCCCGTAGCCGTGCTCGGCGGCATGGTCGAGAAGCTGGCGAAGGGTGATGCGGGCCATTGTCGGTTTCTCCTAGATGATGAGCTTCAGCGCCGCTGCCGCGACGGCTTCGGGCGTGATGTCGAAATGCCGGTAGAGGTCCGGGGCAGGGGCGCTGGCGCCGAAACCGGCCATGCCGACGAAAGTGCCGGTGTCGCCGATCCAGCGGTCCCAGCCGAGCCGTGCTGCGGCTTCGATGCCAATGCGGGGCGCCGAGCCGAGGACTACCTTGCGGGTGCCGGCGTCCTGCTCCTCGAAAAGCTCCCAGCACGGCATCGAGACAACCGCGGCGGCGACGCCGTGCCCGGTCTCCAGCCGTTCGGCGGCGGCAACCGCGATCTCGACCTCCGAGCCGGTGGCGATCAGCGTCACCGCGCGCTGCCCGACTGGCTCGCGCAGGATGTAGGCGCCCCGGCTCGACCGGTTCTCGTCGCTGTGTGGCTCGTCGCTAGGTGCTTGGCGCAGCATCGGCAGGTTCTGGCGCGAGAGCACCAGCACGCTCGGCCGCTTCTCGCTTCTCAGCGCCAGTTCCCAGCACTCCGCCGTTTCGATGATGTCGGCCGGGCGGAAGACGTTGAGGTTTGGCGTCGCCCGCAGCATCGCCAGGTGCTCGACCGGCTGGTGGGTCGGGCCGTCCTCGCCGAGACCGATGGAATCATGCGTCATCACATAGATGACACGCTGGCCCATGAGCGCCGAGAGCCGCATCGCGCCGCGCGCGTAGTCGGCGAAGCACAGGAACGTGCCGCCATAAGGCACGAAGCCGCCATGCAGTGCGATGCCGTTCATGGCTGCGGCCATGCCGTGCTCGCGGATTCCATAGTGGATGTAGCGGCCTGCGTAGTCGCCCGGCGCGATGCGGTTCATACCCTTGGTGATCGTCAGGTTCGAATGCGTCAGATCGGCGGAGCCGCCGACGGTCAGTTCGGTTGCGCCATTGATCGCAGCGAGTGCCATTTCCGAGGCTTTTCGCGTTGCAACCTTGGTTGCCTTCCCGACATGCTCCTTGCGGAAAGCGTCGAGTGCTTCGAAGACCGCGTCGGGCAGGGCGCCGGCGACCGCGCTCTCGAAGGCCTGCCGCCGTGGTGAGGCGGCAAGCCGATTCTCCCAGGCGCGGCGTGCCGCTTGACCGCGGCCGGCAATCTCGCGCCAGGCGAAAAGGATATCGTCCGGCACCTCGAACGGCGCGAAGGCCCAGCCGATGTTTTCGCGCGTCGCGGCGATCTCCGCATCGCCCAGCGGCGCGCCATGCGTCTTTTCCGAACCACCCAGATTGGGCGCGCCCTTGCCGATCACCGTGCGGCAGGCGATCAGAGACGGCTGGTCCGATTGCTGCGCCGCTTCGATTGCCGCCGCAACGGTTTCGGTATCGTGGCCGTTCACCGACTGGACATGCCATCCAGCGGCTTTGAACCGCGCCGGCTGGTCCATCGATGTCGACAGGGAAGTGGGCCCGTCGATCGAGATCGCATTGTCGTCCCAAAAGACGATCAGCCGGGAGAGCTTCAGGTGACCGGCAAGATCGATCGCCTCGTGGCTGATGCCTTCCTGCAGGCAGCCGTCGCCGGCGATTGCGTAGGTGAAATGGTCGACGAGATCGGCGCCGTGGCGGGCCGCCAGCATGCGCTCCGCCAGCGCCATGCCGACAGCGGTCGAAATGCCTTGTCCAAGCGGGCCGGTCGTCGTCTCGATGCCAAGCGCATGGCCATATTCCGGATGTCCGGCGGTGCGGCTGCCCAGCTGGCGAAACCGCTGCAATTCTTCGATAGGCATGTCTTCAAAGCCTAGCAGGTAATGCAGCGCATACTGCAGCATCGAGCCGTGCCCGGCTGAGAGCACGAAGCGGTCGCGATCGGGCCAGTTGGGGGCCGACGGATCGATGTTGATGAAGCGGCTGAACAGCACCGTCGCGACATCGGCCATGCCCATCGGCATGCCCGGATGACCGGAATTGGCCTTTTGGACGCTGTCCATCGCCAGTGCGCGAATGGCGTTGGCCATGTCGCGCTCCGAGACGGCGGCGACGGGCTTCAGTGCTGCTGCCTGGCTGTTCATGGCGTCCTCCTCACGACACACGGTTCTTGCGTTCGATCAATTGCAGGATGAGCGGCGTCAGGATCAGCTGCATGGCAAGGTCGAGCTTGTTGCCGGGCACCACTATGGAATTCGGCCGCGACATGAACGAGTCGTGGATCATCGAAAGCAGGTAGGGGAAATCGATGCCGCGGGGATTGGCGAAGCGGATAACCAGCATCGATTCGTCGGGCGTCGGAATCCAGCGCGCGATGAATGGATTGGATGTGTCGACGATCGGCACGCGCTGGAAGTTGATGGCGGTCTGCGAAAACTGCGGGACGATGTAGCGGACATAGTCCGGCATACGGCGCAGGATGACGTCCATCACCGCCTCGGTGGAATAGCCGCGCGTTGCGCGGTCGCGATGGATCTTCTGGATCCATTCGAGATTTATGACCGGCACCACGCCGATCTTGAGATCCGCGTGCCTGGCCAGGTTGATCTTGTCGGTGACGACGCAGCCATGCAGGCCCTCGTAGAAGAGCAGGTCGCTCGGCGGAAATTCGCGCCATTCGGTGAAATGTCCCGGCGGCGTGCCGTACTGCTTCTCCTCATCCTCATCATGGATGTATGTGCGGGTCTTCCCGGTTCCCCGGCGGCCATATTCCTCGAATACCTCTTCGAGGATTGCCAGTTCATTGGCCTCGGCGTGGAAGTGGGTGAAGTTCGGATTGCCCGCCTTTTCCTCCTCGGCCACCTTCGCCTTCATCGTGGCCCGGTCGTAGCGATGGAAAGCATCGCCTTCGATGAAGGCGGCCCCGATGTTCTCGCGCCGGAAGATCAGCTCGAAGATGCGCTTGACAGAGGTGGTGCCTGCGCCCGACGACCCGGTGATGGTAATGATGGGGTGCTTTGCCGACATGGTCTTCAGGCCCTGAAAAGGCCGCGGCGGCTGAACAGCGGCGCGCGCTCGCCGATGGCGCTCGGCTCGGTGTGGTAGCGGGTGATGCGCGCGACTTCCCGCGCCGATCCGAAAACCATGGGCACGCGCTGGTGCAGGCTCTCGGGTTCGATTTCGAGGATGCGGGTCATCGTATCGGTGGCCGCACCGCCCGCCTGTTCGACGAGATAGGCGATCGGGTTTGCCTCATAGACGAGGCGAAGTCGCCCCTGCATGTAGCCCTTGCGCTTGTCGCCTGGATACAGGAATACGCCGCCGCGCATCAATATGCGGTAGCAGTCCGCAACCAGAGAGGCGATCCAGCGCATGTTGAAGTCCTTCTCGCGTGGGCCTTCGGTGCCTTCAAGGCAGTCGTCGATGTAGAGCCGCACCGCCTCGTCCCAATGCCGGTAGTTGGCGGCGTTGATGGCGAACTCCTGGGTTCGCTGCGGGATGATCCGGCTCTCATAGGCCTGGACGAAGGTGCCGAGCCTGGTCGAGAGAACGAAGACATGGGTGCCGCTGCCGAGCGACAGAACCAGCGCCAGCTGCGGGCCGTAGATGAAGAAACCGGCGCCCAGCTGGTTCACGCCCGCTTGCAAAAACGAGGCGGCCGGATTCCTATCCGGCGCGCCAGTTGCAGGGAGGAGCGAGAAGACCGTTCCGATCGACACGTTGGTGTCGATGTTGGATGAGCCATCGAGCGGGTCGATGGCGATGGCAAGAGGCGCTTGCCTGTCGAGCAGCACCGGCTGCTCCAGTTCCTCGGAAGCGTAGAGCGCGACCGGAGCGTGGCGCATGGCGTCGAGGAAGATGTCATCGGCGAAGACATCGAGATCCTTCTGGATGTCTCCGTCAGCATTGGCGCCGCGGGTTCCCGCAAAGGCGGTGCCGAGCACCCCTTGATTGATGGTGTTGCGGATCGTGGTGGCCGCCTGCGTCAGCTGACGGATGGTCGCTACGACGGCGGAGCGCAGTTCGTCCGGCTCGCCAAGATAGGAGTTCAGAAAAGCGTCGAGCGTTGCCGCTGGCATCGTAACCTCCCGATCCAGCCGCCTCTCCTCGGGGTCGGCCGGATTGGGAAAGGAGAACAAACGACGCTGGATAAGTAAAATTCAATAACTTTACTCAGGCAGTAAAAAAATTTTAGTATGCCGTATGAGAAACCTCACGCTCAAGCAGTTCAAGACCGTTCAGGCAATCATCAGCCACGGAAAAATCGTCAGCGCGGCCAAGGTGTTAGGGCTGTCTCCTCCAGCGGTGACGATCCAGTTGCGGCAAGTGGAGGAGGAGTTCCAACTGGCCTTGTTCGACCGGACGTCGGACGGCATGCGTCCCACTGCCGCAGGTCTGGCCTTCGTCGAGACGGCACAGGCCATCGAGGAGCGGCTTCGTCTGCTCGAAGACAAGATGGATGCAATCAAGGGCGTGCGCGCCGGCAGCTTGCGGCTCGGCGTCGTTTCCACGGCCAAATATTTCGCGCCGCGGCTGATGGCCGCCTTCATGAAGGAACATCCAGATATCGACATGCGCCTTGCCATCGGCAACCGCGCCGAGACGATCGACAATCTGAAGAACCACGATATCGATATCGCGCTGATGGGACGCCCGGCCAAGGAAGTCCCGGTGCGTGCTTCGGTCTTCGGCGATCATCCGCTGGTCATCATCGCACCGCCCGACCACCCGCTGGCGTCGGCACGCGACATTTCCAAGGAGCGGATCGCCGAGGAGCATTTCCTCATTCGCGAGCCCGGCTCCGGAACGCGCATCTCACTGGAAATATTCCTGAGCGACGTGCCCGGCCGCATCGACGATCTCGGCGTCGAGATGGACTCGAACGAGACCATCAAGCAGGCGGTGATGGCCGGGCTCGGCATCGCCTTCATCTCTGCCCACACCATCGCTGCCGAAACCGAAGCCGGCCGGCTGGTTATCCTCGACGTTGTCGGCATGCCGATCCGCCGGCAATGGTTTTCGGTGATGCGCAGCGACCACGCGATCTCGCCGGCGATGGCGACCTTCCACGATTTTCTGATGCGCAAGGGCGCGATGTACCTGCCCCTGTTCGGCAAGCTCTATCCGCACGAGGAACTGAACAGTAGAGGTCGCGCGAGTTAGCCTAGTTCAACAAGTTTCGGTCGTAGTAGGGACGTGGCGTGCAAATACAGGAGAACGGCGGTGGCGCTGAGCGGCAGCTTCGACTCGACTAACCCCTAAGGCTCGAATCATTTAGGATGGAAGTCCGAATGGAGCGACGCAACCGCTTGTCCGTATGGCTTAGCTGCGCGTGAGCGGTCGCTAAAGCGATCAAGGCCGAGCGGCCGGAGTCGACCCCTAAGCCGACCGTCGGAAGGCGGGCTGCAAGGTCCGCATCCGGCTGGTCAGCGGGCATCGCCCGAAATGGCTGCCTTTGGAGAGCTGTCTCGGACGAGGGACGGCTTTGCACCTCTTCCGGCACATGGTTCGGCAACCGTTGCTGTTCGTGTGTCAAGTTCCTCCGTCGAGTCCTCGTGGATGTCATCAGCGGCGGCTTGATCCTGCATACGGCAGGCTGGTCAATCCGACTTGCCGAGAGCTTTCAGGATGAATCGGATCTGCTCGCGCAGGCCCGCTTCGGTGTCTTCGCCGTATTGGACGCAGTGCTCGATCAGGATCGGATGGAGGAACTGCGTGAACGCGGTGTGGACGGCACGCGCCGCCGTAGCGGAATCGTCGACATTGAATTCGCCCGATTCGATGCCCTCGCGGATAATGACCCCTAAGGTAGTTACCACGTGCTCGATATGCGCCTTGATGGTCGCCCAGTTCTCCTGCATGGCGGCGACAATCAGGTCGTGCATGCGCCTTTCCTTGACCAGCGTCATCTTCTTGTGATGGTGAACGGCGGTCAGTAGCTGACCCAATTTCTCCCCGGCCGACGCGTTCGTGCGCGCGATTGCGAGGGCGATGTCAGCTACCTCGTTCAAAGCTTTCCCGCAGATGGATTCTTTGATTGCGTCCCTTGAGGGGAAGAAGCGGTAGATGTTTGCCGTGCTCATGCTGAGTTCGGAGGCGATGTCGGCCACCGACGTTTTGTTGTAGCCGATGCGGCGAAAGTGCCCCTCCGCCACCTCCAGGATGCGCGCGCGCACCTCGTCGGGATCAGTTCGCATTCGGAGCGGACGATTCATGGATGTCTCCAGGACTGATGAAACGGATCTGGCGGGCTCGCCCTGGGCGATCATCTGTAAGCGGCAAGATCGTCCGGCTGGCCCTGCATATGTTCAGGCAAAACCGGCGGGCGAGAACTTGAACCGTCTTTTCCGACAACAGTGCCCTATTCGGCAGCCATCGCTGTTTGCAATTCCGGTTCCTCGGTCGAAGCCTCATGGGCCACATCTGCGGTCGGCTTGATCCGGAACCACGCGGCATAGAGAGCGGGAAGGAAGAGCAGGATCAGCACCGTGCCGGCCGCCGTGCCGCCGATCAGCGTATAGGCCATCGATCCCCAGAACACGGAGTGCGTAAGGGGGATGAAAGCCAGCACGGCGGCAAGCGCCGTCAGGATCACCGGCCTCGTGCGTTGCACGGTGGCCTCAATGACGGCGTGATAGTCGTCAAGGCCGGCAGCACGGTTCTCCTTGATTTGTTCGGTCAGGATCAGGGTGTTGCGCATCAGGATGCCGGCCAGCCCTATCAGGCCCAGAATGGCGTTGAACCCGAAGGGCTGGTTGAAGGTGAGCAACATCGGCACGACGCCGACGAGCCCAAGCGGTGCGGTCAGCACGACCATGGCCATCGTCGAGAAGGATCGTACCTGCAGCATGATGACGATCAGCATGGCGGCGATCATGGCCGGGAAGATCTTGCCCAAAGCAGTGTTGGCCTTCTCAGCCTCCTCGATCGATCCCCCCATTTCAATGTTATAGCCGGCCGGAAGGGACGCGATCAGCGGCTGAAGGGCTTTCATGATCTGCTTTGAGACCTCCGGAGGCTGAGTCGCTTCGTTGATATCCGACCGGATCGTGACGACGGGCGTCCGGTCGCGGCGCTTCAGGATCGGCTCTTCAAGACGGATCTCCGAATGACCGATCTGGTCGAGCGGAATCTGGCGGCCGTCCCGGCTCATCAGCGAGAAATCCGCCAGACGCGCCGGATCCAGCCGCTCAGCCCCAGCGCTGCGCGCCACGATGGGGACATTGCGAATGTCCTCGCGGACCTGCGTGACAGGGATGCCGGTGAGGAGGAACTGGAGCTGCTGGCCTACTTCCGCCGGCGAGAGGCCGATGAGGTTCAGTCGATCCTGGTCAGGGATGAAGCGCAGTACGGGCGTGCGGTTGCCCCAGTCGCGGTTGGCCTGCCGCACGTCCGGGACGCCCCGCATGATATCGAGGGCCTTCTCGGAAATGCTATAGAGTTGCGCGGGATCAGGCCCCGTGACCCGGAACTCGACAGGGAACGGCGTATAGGGTCCGAACACAAGCTGCGTGACGCGGACATCGGCTTCCGGCGCGAGCCCCTGCGATACCGCCTCCCGGAGCCGGTGCTTCAGCGCCTCGCGCGCCTCCGCGTCCGGTGTCAGCACGACGATCTTGGCAAAGGCAGGATCAGGCAGTTCCGGTGCCATCGCGAAGAAGAAGCGCGGAGCGCCCTGACCGACGTAGCTCGTCACGATCTTGGCTTCGGGCTGGCCGTCCAGCCAGTGCTCCAGCTTCTCCACTGTGGCGGTCGTCGTCTCGATGCTGGTGCCTTCCGGCAGACGAACCTCGACCAGCACTTCGGGGCGATCGGATGTCGGGAAGAACTGCTGTTTCAGGCTGCCCATGCCGACAACCGAAAGTGCGAAGACGATGCCGACGACACCGCAGGTTACGAACTTGTGGCGCACGGCAAAGATGATGAGCCGGCGAAGGCGCCGATAGTTCGGTGTGTCGTATATGGCGTGAACGCCGCCTTCGACCGGTTTGATCGCGGGCAGCATCTTGACGCCAAGGTAGGGCGTGAAAACCACGGCGACGATCCAGGAGACGACGAGAGCGAACCCTACGACCCAGAAGATATTGCCGGCGTACTCGCCGGCCGTCGAGCGTGCGAAGCCCACGGGCAGGAATCCAGCGATCGTCACGAGCGTTCCCGACAGCATCGGCGCCGCGGTATGGCTCCAGGCATAGGCCGCCGCCTTGATGCGATCCATGCCCTCTTCCATCTTCACCACCATCACCTCGATGGCGATGATGGCGTCGTCCACGAGAAGACCGAGCGCCAGGATGAGGGCGCCGAGCGTGATGCGATCGAAGAACCGGCCGGTCTCCAGCATGATGAGGAACACGGCGGCAAGCGTCAGCGGGACGGCGGCCGCCACGACGATGCCGACGCGCCAGCCCATGCTGAGCAGGCTGATCAGCAGCACGACACCGAGCGCCATCGCGAACTTCAACATGAACTCGTCGACCGCCGAGGTGATGTTGACGGCCTGGTCGGACACCTTGTCGAGCGTTATCCCAAGCGGCAATGTTCGTGCGATGGCCGCCGTCCGGTCCTCCAGCGCCTTGCCGAGCGCGCGACCGTCCCAACCCTCCTGCATAACGGCCGCGAGCATGATGGTGGGCTCGCCCTGGCGTCGGATGAGATAGGTGGGAGGGTCCTCGTAGCCGCGGCGGACCTCGGCAAGGTCGGAAAGCTTCAGCGTCCGCCCCCCGGCAACGATCGGCGTGTCGGCGATAGCCTGGACACTGTCATAAGCGCCGTTGAGCCTGATGAAGACCTGCGGCCCCTGAGTATCGATCGAGCCCGCCGGTGTGACGGTGTTCTGCCGCTGCAATGCGACGATGATATCCTGTGCCGACACGCCCAGCGTTGCCAGCTTGGCATAGGAGAACTCGACGAATATCTGTTCGGGGCGCTCACCGAGGATGTTGATCTTCTTGACGCCGGGCACGTGCAGGAGGTCCTGTCGAATTGCCTCGGCCTGCCTGGCCAGCTCACGCATCGGCATGCCTCTGGCCTTCAGCGCATAAAGGGCGAAGCTCACATCCGAATATTCGTCGTTGACGAAGGGGCCGTAGACGCCGGGCGGCAGGTTGCGGGCTTCATCCCCCAGCTTCTTGCGGGCCTGGTAAAACTCTTCCTGCACGACGGATGGCGGCGTGCTGTCCTTCAGCGTGACCGTCATATAGGCGTAGCCCGGCCGCGTGGTGGTCTCGACCCGATCGTACCAGGTGAGCTCCTGAAGCCGCTTCTCCAACGGCTCGGCGACAAGGTCCTGCATCTCGCGGGCCGTCGCGCCCGGCCATGCCGTCGTGACCGTCAGGGTCTTAATGGTGAAGTTGGGATCCTCCGCCCGCCCGAGCATAAGGAACGCGTAGGCGCCAGCCGCCACGAGCAGGAGGATGAAGAAGAGGGTGACGGCCCGTTCGCGAACGGCGATCGCTGAAAAATTGAGGTTCATCGTCAATTGCTCCCGCTTTCGGAAGCAGACCTGACGCGAGCGCCCTCCTGCAGAAGATGAGCGCCGAGCGAAACGACCGGATCTCCCATGTTCAGCCCGGAGACCACGGCGCTTTCGCTTGTCACACGAACAAGGCCGACAGGTCGGAAGTGTACGGTCGAGGTGGCGCGATCCAGGGCCCAAACGCCTGTCTTGCCGCCATCATCGAGCACGGCTCCGAGCGGCACCTGGACTTCCGGCTGGCTCGCCTGGCTTGTGATCCGGATAGTCACGGTCGCGCCAAGCGGTGCTGCCGCGGCCTCCCCGTCGAGCACATAGCGGGCCTCATAGGTACGGGTCTGGGGATCGGCGGCATCCGACAACTGCCGCAGATGCGCCGTATGGCGCCCATCGGCTGCATAAACGGCGGCCTCGGCCACAGAGCCGATCGCCGGCCGGATCGTTTCGGGAAGCGCGACCACCGCTTCACGAGGGCCGGCCTGGGCGATCCGAACCACTGTCTGACCGGCGGAGACGACCTGTCCCGGCTCGCCGATGGTTTCGACCACAGTTCCATCCGCGTCCGCCACCAGGACGGAATAGGCCGCTTCGTTTTCCGCGACTTTCGCTTCCGCTTCGGCGGCGGCGAGTTGTGCGGTCGCGGTGTCCAACGCGGCCTTCGCCTGCTCGTAGCGCTGCGGAGTTGCTGCCAATTCCTTCTTGACCAGAACGGCATAGCGCTTTTCGTCCGCGCTCGCCTGAACCAGCACAGCGCGTGCCGCGGCGACCGCATTGCGCTTGGCGGTGAGCGCGAGAGCCAGATCGGTGTCGTCGATCCGCAGAAGCGGTTGGCCCGCCTTGACCCGTTCACCGACGTTCACCAGGCGCTCGATGATCTTGCCGGGTACGCGAAAACCAAGATTGCTCTGCACCCGCGCGGCAATCGTGCCCGTGAAACCGCGTTCGGATCCAGCCACTGGCGCCGCCGTCACTAATCTGACGATCGGCGCTTCCTGCCTCGGATCCGCCACTGCGGTTGCCTGCGTGCGAATGGGCAGCGTGACGAATGCGGCCACCCCTAACCCCGCGGCCAGGACGCTGCCCAGCCCAATGACAAGTCGCTTTTTCATGCCCATCGCCTCATGCCGAAATAGAATGCGTTCATTCTCTATGCTGTGTCCTGCGTCGACCGGCAGCGGCCGGCTGCGACCTGCGCGGCGAGTCAGTCCGGTAGCGCGTCGGCGCGCGGATGCTTGTCGGTCCCAGTCGCGACTGTCACCTCCTCGCCGGACCTCGAGAACGCGTAGATAGAGCCCCGGTAGCCCGGCATGGAGAAGGCAACGGAGTCGCGGTCGGCGAGGCCCATGACGACGCGCAGCGGATCGCCTCCGCCCTTGGGCGCGAAGGTGGCGGTGACCTCCAGGAGGTCGCCGTCGATTGGGACGTAATAGACCACCATGTCGAGGTGTCCGTTGTGCAGGATGCCGGCTTCGATTGGGCGTCCGACGGTAGCTTCCTCGGCAAACGCTGGGGTCGCCAGAAACAGCGCGGTCAGGAGCGAAGCGCTCAGGATCTTGCGGATCATTTCGTGTCTCCTTTTTTAGATTGCATTCGCCATCTATATAGCAGATAGATTACGAATGCAATCTAAAAAAAGAGATCGACGATGCGTGTGAGTCGCATACAGGCCGCGGAAAACCGCGAAGCCGCAATCAACGTGGCAAGCCGCCTTTTGCGGGAGCGTGGCTTTGACGGCATCGGCCTCAAGGATCTGATGAAGGGTGCCGGGCTGACCCAAGGCGCCTTTTACAAGCATCGCATCAAAGGAGGACTTGGTGGCACAGGCGTCCAAGCGGGCGATGGAGAGTGCCAACCACCGATGGTCGGCCGCGACCGCGGCAAAATCCGAGGATCGGCTTGGCGCGGTGATCGCGTTCTACCGGGTAGATTCTGACATCTTGATCCGGTGAAACCTTAGTGGTTTTCTGTCCGCTGGTCGGATCCGTGGCGCTGTCGGGAAGACCACCGAGCAGGACGCCCGCCAGAACAACGCGGGTCTCGTTTTCATGCCCATCTGAGTGCGGCCAAGAGCGGAGCGGTTTCTGCGGATCATCTCTCATCTTCTCTTGATAGATTGCGTTCGCCCTCTATATAAGATATAGATTACGAACACACGCTAAAAGGGAGATTACCGATGCGCGTAAGTCGCATTCAGGCTGCGGAAAACCGTGAAACCGTTATCAATGTGGCAAGCCGCCTTTTTCGGGAGCGCGGTTTTGACGGCATCGGCCTTAAGGATCTGATGAAGGGTGCCGGGCTGACCCAAGGCGCTTTTTACAAGCAGTTCGCGTCAAAGGAGGACCTGGCGGCGCAGGCGTCCAAACGGGCGATGGAGAGCGCCACCCACCGATGGTCGGCCGCGACTACGGCAAAACCCGAGGATCCGCTTGGCGCGGTGATCGCGTTCTACCTCAGCATGGACCATCGCGAAGAAAGGATGGACGGCTGCCCGATCGTGGCGCTCGGTTCGGATGCCGCCAGACAGGGCGTGGAAGTGAGAGCGTCGTTCGAAGCCGGGATCAGGGAATATCTTGAGATGTTTGGTAGTTGGGTTGGCGAGGCCGACGGCGAGCGGCCCGGCGACAAGGCCATGGCCATTCTCTCGACAATGGTCGGTGCGGTGCTCCTTTCGCGCGTCGTCAACGACCCCGACCTCGCGCAGGCATTTCTGGATGCGGCGACAGAACAGGTTCGCGAAGCAGCCGGCGCTTGAACGGCGTGCGCAGCGCTGGCGGCGCACCCAAATTGATAGGAAAATAGATGCGACGGATTGTTGTCACAGGCATGGGAGCGGTCACGCCCCTTGCTGCCGATGTCGAAGCGTCCTGGTCGCGTCTCCTGGTCGGCCGCTCGGGCATCCGCAGGCTTGCGGATGATGTGGTGTGCGACCTGCCGGCGAAGGTCGGCGGGGTGGTGCCCTCCACAGAAGAAGATCCGGACGCTGGTTTCGATCCGGAAGCCATCCTTCCGCCGAAGGACCAGCGCAAGGTAGACCGGTTCATTCTCTTTGCGCTGGCCGCGGCACAAGAGGCGCTCGCCCAAGCAAGATGGGTCCCCGTCTCGGAAGCGGATCGCTTGCGCACGGCCACGATCATCGCCTCGGGCGTCGGCGGGTTCCCGGCCATAACCGAGGCGGTGCGCACGGTCGACCGCCGCGGCGTCCGCCGTCTATCACCTTTTACGGTGCCGTCCTTCCTGGTGAACCTCGCGGCAGGCCACGTCTCGATCCGCTATGGCTTCAAAGGTCCGCTCGGTGCACCCGTGACGGCGTGCGCGGCCGGCATTCAGGCGATCGGCGATGCGGCTCGCCTAATCCGCGCCGACGAGGCCGATATTGCCGTGTGCGGCGGGACGGAAGCATGCATGAATCTTGTCAGCCTCGGTGGGTTTGCCGCGGCACGCTCTCTTTCGACGTCCTTCAATCACCGTCCTGATGAGGCCTCCCGACCGTTCGACAAGTCGCGGGACGGCTTCGTCATGGGCGAAGGAGCCGGCATGCTGGTCATCGAGGAATTGAGCCACGCGCTGGCGCGCGGCGCAAGACCGCTGGCCGAGCTTGTCGGCTACGGCACGACGGCGGATGCTCATCACGTCACCTCCGGTCCCGAGGACGGCGACGGTGCGCGCCGGGCCATGGAGATCGCAATCGCCCAAGCAGGGATTTCGCCCCGCGAGGTTCGTCATCTCAACGCCCATGCGACCTCCACGCCGGTGGGCGACCTGGGTGAGATCGAAGCGATCAAGAGCGTGTTCGGGCGCGATTTCGCGATAGCTGTCAGTGCAACGAAATCGGCGACCGGACACCTGCTCGGAGCCGCCGGCGGGCTCGGAGCAATCTTCGCAATCCTGGCGCTCAGGGATCAGATCGCACCGCCGACCCTCAATCTGAGCGCTCCCGATCCGGCCGGCGACGGGATCGACTTCGTCGCAAACCGGGCCCGGCCGATGGCGATGGGCTATGCAATCTCCAATGGCTTCGGCTTCGGAGGCGTTAATGCCAGCGCGCTGTTCCGGCGCTGGACGGATGATCTGGCCGGCGCGAGTGCCGGAGACGCTCATGATTGACGCCTTTCGCTCCGACCTGTCGTGCTTCTCCCACGCCAATCCAAAACGAAGAAAGAAGTGACCTCCATGAACAAGACCAATCTAGGCGTCGCCCTGGTGACGGGGGCATCCAGCGGTATCGGGCACACAACGGCCAAAGCCTTGCAGAACGCGGGCTTTCGCGTGTTCGGAACCAGCCGTCGCGCGGTCGTCGACCGATCCGATGGCGTTACCATGCTGGCCTGTGACGTGACCGATGACACGTCCGTGGCGAAACTTGTCCAGGACGTGCTGGCCGAGACCGGGCGCATCGACCTGCTTGTCAATAATGCCGGCGTTGGCCTGCTTGGTGGCGCGGAGGAGTCCTCGATGGCCCAGGCCAAGTCGTTGTTTGATGTGAACGTCTTTGGCGTTATGCGGGTAACCAAAGCGGTGTTGCCGACAATGCGCCGCCAAGGCAAGGGCAGAATCGTCAATTTGAGCTCGGTGCAGGGGTTCATTCCAGCTCCCTATTTCGCGCTTTATTCGTCGACCAAGCATGCCGTTGAGGGCTACTCCGAATCGCTCGACCACGAACTGCGTCCTTTCGGAATTCGCGTCGTGCTGGTGGAGCCCGCCTATACCCGCACCTCATTTGAAGAAAATCTCGCCAGGCCGGATCAGTTGCTCGATATCTATGACTCTGCGCGCGCCGGCATGAATGCAGCTGTGCGGAAAGCGATGGAAAAAGGCGATGCGCCGGAAGTGGTGGCCAGGACCGTTTTGGCGGCTGCGACCGATCCCGCTCCGAAGGGGCGCTATGCGGCTGGAAAAATGGCGCGCCAGGTCAGTTTCCTGCGCCGTTTCGTCCCCGCATCCGCATTTGACAAGAGCCTGCGAAAGCAACTCGGGCTCCCGGTTTGATGACATCGACGAACACCCGTGAAGATCGGAATCATCGACGCTGGAAACGTCGGCACCACATTGGCGCGGCGCAACCTGACGCGATTGCTCTGCAGAACGCCCTGCGGTCGTTGGCGTTAGATTAGCGCCATGTTATGTTGCGGCGCGAAAGAGCGGGGGCCACGTCCTTTCACACCCGTAAGCGATCTGTATGTGCGACCCCTGCAGACTGGTCGGAATCACGGAAACCTCCCGGGCATGGGGTTCGGGATCGATGGGGACAAGGGGTAATGCTTTACACGCTCGTTATGATGGTCTGTCTGACGGCTGTGCCGCAGACCTGTGAACAACGCGAACAGATGGTGGACGGCCTGGCGATGAATCCCGGGACCGCCTTCATGCAGGCGCAATCGCTGGTCGCCCAGTGGATCGAGACGCATCCCGGTTATTTCGTTCAGCGCTGGCGCGTGCTGCCCGGCCGTGGATCGTGATATCCGCCGCGAGGATCGAATGAGGTTCTATTTCTTCGCGGCGAGCGTTTCCGAGACGGCCTTGGACAATTGATAAAGCCGCTGCTCGATTATCGTCGGCACTTCACAGACGTAGGTCAGTGATTGGACGCGTTCATTGAAAATTCGCGTTGCGAATTTCAGCTGTTCGGTTCGCCGATCGATCTCTTCGGGATCCGCATCGGGCTTTGTCCGCAATGCATCGACCTCGGACGCTTCCTTGCGCAACGCGGCGGCCATTTCGAGCTGCTTGTGGGCGTAGCGGGAAATGCCGGAGATCACCTGCGAGCGCTCGGCGTCCAGGTGGTCGAACATGCCTTGCACCATCATCGCCATTTTGGGTGCACGTTGCTCGGCCGACAAGGAGGCCGCGAAATCCCTGATCTTCTTTTGAGCTTCCGCAATCGGCATCCGGCGAGCCGACACTTCCTCGATCAGGGCGGAGATGGTGGGGTCCTTCGACCAGTCCTTCGCAGCTGAAGGAAGGTCCGGTCCGCTCCAGATCTGGCCGAGCGAGAGTTGCGGCACCTTGCGCTGCATGCAGGGCCAGTCCGGATCGGGGTTGGCTGCCATGGCGTTGACGCCCGGCGCGAGCATGGCAATCACAGCCAGGCTCCGAACATGGATCATTCGCGCCATCAGGCATTTCCTCCCGTGTCCTGTTTGCGGGTCATCAGGCCGCGCGAAGGGTCGTAGGCGATTATGGCGGCGGCAAGGAACAGCAGCGTGCAGCCGGCAACGACGCCCAGCGACAGCCAGTCAACCTGGCCGTAGAAGGCGAAGCGGATCAGTTCGACGGCGTAAGTAAATGGATTGGCGAGGCAGATTTTGTAGAGCAGGGGGCTAGCCTCCTGGATACGCCACAAGGGATAGAGTGCCGGAGAAGCGAAATAGCCGGGAAAGATGACGAAGTTCATGATGCCAGCGAAGTTTTCGAGCTGCTTGATCATTGAGGACAGAAGCATGCCGAGCGCACACAGCATCATGCCTGACAGGAACAGCGCCGGCAGCACGGTGAGATAGCCAAGCGGCGGCGCCTTGACGCCCCAGAACCAGGCAACGATCAGGAACGCGTAAACCTGCGCGATCGACACGGCGACACCGGCGAGCATCTTCGAGATCAGTAAAAACCATCGCGGGAAGGGGCTGACCAGCAGGGTGCGCATGTTGCCCATTTCGCGATCATAGACCATCGACAGCGAAGACTGCATGCCCGAAAACAGCAGAATCATGCCGCACAGGCCGGGCGTGATGTAGACCTCGTAGAGCACGTAGGTCTTGTAGGGCGGGATGATCGATACGCCGAGCACCTGCCGGAATCCGGCGGCAAAAATGAACAGCCAGACGAGCGGCCGAACCAGCGAGGATATAAAGCGCTCGCGCTGATGCAGGAAGCGCAGGCACTCCCGCACGACGATCCCTTTGAGGCAAACGAGGTAGTGGCGGAGCCCAAACTGTTCGAACTTCACCGGCGTGAGGGCGGCGACTTTTGCGGGCAT
Source organism: Mesorhizobium sp. M1227 (assembly GCF_040318315.1). NCBI lineage: Bacteria > Pseudomonadati > Pseudomonadota > Alphaproteobacteria > Hyphomicrobiales > Phyllobacteriaceae > Mesorhizobium > Mesorhizobium sp. M1227. Next base: position 39,171 of record NZ_JAMYLZ010000044.1, read on the forward strand.
TGCGGGAGCGCTCATGGCGACATCTCCGCGATGCCGCTTGTCTCGATGCGGTTGAGCCTGGAAAAGGCGTCGCGGATCGAACTGGCACCGCTCGTCGCAACGACATCGGCCACCTTACCCTTGGCAACCAGGTCGCCCTGCCGCAGCACGACGACATGGTCGCCGTCTTCGACCTCATCGATCAGATGCGTCGCCCACAGCACACCGATGCCCTCGGTTTCGACGAGTTTGCGGATGGTGGCCAGAATGCCCGCACGCGACTGGATGTCGAGACCGACCGTCGCCTCGTCGAGCAGCAGCAGGGAAGGGCGGTGGAGCAGCGCCCGCGCGATCTCGATGCGCCGCATTTGGCCGCCGGAAAGACTGCGTGCCTTGTCATGCTGACGGCCCTGCATGTTGACTGTATCGAGCAGCGCGGCAATGCGCTGCCGGGCTTGGTGTCCGCCAATGCCATGCAGCGAGGCGTGGTAGGAGAGGTTCTGGTGGACGCTGAGGTCGAGGTCGAGCGTGCGTGCCTGGAATACGATGCCGACACGCCTGAGCGCTTCGCCCGAAGCGCGGCTGACGTCATAGCCGAAGATGCGAATCGATCCGCGGCGGGTGCCGTAAAGATGGCTGATCAGTGAGAACAAAGTTGTCTTGCCGGCCCCATTGAGGCCGAGCAGAACGGTGAAAGTTCCCGGCGCGATCGAGAATGAGACGTCCTGGAGCGCTCGCTTCGGACCATAGGAATGGCTGATGCCGGCAACATCGAGCGCTGGCACCTCCTCTCCAGCTCCGCTTGTCCTCACATGCTGCATGCCGCTGGCTCCTTCGGGGCGCGCTGGTCATCTAGTGCACTTGCAACATCCCCGCGGCAAATATTCATCACGTCGGTCTCCCTGATCATTGCTGCGGTCTAGTGGGGCGATATGGCCACGCCCCAAGGCTGCTGGCCCACCGTGACCGATTGAACCGGCTCGTCCGTCGCCGTGTCGATGAAGGTGATGTCGTTGGAATTGCCGTTGGTGGTGATCAGCGTCTTCTGATCGGGGGTGAAGTCGAGATGCCAGACGCGCTGGCCGACCAGGATGTATTTTTCCACCTCGTAGGTTTCGGTGTTGATGACAGCGACGTGGTTCGCTGGGCCGAGCGCGACATAGGCTTTCTTGCCGTCCGCGCTGATTGCGATGCCGACCGGCTGGATGGTTTCGGGCCGCAGTCCCGCAATCGCGAACTGGATCTTCTTCACCACCTCGCGTTTGAGACTGTCGATGACGCTCACGGTGCCGCCGATTTCGGCACTGACCCAGATCTGGGATCCGTCGGGCTTGAATTGCGCAAAGCGCGGACGCGTGTCGACCAGGACGTTGTCGGTCACCTCATGGCTGCCGGTGTCGATGAAATGCGCCATGCTGGTGGTTTCGGAGGTGTTGACCATGGTTTTGCCATCGGGACTGACGGCCATGCCTTCAGGCTCCACCCCAACGGGAATCTCGGTCATGACCTGCTTGCTCTCGACGTTGATCGCGGTGACGAGATTGTCGTCCTCGTTGGCGACGTAGAGCGTCTTGCCGTCGGGCGAAAGCACGAACAGTTCGGGATCGGGGCCTGATGGCAGCGTGCCAACGATCTGCAGCGTCGCGGTATCGATGATTTCGATCGTATCGTCATCGCTGGCGCACAAATAGATGAACTTGCCGTCATGCGAGATGGTGATACCGCGCGGCCTCTGGCCGACTTCGACGGTCTTCACCACTTGCATCGTCGCCGTGTCGACGACCGTTATCGTATTGTCTTTCTCGTTGGAGACATACACGGTGTAAGCCCACGCCGGATTGGCCATGAAGCCGAGAATGGCGAGTGCGCAAGCTCGTCTCTGCACGAAAATTCCTCCCGATTGGTTCTACTTAAGGACGCATTTCGTTTCCGGCTGATCGACGCCGAGCGTATCGAGCTCGGAGATCTGGTGGAGATAACCCTCCTGTGGCGATGTCGAGACCACGGATTTGGTGTCGCCGAGCAGGATTGGCTGGCGAAGCTGATGGTTCCACTTGCGGAAGGTCAGCTTCTGTCCCTTGAAGGCGGCGACCGAGAAATCGTCCGAGCGGATGTAGTCGCTGATCTTCTTCGGATCGTCGCCATTGGTCCGTGTGCTGGCTTCGCCCACCGCCCGCACCGCCGTCCAGGCCGACATATCCTTGGACAGCATTCGCCGGCCGGTCGTCCTCAGGAAACGGCTTTGCATTTGAATGCCACCCCATTGCTCGCTCGCGGGATGCCAGGACGATGCGACAAGACCGGCCGTGCCAGCGACCAGCCGCGGTGTCCAGGTGCGGTAGGGCACATAGGTTCCGAACACCTCGCTCTCATCGGCGACAAGCACCACGTCATGCTCCGGCAGATCCTGCGTGAACACGGAAATCTGCTGCTGTATCTGCGTGGCGCCGGTGTCGGTGCGGCGCGCCGTGCCAGTGTCTTTGAACTCCTTCTCGGCGACGATCTGACCGCCGAAGCGAGCCGCCGCGCGGCGCAACGCGGCCGCATAGAGATGATCCCGCTCATGCGAACCATAGAGCAGCGCCCAATTCGGCCATTTCTTTACCACGAGATACTGCGCCAGCGCGTCAGCCAGCATGCTTCGTGTCGGCGCCACATGGAAGATGTTTATGCGGCAGTCTTCCTCGCGCAGGCTGTCGTCTGTGGCACCGACATTGAAGACCAGAACGCCCTTGTCGCGGGCGATGTCGGCGATCGACAGCAATTGCCTGGCCGAGAGGTCAGCGACAACATAGCGGTCACCTTTGGCAATCAGATCGTTGAACGCCTGAACCGCGTCGGCGTCCGGCTTGACCTCGGCTATGTCGAGGCTGAATTTCTGGCTGAGGAACTTTCCTGTCGTGTTGTTGTCGCCGATCGCCACATTGGCGCCGGCGACACCTTCGTCGCGTGGCGGCAGGTCCAGCAGGGAAAGCGCCAGTTGCGGCGCGTAGGCCCGCAAATAACCTATTCTGATTTCGGTTATCTTTCTTTCCGGCCTGTCGGCTGCGACCGGTTGCTTGCCCGTCACTTCCTGGGCCATCACGCCTGTAACGTTGGCGGTCTGGAAAAAAAAGCACAAAAAGGCCGCGAGAGTGCCTGGCACCGCGCTCGTCATCGATAAAACTGCCCATTCTTGCACTAAAGTCCGATTGTTCCCGGACCAGCGCGAATTCAAGGTGCCCACAATGAGCTTAGCGGACGCCACAAGATTTATCAAAGCCCCGCAAGTGGACTTACGTGTCTGCTTTAGTCCTATTCCTTTTCGCGGGGTACGGCGATGAATGAGCGTATTGCGGTCTCATCCGCAGCAATGGCGGAATGAGAAACTCTATGGGTCGTCATGGGAGGATTGCCTGATGAAAACGCGCGCCGCTGTCGCCGTTGCCGCCGGAAAGCCGCTGCAGATCATGGAGGTCGACCTCGAAGGTCCCCGCGATGGCGAGGTGCTGGTCGAGATCAAGGCAACCGGCATCTGCCACACTGACGAGTTCACGCTGTCGGGCGCCGACCCGGAAGGCCTGTTTCCGGCGATCCTCGGCCATGAGGGCGCCGGCATCGTCGTCGACGTCGGCAAGGGCGTCTCCTCGGTCAGGAAGGGCGACCATGTCATCCCGCTCTATACGCCGGAATGCCGGCAGTGCCCGTCCTGCCTGTCGCGCAAGACCAATCTGTGCACCGCCATCCG
>NZ_JAMYLZ010000045.1:0-41341 GCF_040318315.1 Mesorhizobium sp. M1227
CGTGCGTTAGCAGAAATGGGGCAAGCCGGACCTTGGCCGATTTCCAATCCATAGTGCGAGGCATATGGCGATCGATATAAATCGTCCTGCCATCTTTGCTGTAGCCAGCAATGTATGGGATATCGAAATCATGAACGATCTTAACCCGACGATGCAGCGCCCGCACAGCGTCACTCAGTACATCATCGTCCAAGTCTTCGGAAACGTGGCGGACTTCATCTTCAAGCTTCATTTTTTCCACACTGAGACCAGCGGCGCTTCCTCCCATAGACCGGGAGACTTCCCGTGGACGGCCAACTGGGTGACCGGTGCCGGCCGGAAGAACTGCCACGTCGCCGGCCTTCAAGGACAATGTACGGCCCCTGTTGCCCCGAACCGAACCTTGCCGGTTCCGCGCGCAACCCCAAGCACTTCATTTTTGCGGGAATGGTAATGAACGTAGTGGTAGATGCCGTCCCGCCAGCCGCTACTCCAGCCATTGGCCTTGAAAAGCTCTTCCAGCACGGCTGCGGAGTCAACCTCAATGTCAAAGGCATAGGCCCGACGTCCATCCGCAAGGTGCTTTCTGCCGGCGAATCGGGCTCTCCCGGGACTGCGTTGCAGGCAGGCAGCGGGTCTGCGCCCGCTGCTGCCACATGGATGTCATCTCTATGGCTGCGGATTTCGTAAGGCGGGTTTCTCAAGCACGAGCACATGACTACCAAGAGGCGATGTGTGAGTGCTCTTGACCTGGAACCCCTCGTCAGAAAGCGTTTCGATGAATTCGCCATCCGTTCCAGGCGGAACGCGGGCAACGACGTTCGAGGTGCGCCTCACAATATTGGAAAGCACCCTTCGCGCCTTGCCTGGGCCGATGTTGCGCTGCATGTGCTGATAGACGGCCAGCAGCAGGACGATATCGTATTTCGGTAGAAGGATATTGCCGAGGCGCCGGCTGCCAAGATTCAGGCGATCGAACCTGGCATGTACCGGGGAGCCACTCAACAACATCTTTGCGGTCTCGATGTGCGGCTTGGCAATGTCGATCCCGTGGATCGAGCTGGGTTTCAGCTTGGATATCTCATAGGCGACAACACCCATATTGCAGCCAACATCGAGAATGGATTTTCCGGCGTAGTCGACCTTTGCGGAGAATAGCCCGTCAAGTCTGTCGTCCCACGTTCCGGCAAAACCCCTTTTGAATCTTGACCACCACAAATCATCAGCTCCTTTGAGAAGAGCCCCCTTGAGCGCCTCCTACCACGAGAGAATTAACGGTCGATACCCGTTCAACTGGAATTGATGACATTGACGAACCAAGGCAGGGACGTGTGCGGCCGCCTCACAACCCCATCACCTTGAGTGCCGCGGGAACCGCATAGCGGCTGCCATCATAGCGCATCCAGTAGGTCCGCTTCGCAGGCTTGCCAGGATGGGACTGGCATTCGCCACTATGGTCGGGGGAGGGATTATCGGTATTCGACCGCTCAATCGCGGTGATATCGTGATAGCCATGATGGCGCGCCGGGCTTATCGCCAGGCTGACCTGGCTGGAATGAAAGTATCCGGCGCAACTACCATCGCTATCGCCGCCAGAGCCGGCCACCACGAGGCCGTCGAGCACCACGCGTAGCGTATCGCCGGTGAGAGCGTATAGCCGCAGGTCGGTTTCAGTGAAGGGAGCGGTCAGCGAATGGTGCGCCATTTCGATGCGCAGGCCGAATGCGCTGACATTGGGGGCCAGTGCATAGCGGCTGGTGTCGAATTCCACCTTCTCGATGACAATCGCGTCATCGGTCATCAGACCGGGCTGGAGCAGGCGCTGGCGCACGCGCAGCGTATTCCTGTCGACGACCAGAAGCTCGATATCGCCGACATGCAGGTGGTCGCTGTTAGCGCTGTCAATCAGCGGCACTGCGACCAACAGCAGGTCGACATGGGCGGGCCAAATCTTGCAGACCAGGCCAAATGGCGCTTCGCTCTCCGTGAACGTTGAGGTGATGCTAGTATGAGGTTCAAGCGTGAACGAGGTGCCGTCGGCGCTCTTTCGGGCGTTGGGATAGGCCTGCTGCACCAGCGCGGCGGCATCCCCGCAATCGCCCGCCGCGGCCTTGGCGGGCGACAGGCTGGCAAGGGCGGCGCCGAGCAACAGGACAGGCAACACTATTCGCATGGAGTTCTCGCGTCGCAGGGCCGGGTTCGGCCAGGGCCCTTCTACGCGAGATTGGTGGCGGCGCACAGGGCAGGGAAGTGACGGATAGCTCCACCCGCTGCGTCAGGACCATAGGTATCCTGGAAAGTCGTAAAGTCCGAGCACCCTTAGGGACGGTGATCATGAGAACGCCGCCCGAGCGGCCAATTTTTGCCAATGCTGTTCGAGCTACCTGAAACAGATACTGACAATGTGATCTCGATTGCCTTGTCGCGCTCCGATTAGATAAAGAAGCGCTCCGAGAAGAAGCCTTTACAAAACCGGACCTCGCCGGTCCGTCAAGCGCACCTTCTAGGGCCCCGTGAGCCGGGCGCGTTCGCTGTCGGCGGTATCAAAGCAGAACCAATGCCGCGCCTGCTTCGGCTTTCCGAAACCGCAGCGTGTCTTTCCTTGAGACTTGGCAGCACGGCGCGTTCAACGGAACCGTGCTGCCTTCAATGTACAGCCAGTTATCCAATCAGCCGGCGGGCTTGTAAACGCGGCAGCCTTTTTGGCGGCTGCGAGCGCCGCCTTCATGTCGAGTTCTTCCAGGACAACTAGCTCGTTTATCCAGCCGCTTGCCCGGACCGCCAGTGCTAGGTCCATCCCATTGGCCTGGTCCGGAACCTCAGCATTGATGACAATATCATAGGCGCCGCGAGTAAACATCATACCGCATACCTTGCCACCAACGCTTTCCAAAACCGCCTTGATTGCAGCTTCTCGGTCTGAGCCTTGCATCAATCCCTTGTAGGAATGGGGCGGACAGTTTCCCAGGATTGTCACTTTCATGGGTATTCCTCCCGATCTTGTACTAGTTTCGTTATTGGTCGTTTGACCAACACGGAGCTATGGCGGACGGTTGGTCAGCCGTAAACCTGCATCGCAACGCTTTTGCTCACATCCAAAGCTGGCAGCGGGAAAGGTTCGACTTGCCCTGCGGTCTTGTCCAGATACTGCATCAACGCCGTCACGAGGTGGTAGAAAATGCTCGCGGGCACCTCCGTCGCCAGTGACCTTCCGCGCTCGTCAATTCTGTCGATCCACAAGCCTAGCGGTGCGGGATCGATATGCCATTTGAAGAGGCGGGCAACACGAGCTTCGATCTCAGGTTTCAGATCAGGCCCGCCGATGCCGTCCAGGGCGACGGCCGCCTTGACGGCTTCGCATTGCGGCCAGCTGCGGGAGAGCCGGTCGAAGGGAATTCCCTGCCGCGACACGGCTGCATAAGCCAGGCCCGTGGCCCGGTTCAATCCGCTGGCGATCGCCGACGAATAGAGCTTCCTTGCATAGGCTGCCAAGTCTTTCTGCCCGCTTGCCCGCGCGAAATCGATGAGGAGCGAGGCCCATTCGAAATGGTGCCCTGGTTCGGTCCACTGTCCCTCCTCTCCCGACAACGGTAGCCAATCGACATCGAAATGTTCCCCAAGCGTCCAGCTCTCCTGATCGAAGAAATGGCACCGGAAGAGATCGACGACACGTGCCGCCCGACGGAGATATGCACGCTCGCCGGTGACGCGATGCCAGGCAAGGAAGGATTCCAGCATGTGCATGTGCGGGTTCGAGAACCGCACCCCCTTCCAGCCGGGGGTCTCGAGGAAGCCGTTCAGACTGACGTCCTCGAGATGGGTGTCGATGAAATGGAACGTCTCTTGTGCCAGCTGCAGGGCATCCTGATGGCCGCATCGGTGAGCATGGGCAAGCGCCAGGAGCACGCAGGAATGGTCGTAGGCGTCCTCCGTCGGGTCAGCCACGCTGCCATTGGAATTAAGGATGCGCACCCAGCCACCGCGTTCGGTGCGGCCGTGTTTGGCGATAAACTCGATGCCGTGGTCGATGAGCTTGTCGGCCGGTCCAACCCAGCCGCGTTCTTTGGCCACCGCGAACGCGTAAATCTGGCGAGCCATCGTCCGCATGCGCTTGGGTTTGCCCAACGGCCTTGCATCGAAACCGAGCGCCTCGTGGAAGCCGCCATACGCATCGTCGACACCTGCAGTGGACCACAGCGGCAGGGTTTCGTTGAAGAGCCAGTGCTCGACCCGCTTGCGCCATGACCCGCTGATGATGACCCGGTCGTCCGACCCCGTGAACTTCGTTTCAAGGCGTCCGCTCTTCTCGAGTTGTTCGACGACTTTCTTCGCGTTCTGGCTGTGGCTGACAGGAGCGACGAATACCGCGTCCGGTGTCGTCACCACCGCCACATGCTTCATTCCAATGACTGTCAGCAGTCTGCCCTGGCTTCTGAGATAGGAGTTGCCGCAATCCATGGCGACAACGTCGCCCATTACGACATTGCCGTCGCGGTCCGTCGGGCTGGCTTCCAGCAGCGATTGCCACGATCCAAGGTCGTTCCAGCGGAAGGAAGCCGTAACCATCGCAATACCGCGTGCATGCTCCATGACTGCGTAGTCGATCGACGTCGACGGGACAGCCGAATAGAAGCCCTGGGGCAGGTAGATGCCCAAGACGTCGGTCCGTGCAGCCTTATGGGCCCGTTCCGCGGTGTCCCAGATGTCTGGCCGGAACTCGAGAAACGCCTTCCGCATCGTGTCGGCCCGAAACAGGAAGATGCCGGCGTTCCAGTAGAATCTTCCCGAAGCCACATATTTGCGGGCCGTCTCGGCATTGGGCTTTTCGACAAAATGTGAAACGGCGGCCCCGCCGTCACCATTTGCCGTAACCTCGATGTAGCCGTACCCGGTTTCGGGATGGGTCGGCCTGATGCCGAATACGACAATGCTTCCTGAATCGGCGGCAGGCATGCCAGCCTCGACGGTTTGCCAGAATTGCATTTCGGTCGATATCTGATGGTCGGAGGGCACCACGAGCACAAGCGCGTCACCGCCATATTCGGAGATCGTCTGCAACGTGGCTATGGCCACTGCAGCGGCGGTATTGCGGCCGACGGGCTCGAAAATCGGTCTGCCGCCGTTCAGGCCGAGCGGACCGATGTCCGAGATAACGCGGTCGGCATGCCGTTCGGATGCTATCAGATAGATCGGCGTCTCGCCGTCCGAGCGCGCCTTGAGGCGCCGGACAGTCTTCGCAAGCATCGAGCCGTCGCCCGAAAGGTCGTGGAATTGCTTGGGATTGTCTTCGCGCGACAGCGGCCACAGCCGCGAGCCGACGCCCCCGCTCATCACAAAACTGACGATCCGCTCCGGCATGATCCAGTCCTCTCAAATTTTCTGGTTGTAGGCTCCGACCTCTGGATTGCGGCGCAGCACGGCATCGACAGCCTCGAACATCTCGCGACGAAGACGAATGTGTTCGGCCTGGCTTGTCCGACTGTGTGCTGGGTCACGCATTTTGCTCGGCTCTCGCGCAGACAGGCGTAGCACGCTGCCGGGCGGGAGGCTCCTTCATGAATTGGGGTAGCCCTAACGCCCCGATTGGCACCCCCTAGTCCAATAGGAGCATGCCTGTCGGCGACCGAAAGGATGTCTCGTGCGTGCTGCTCGGGCTGACGACAAGGGTGGGCTGGGCTGCAACATGACGGTGACCGCGTTCAAGTTCCGGTTCCGCGAGAATGGCGACGAAAGGCATTTCGGAGGCTGGCTCGCCTTCTCACGCCTTTCAAGGAATCAGCGGAACGTCGTCTGTTCAGAGAAGGAATGACGGATTAGGCCGCGCTCTCATTGGACCGATGCAAACGGCGAGTACCCGAACGCACGTCCGCGAGATCGATACCTCACGCGGAACCTGGCGTTCAACCGCCGATGGCAGGTCTCGCCGGAATGAGAGATGTCATTCGTGGACAGGACGAGAGCGGCTGCCGCCCACTCTGCCAAGGGCGCAGGCCCATAGGTCCAGAATTGGCGGCGTCTATCTTTCGTGAAGTTGCAGGCACGCCTAGGCCGAAATACTCCCAAAGCGAGGTGAAGCAAGCGCTTTTCTGGAGCCGGAGAACTTCAACTGGGGACGCTGACCGGCAACTCCCGGCGTGCCAAGTCGATTTTCCGGAACGGCCCCCAGGGCGGCAAGCGGATCAACCGGCGATCTTGGCGATAGCGTACCACTCGTTGGTGGGTTCCAAGGGGCCTGTGAGAAGCGCGTCTTCCGGGATCGGCTGTGGCGCCAGATTCGGATAGATGCAGGATGAGCCCAAGAACAACAGTCGGCCAACGTCACACTGGAACGCGGCGTGGATGATATTCGTTTCGATCAGCAAGTTGTCTCGCAGGAATTCGGCCGGATAACGATCGTTGGCGAGAATCCCGCCGACCTTTGCGGCTGCAAGGACCACGGCGTCGGGCCTGGTTTCTGTCATCCAGCGATGCACGGCGTCCTGATTTCGAAGGTCGAGAACGTCGCGCGGTGCCATTAGGACCTCGCAGTTTTCCTCCTCCAATCGCCGCGCCACAGCCGAGCCGACCATGCCGCGGTGGCCAGCCACGAATAAGCGTTGTTCATGACCGGCGCTTTCTAGACGCTACTGTCCATATGCCAGCTCTCTCGCTCCAGACGTTTCAGATCGGCGGCCACCATTTCCGCCACGAGGTCGCTGAACGTCGTCTTAGGCGACCAGCCGAGCTTTGAGCGGGCTTTCGCCGGATTTCCCATCAGGAGATCGACCTCCGTTGGACGGAAATGGCGTGGGTCGATTCGGACGAGGATTTCTCCTGTGTTGCCATCCCGGCCGATCTCGTTCACCCCCTTACCTTCCCAGACGATGACACGGCCGACTGCCCGAAAGGCACGCTCTACGAACTCTCGAACCGAGTGGGTTTCGCCCGTGGCGAGGACGAAGTCGTCTGGCTCGGCGTGCTGAAGAATTCGCCACATGCCCTCCACATAGTCGCGAGCATGCCCCCAGTCGCGTTTCGCATCCAGATTTCCAAGATAGAGGGCGGACTGAAAGCCTCGCTCGATACCTGCAACCGCACGTGTGATCTTGCGGGTCACAAACGTCTCGCCGCGCGTGGGGCCTTCATGATTAAACAGTATGCCGTTGGAAGCGAACAGTCCGTACGCTTCACGGTAGTTGATCGTGATCCAATAGGCATAGAGTTTGGCCGCCGCATAGGGAGAGCGCGGGTAGAACGGCGTCTTCTCCGTCTGGGGCACCTCCTGGACTTTGCCGAACAGCTCGGAGGTTGATGCCTGATAAAAGCGCACCCGCTCTCCCATCTTCAGGATGCGGATGGCTTCAAGCAGCCTGAGTGTGCCAAGGGCATCGGCGTTGCCGGTATATTCAGGCGTCTCGAAGCTTACCTGGACATGGCTTTGGGCCGCCAGATTGTAGATTTCGGTAGGGCGCGTCTCCTGAACGATGCGAATGAGATTGGTCGCATCGGTCAGGTCGGCGTAGTGGAGAAAAAAGCGTGCGTCCGGTTCGTGCGGATCGACGTAGATGTCGTCGATGCGTTCGGTATTGAAGGAGGAGGATCTGCGTTTCAGTCCGTGGACAGTATAGCCGTTCTCCAGCAGCAGTCTGGCAAGGTAGGCACCGTCCTGACCGGTCACACCAGTTATGAGCGCAATGCGATCTGTCATCGGGTACCATCCAATTCTTGGGCTGTGGTGGCGCCGTCGACCGACGGTCTGCCCCCACACTCCTCTAACGAAAGGCGAAAGTGCCTTGTTCTGCCAGAGTGTCATTGTGGGAGGCACGCCAGCAAAAGGAGGTAATCCCCACCGCTCGATGCCCGTCCCAGCTACTTCCCGTGCGTCCCCTTTCTGCTTGGCTAGCCTCTTCAGCCTATGCTCCTATGGCATGGACGTAGCCGCCCTGCCGCGAGCCGTCAGTTCACAAGCGCTTGCGCCACAGCTTCTCCTGGAGCCGCATGCCGGCCATGCTGCCGTCGGCAATGCCGAACATGTGGGTCGGCTGATCAGTGCGGCGCGGGCGATGCCTGCCGAAAAACGTTCGCGTTCGGCCTGCATCTCGGGTCACCTGGCAAGCGTGGCGTCAGGTTGTTGCCGACGATCCCCGCCACCGAGCGCGGCTTGTCGAAAGTTCTCGTATGGCTTGTTATTGCGTCAGCAAAAATGACAATTCGTGGCCCGCAGGAGAAACATGGAACAGGGTGTAACCCTGGCCCTTTATCGCTTCCACAGTTCGGTAGGTTTGCTCCACCGGAGTGCGGTGCCACCAGTGGTGAAACTCGACGAGAATCTGTGTTGGTAAGACATCAGATCCAAGCACCTCTGGAAGGACGTCGTGCTCTGCCCCCTCGACGTCGAGTTTCAGCACATCGATAGTTGCCAGTCCGAGCATATCCAGGATAGTAGAATAACGCCTCACGTTGCAGACAATGCTCTTGCCTGTAACCAACTTCGTGGAAAAATTGCTGCGTGTGTCATCTTCGGACACAGCAAACCTTTGCTCCCCGTCGAAATTAGATATTCCCAAGGGGTAGATCCGCACAGTGGGAGGTAATTCCTGAGCGGCAATCCAGTCAAGACTGGCCGGAGTCGGATCAAACCCAAAGACCTTTGCACCGAATACTTTGCTGACTTCCAGATCAAATGAAATATCGTCCCCTAAGCCAAAGGAAAGAACAATAGGGGAGGGGGCAGCTAGAAGAGGCTCGACCGCAACGACCCAACCTCCATATGCGGAGCCGAGTTTTTGTGTAGGAATAGAGCATTCGGGCCGGAGAAGATGATCGAATCCTAAGGCCGCTCTTACAACTCGCTTACAATACCGGAGCCGATCTGGATTGTACATCAATGGTTGCCTTTGGCTTATTCCTAGTAGCTGTTCCGCTTGACTGCGCCGTCCTCACTGTGGCCGCCGTCCTCACTGTGTCCAAAAATAGACAACAGCGCCAGATGAGGTTCAGTCTGGCCTAACGCGGAGCGGCTATCGCCCTGTGAATTTTACATCGATTCCCTCCCGCGACCAGAGTGTCATTGTGGCAGGCGCTCCAACAAAAGGAGGTAATCCCGTCGCTCGGCGTTCGTAACAGATGCTGCGGGAGCATCGCCTTGGGCTCGGCCACGTCGTCGCCCTACCGCGTAGGAAGTAGTAGCCGCCCGCTGCGAGCGCCGGCTCACGAGTCGCCTCGTCCCCGGGGCCGTGCCGGCTACTGCGGAGCCAAAGAAGTGGCAATCCTGTTCGTTGCGGAGCTGAACGCAGGAAGGGCGGGCAGTTCGAATCGGTCTTGGCGGGTTGCAACGAAATTGACCTTGGGTTCGCCGATCGGAGAGATCGGGCTTGTCGAACAGCGCGGCGCGCGCAGTGTGTTGGGTACCTCAAGATGGCAGAGGTAGTAGGGCAAGTGGAAGCCGTAGAGCGGCCTTATCCAGCTTGCCGGATGCCTAATCCGCTTCATTGAGGTAATCCGCCGCTGTTGCGAACACGTGTCAGCATGATTGTTGTTGTCCGGCCAAGATGACGCTTCAGCGCGGCGATGCACGTCATGTCGCTGGCCGGCTTCACACCAGTTCCTATTGCAGAAGCCCTTTGGCAAGTTCGCGCAACGCCTGGAACGCAACAACAAGGTATGAGGCCAGAAAGCTGCACAGATAGAAGCTTGGTGGGGCGCCGCGCTCCCACCGGAGAACCAGGGCGCCGAGTTCAAGGCTCGGGTGCGTTTGTGCTACCCATACCAGGGTGGCGGCCAAGGCGAGGCTACCCAGAGCATTGGTCGGGTAATGCAGCCCCAAGTAGACTCGAGCAAGCTCTACCACCAAGGTGCAGGCCAGGGCGAGCAGTCCGAGTTCGAAGCGAACGAGAAGAATGGCGATCGCTAGACCCGCGAACAGAACCGCTCGCTCGCTGGGGAACCCGGGGGTGCCGGCGAAAGGCGATGAGCGCAGAACGGCCGCGTCGCCCAGAACGTCCGGGATATGAAGCCCAAGTGCGGAGTCAAAAATCGGCTTTGGCGTCGTCGGCAGAGTGCCCTGCAGGAAATGCGCGACGAGCGCCGCGAGGACAGCTGCGCAGACGCCGCTCACCAGCCTTGCCCTCGATTCCGGCCCGTCATGGGCGAACCAGCAATACCAAAGCAAGGACACAACTATAGCGCCCTCGGTTGTTGGGTAGACGGCACCGAAAGCGAGCCGGCTGGCGAAGGGCTGATTGCTCGCTACGGTGTTGACGGCCGTTGCGAGGGGCCTGTCGATCCAATCCGGGTTAAGGGCCAGGAAAGTCGCACCCACAAAGAGGAGGCAAAGCGCGGCGGCCTGTGTCAGGCAATGGAAATCGGACATCGGTTCGGCCATCTCAACTCTAAGGTTCGGGCGGCGGAACAACTGGAGTCCCGCTAACTAGGCGGTTGCAGAAACCTCGCGGCGCAGGGAGGCTACAGAGCGGCCGAAGAAGGCAAGATCCTGCTCCCGGCGCAGTGTGTCGCAAAGCCGCCCGATCGGAGGCTCGATATCGTCATAGCCGAGAACCTCGTCTCGCTTCACGTCGCGCAGCAGCCGGCAGCCCTCGGCGAGCCCGATCGGCACAAGCCGCTCGGCGTTCACCGTTCGCGCGTTCTCGCAGAGCCCGTAGGTCATGTAATGTCCAAGGCCATCGAGGATCTCTCCGGCACTAAGGTCCCGCTTGGCGGCGGCCACCACATCAACGGTCGGCGCGCCCAGGGGCGCAATCGCAGCATCGCGGAATATTGCGGCCCTGGCGACCGTGGAGGGCACCTCGAAATGACACAGATGATAGGGCCAATAGAAACAGTAGAGCGGTCCGGGGCCCATCTTGTAGAGTGAGAGATAGTTCTTCTCGACGGCATCCTCTGTGGTGCCAAGAACGAAGATGCCGGGGTTGGGCATGGCGCCGACACAATAATCAACTAGCCCCGGCCCCTCGAGGAGCTGATTGAGCGGATACCACCCGACCGCCCCCTGGATCGGGGTACCAGGCTCGACCACAGGCCCGTACATGCCGCGCTTCGCCACCCGCATGCCTGTGGCGTTGGCTACGATGGCGTTCTCGAACGAGATCTTCGTGCCGTCCGCGAAGGAGGTGACCATTGGGGCCTTCATCCCCCACTTCTTGGCAAAACCCTCCTGAGTCGTCGGATTTCGGTAGGGATCGTGCAGGCCCTTGATGTTCCCGCAAAGCACCGGACGTATGCCCAGGCCCCTGACCCAACGGTAGAGGTTCATGATAACGCCGGGCTGATCCCCCTCCACATTGGTGAGGACCACTCCTGCCCGGTCGGCATACACTTTCAGGATCGGTCCGATCGTGCCGTCGAGTTCGGCGTTCATCAGAGCAACATGCTTGCCGTGCCGGATCGCCCCCATTGTGACGTGAGCAGCGAACTCGATCGCGCCTGTCGCCTCGACGACGACGTCGATGTCGTCGGCCTCGCAAATGTGCATCGGGTCGGCCGTGATCGAGCGGCGACCGCGCGCCACGAGATCCTCAAGCCCTTTGGTGCTGGTCGCCTCGGTCACGTCGTCTTCACCTGCGGCGGCATAGGCATCTCGCGCCTTTTCCACGTGCCTGTTGGAAATCGCCACGAGCTCCATGCCTGGGACATATCGCAGCATCTGCAGCGCGATGCCTTGGGCCATGAAGCCGGCCCCCACCATACCCACGCGAATTGGCCGCCCCTGAGCCTGGAGCCTCTCCAACTCCCTGTCGACAATGAACATTTACGTCTCCCCTGTGCTGCTCCCCGAAAGGTCGGGTGGCGAAAGGTTAGCGGTCATAATCGGGCCAGCTTCGGTCCTTTTCAGAAATCAGCGCCGGCGCATCCACCGGCCACTTCACTGCGAAAGCAGGATCGTTCCAGCGAACACCACGCTCGGCCGCCGGTGTGTAGAATTCGGAGACGAGATATGTCGCCTCGGAGTGGTCCTCCATGGTGAGAAAGGCGTTCGCGCAGCCCTTCGGGATGACCAGCATCCGTTGGTTCGCCGCTGACAGTTCCACCGTGAGGTGCTGCTTATAGGTGGGCGATCGGGAACGCAGGTCGATCAGCACGTCGTACAGGCTGCCCCGGATGCAGCGAAGCATCTTGTCCTCGCACTGGGGAGCCAGCTGGTAATGGAAGCCGCGCAGTGTATGCTTGTGCCTGTTGTATGAAATATTCACCTGCACGACACGATCCGGAAGCCCCTGCTCGGCAAACTCCCGCGAACACCAGCCGCGTGCGAAAAAGCCCCGCTCGTCTTCGAATTTCTGCAGTTCCACCAGGGTGGCGCCTGGAATATCGGTCTTTGTGAAAAGCATCGTAGATCCATTGGTCAAATGAGTGTCACGTCGGGTTGCATCTCCGACGACCTCTGCTCAGGGTGGCTCGCGCCGGCGGTCCTCTTGTGCGATCGAAGGACGGCCATCAGACTTGCGCCGGATGCAAGAGGCGCGAGCCGTGGACTTCATAGCCGATAGGCACATAGGCTAGGTGTGAGAGTGCGCGTCTTACACTTTCCCGGCGTTCCGGCTTGACCGCGAACATTAGGAATCCGCCGCCGCCGGCGCCGCACAGCTTGCCGCCTTCCGCACCTGCGTCCCTGGCGAGGTCGTAGTGGCCATTGATCGCCGCGTTGCTCACGCGGGACGCCAAACTCCGCTTCATCTCCCACCCTGCGTGAAGGACGGCACCGAAGCGTTCTACGTCGATGACGGGCTCCGCAAAGATCTCCTGAAGCATGAAGGCATCGTCCCGCATCCGCCTGAGCGTATCGAGATTGCTTGACGTTTTCGCCTTCTGCTCTGCCAGCACGGAACTGGCCGGCCGCTGATGCGACGTCCAGAACATCATCAGGTTGCTGAAGAGATGTTCGATGGCGCCATTGCGCACCCGCTGCGGCTCGACCGTTACCGCGCCGCCCGGCTGGAAGCGGAACAGGTTCATGCCCCCGAACGCGGCGGCATACTGGTCCTGCTTGCCAATCGGCTCCTCGAGGATGTCCATCTCGATGTGACATGCCTCTTCGGCCAGTTGGCCAGGGGTGACACGTTCTCCCCGGAATGCATGCAGGGCGTTGAGCAGTCCCACCGTGAACGAGCTCGACCCCCCCATGCCCGTCGAGGCAGGCATGTCTCCGACCGTCGAGATGTAAATCGGCGGTTCGATCTCCAGGAAACGCAGGCATTCGCGAGCGATGTTGTTCTTGATCTCGCCTATGGTGTTTACCTGCTCCGTCTGTGAATAGTTCAAGCGGATGGGTTCATTAAAAATCTCGCTGTGACGCTTGACGGTGACATAGATGTACTTGTCCACTGCCGCGCTGAAGACCGCGCCGCAATCGAGATTGTAGAAATCGGGCAGATCGGTACCGCCGCCAGCAAAACTGACGCGCAAAGGAGTGCGCGTCAGGACGAGAGACGGTAGACGCTGTGCAGCGCGATCGATGATGGTCGGAAGGTCCAGTCCTGACCGGCGCTCCACCGCTTTGGTCCCGTCTAGCTGTTCCATATTTTGCCCCCTCGAAAATCGACGGAATGAAAATTAGGCAACACGCGGCTGTGCGGTTCGCCAGCGCAGCTGACCATCGAGCATCCCCGCCTTGAGCAAATGATCGAGCCAGCGCAGCCGCGTGAAGCGCTTGTCGGTAAAGTCTTCAAATCTAAGTGCGATCGAGCGGAACGCCTCGCAAAGGTCGTGTGCTCCCTTTCGCGCTGTCCACTGAAACTCGAAATCCGGGAAAGTCCGTGAGAACTTGCTGAAGTCCGCCTTGTAGGTCCTTTGATCCGCGCCCAGCTTCGGTGTCATTGTGAGCTGCGCGCCAGCGACGGCCTCAACGGCGATCTCCGCTATCTCGCGCACCTGAAGATTTAGGCTTTCAACACCCATGTTGAACGCCTCATTGTGGATGTCCTGTAGTGGCGCCTCCAGCATCAATTTGAAATAGCGCGCGACATCCTGGACATGAACCACGGGCCGCCATGGCGTGCCATCGCTATGCACTTCGACACGTCCAGTGGTGAAGGCGCTGCCCACGAAATTGTTCAGCACGGTGTCGAAGCGCATTCGCGGCGACAGACCATAGACGGTGCCGTTGCGGCAATAGACGGGCGAGAACCCGTCGTCCGCCAGCGCGCGCAGCGCTTCTTCGGCAACAACCTTCGATCTTGCGTATTCTGTTTGCGGCGCCAGCGGGGCGGTTTCGTCGACGACGGCGGCTTCCGACATGCCATACATGATGCAAGAGGAGGAAAATAGGAACCGCCGGATGCCCGCCGCCTTGGCCATCGTGGCCAGACGAACTGTTCCTCCCGCATTGATCTGCCTCGTCCAATCCGCGTTGAGATTTCCGATCGGGTCGTTCGAGAGTGCCCCCAGATGGATCACCGCGTCAAAGCCCTGCAGATCCGGGGGTTCGATGGCGCGTAGATCCTTTGTGATCTCGGGCACACTGGTATTGTCGGCTCCCAGGGTGCACGCACGAAAATATCCCATATCCAGCCCGACCACCTCATAGCCCGCCGCCTGCAACACGGGCACCATGACAGAACCGAGATATCCATTGTGTCCGGTGACGAGAACGCGTGTTGGTTCATTCATGTCTGCCCTCGCTCCGCTTCGAAAGGAGTTGACGGGTGAGGTCCAGAAGCGAGCATCGCTCGCTTACTTGCGCATATAGGCAGTCCGCGGCTTCGGCCGCTTGACGGTCACGATCGTCATCGCCGACAAAGAGTGTGCGTGTGAGGTCGAGATCAAAGTCGCGCTGTGCCTGATACAGCATACCGGGTTTGGGCTTGCGGCAGTCGCAGCCGTCGTCCCAGCCGTGTGGGCAGTGGTAGATCTCCGCGATCTTGCCGCCGACGGCTTCGCACTCGGCGCACATGCGCTGGTGAAGCGCCTCGAGATCAGCGGCGGTCATCGCTCCGCGCGCTATCCCTGCCTGGTTGGAGATGATGATTATGCGGTAGCCAGCCTCGTTCAGAAGGGCCAACGCCTGCTTTGCACCCGGAACCCACTCCCACTGGTCCCATGAACACACATATTGAGCCCGTGGCGGTCTGCAGTTGAGTACGCCGTCCCTGTCTACGAGCATGGTTTTTTCGCGGCTCATAAAGCGCTCCGTCGCGGGTAGACGCTCGATCGAGCCCACGCTGTAATAGCGGTGCTCGCTCACGAAGCCGGCGAGGCGATGCTGCGTCGCGAGCGGCGTGTAGATGGCCTCCTCGAAGAGGGTGTCCTCGTCGGGCAGGAGTTCGAGGGCGAGATCGGTTAGTATGGCATAGCTGATCTCGACTCCCTGCAGCCCGGGCGTGGTGCGGAGC
Source organism: Mesorhizobium sp. M1227 (assembly GCF_040318315.1). Lineage (NCBI taxonomy): Bacteria > Pseudomonadati > Pseudomonadota > Alphaproteobacteria > Hyphomicrobiales > Phyllobacteriaceae > Mesorhizobium > Mesorhizobium sp. M1227. The sequence goes on from NZ_JAMYLZ010000045.1 coordinate 15,306, forward strand.
CGGTCGAAGACGGTCACATTGTCGTTCGCATCAAGGATCACGCTGCCGCGTGAATAGCCGTCCTTGTTGCTGTAGACCGTAATCATTCCAGGCTTGCCGGCCGCACAGAAGCGTTGCCACAGCCGCTCCATGCGCATCGGCCAGTAATTGTCGCAATACAGCAGCAGGAAGCACGGATCTATGAGGTGACGGGCATTGGATACCCGGCTGCTGGTGAGGTCGTCGGGACGGGTGACGGCATATTCGATACTGAGCCCGAACCTCCTGCCGTCGCCGAAATGGTCCATCACCACATGGGGCAAATACCCGAGTAGAAGAAGAACCCTTTCGAACCCCTCCTGCCGCAGCTGTTCGATCTGGTATTCCAAAAAAGGGCGGCCGAGCACCGGCACCATTGGTTTCGGGCGATCGAGTGTGATCGGCCGCATGCGCGTGCCACGCCCGCCGGCCAGGATGACCGCCTGACGCGGCCGGCTGTAGCCGCGGCCTTCGACATCTGCCTTTTGCAGGCAGGGCGAGCTCGGCAGGACAATATTCATTGACCGCGCTCCGGTCGGTCGGCGATGAGGTATCGCGTGATGGCATGACAGATCGCGGCGTGGACGTCCTCGACGAGTTCGTAGGTGCCTTTTTCGGACCGCACCCATACTGGCTGATCGACGAGCTCTTTAAGCGTGCCGCCGTCAAAACCGACAATGCCGATGGTGGCTACCTTCCTTTCGCGAGCGAGTTCGACTGCCCGCACGAGATTAAGCGAGTTCCCGCTGGCTGAAATCACTATGAGCACGTCACCCGGCTTGGCGAAGTTCTCCATCTGGCCGGCAAAGATACGCTCGTAGCCTTCGTCATTGCCGAGTGCCGTCATCCAGGAGACGTTGTCTGTCAGGCCTATGACCCGGATTGGCTGCCTTCCCGAGCGTTTCGTGGCCTTACCGAGGTCATTGACCCAGTGGGAGGCGGTCGCTGCGCTGCCGCCGTTGCCGGCGACGAAGACTGTGCCGCCCGCATCGCGTACGGCGCGCAGCAACTGTATCGCCTCCTGCACGGCGTCCGTATCGATCTGCGCCAATGCGATGCAAAGCGATGCCAGATAATCCTGCGTGAATTCTTTAGGCTGCAACCAGAGGGCATCATCCCGCGAAGATTTGCGACATGCCGTCACTCCCTGATCGATCGCGAGCTCTGTCATGCCACCCTCGATTGCTGCAATGGTGAGCGATCATCACAGCGTGCGAGCACTTCGAGTTCAATTGCTATTCCGAACGGGAAGCTGGCGGGCGGCGCTCATCGGAGGTACTTAAAAGGAATATCCCTTGTTCTCCGTACAGCTGACACGTCGGCACATGGCCATATCGGCGTCAAGATCGTCACGGTGTCGCCCGACAACAATGCCGTAGGCAAACCCGCGGTGATGGGGCTTTACCTCCTGGTCGACGGCGCGACGGGCCGCTCCTTCCATGCGCTCTTTCGGCAGCGCGGAGAGAACAAGTTGATAGATGGGTAACGCTTTGAACCGGATACCCGACGAGACGCTCCAGTTCGCCGATCCGAGCCAATGCCTTCGAAAGCTCGTCAAGCGCTTCCGACGGCAATGCCGGCGCTGCACCGCCCGGGTCGTCCGCCTCACCTAGCCGGCGTACCGCTCGCGGCGGACCCATGCGACCGCGCAGAGCTGCTGGCCCGCCTGCACGAAACTGCTTCTGCCAGCGATAGAGACCCTTGCCAGAGATGCCGAGCTCCCGCGCCAACTTGCTCATATTGGCGCCCGCAGCCATGCGTTACACCGCCGCTCTCTTGAATTCGCCACTGAACCGCCGCCCCGGGTTCTTCTCTCCTCATCAGCTCTCCTTAACGAATGGAGAACTGTTACCCTTTTCGTGTCTCAGAATCGGGGTGCACCACACCGGTTCGGACAGGATATTCGGATATTCCTTTTAAGTACCTCCGATGAGCGCCGCCCGCCAGCTTCCCGTTCGGAATAGCATTTGCACTCGAAGTGCCCGCACGCTGTGATGATGGCTCACCATTGCAGCAATCGAGGGTGGCATGACAGAGCTCGCGATCGATCAGGGAGTGGTGCGCGAGCAAGTGCTTGGGGTACCCGTGCACGCGCTGGGCTTGGCGCAGGCAGTCAACTGCGTCTTCGACTGGGCCCTGCGGCGGGAGAGCCGAACGGTTTTCCTGTGCAATGCCCACAGTGTCGTCACCGCCCGCCGCAATCGCGCCCATGCCGAAGCGATGGATAGCGCCGATCTTGTCGCGCCCGATGGAGCGCCGGTGGCCTGGATGCTGAGACGGCAGGGACACGCGGATCAGCCGCGCATCGCCGGACCGGACCTGATGTGGATTTGTTGCCGGAGGGCATCGGAACTGGGCTCGGCAATGTTCCTGTACGGCGGCAGCCCGGGCACTCTCCAGCGTCTCGAACAGTGCATTAGAACCGAGTTTGCCGGCATAAACATCGTGGGCTCTTACTCACCTCCGCCCCGCCCTCTGTCGGCCGAGGAGGATGAGGCAGTGGTCGGAATGATCAATCAGTCCGGTGCGAGGATCATGTGGGTGGGGCTCGGATGTCCCAAGCAGGAAAGCTGGATGCAGGCGCATCGCGGCCGGATCAATGCGGTCATGTTAGGGGTAGGAGCAGCTTTCGATTTCCACGCCGGAGACGTCAAACGGGCGCCGCAATGGATGCAGAAGAGCGGGCTGGAATGGCTGCACCGGCTCTTCCAGGATCCCCGCCGGCTGGCGAGCAGGTATCTCGTGACGAACAGCCTGTTCATCCTGGCTTTGTTGCAGGCAACGCTGCTTCCCAGGCGCAGACTTCGTGACGGTTAGAGGGAGGCGGAACCAGTGAACACACTTGGACCGCCGTATTGCCGATCTGCGCCAACTTCTTCACGGCCGGCTGTTCTTTGGCGCTGCTTCTGGGAGGCGGCGCTGCCATATCTGGACTGGGTGGTTTGCATTGCCTCGACAGGCACCTGACTGGAGGCTACCATGACCCTGAGCAAACAGGCCGCCAGTCTGGCTGTCCTGCATGTCACCGACGTCCTGCAGCCGCTGATCATCTTGCCCTATGCCGGGCGTGTCCTCGGACCCATGAGTTTCGGGCGCTACGCGTATGCGCTCGCCATCGGACAACTCGCTGCCGTCGTTGTGGCCTATGGATTTCATTGGACGGCGCAGCGCAGGGTAGCTTCCCTCCGATACGAGCCGGCGGCGATCGCGTCCCTGGTTGCTCAGGTCATGGCCACCAAGGCAGTGCTGTTCATTGCCGTATGCCTGGTGGGCCTTGTGCTGGCCGGCGACGTGCTGGCGCTCAGTAGGCCGACATTCCTGTGCGCGATGCTCTCGGCCGCCGGCGGCATTATTTTTCCGGCATGGCTCTTCGTCGGCCTTGAACGCGCCTGGCAGGCGGCCGTCGCCGTGGTTGTTGCTCGCGTTCTGGCGCTCGTCTGTTTCGTCGCCATGGTCGCATCACCTGACCAGGTCGCACTCGCCGTTGCCATCCAGAGCGCAGTTCCCGTCGTCAGTGGCGTCATCTGCTTACCTTTCATCCTTCCCATTGGGTTCGGCGGCTTCAGGTCCGTCACGCTTTCGACGATTGGAATGCAGCTGCGCAATGGCTGGAGGGGATGCCTTTTCATAGCCGTGGAGACTGCCCTCGTCACCCTCCCTGTTGCCCTTGTCCAGCATTTCGCAGGCTATGTCGCAGCCGGGCAATATTCTGTCGCCGAAAAGTTTCTGTTAGCCTCGAGAGTATTTTTCAAGTTGCTTATGGATACTTTCATACCGAGGGTTTCATACTACGCTCATGTCGATCCGGCTGCCGGGGTTCGATTGATAAGAAGATCACTATTCACCGTAGCGGGCGGGGCGGCGATGAGTATTGGAATGTTCTTTATTGCTCCATACATAATTTTGATTCTGTTTGGAGATAAATTTTCAGGAGCGACACCTATAGTGCGTGCGATGGCAATCATACCATTTCTTATGAATATAAATACATTCACATCAAATGTATTTATGTTTAGTTACGGATATGAAAACGAATGGGCGGCCCTTAATGCAGCCGGTCTGCTAGTATTCCTGGTGGCCGCATATTCTTTGTCTTTCGTCATGGCGGAGCAAGCCATTGTTTACGCGATGGTGGCGAAGGAAGTCGTCGTGCTGGTGGTTTCAGCCGGCTTCTTCCTCATTGGCGGAGCGGCAGTCCTTCGCACGGCGGCGGCTTGCGACGCAGGCCGGGTGCGAGCACATCCCCCGGCGTCCCAATCCGCGCCGTTGGAGCACGAGGCCGATCGTTTCCAGTCGTAGGAGAGTCTGTATGTTCGCCACCGATCACTTCGTCGTTCAGCCGTCCGGGTCGCCTCACCAGCAGATACCTCCCAAGGATCGCGACGAGCTGACCGTGAAAGACATCTTGAGATTTATTCGAAGCAGTTGGCGCCTTTGCCTCCTCTGGATGGTTGTAAGCCTTGGTGTCGGCGGCGCATATACAGTCCTTTCGCCTGGATATTACAGCGCTTATGCGACGATCCTCCTTTCATCTCCGCCCGCTCCGCAACCGGGCGAAGCTCAGGCGGATGAGAGGGTCTATGTAGAGAGCCAGATACAGGTCATTCAGTCGGACGAAGTCGTCGGACGTGTTGTTGACCACACTGGCTTAGCGGAAGACGAAGAGTTTGTGACGGACGACAGCTTGCGCACCCGGATATCCAGCTATGTGCAGGGCCAATTGGCGTCTCACTTCGGCACCGAACTGCCGACGGCGGAGCCAAATATTCGGGATGAGGCGATGGTCCTTGTGAGGCGCGCGTTTTCCGTTCTTCAGATGGGTTCCTCCAGCGCCGTCGAGATCGGGGTCACCTCTTCCGATCCTCAGTTCTCCGCCATGCTCGCGAACGCGATCGCCGACGGTTACATCGGAAATCAGCGCGAGCGCCGGCAGGCGGCTGGCGCGGAAGAAGCATCTGATCTGCACAAGCGGCTGGCGGAACTTCGGGAAAAGGCTTTTGTGACCGAATCACTGAAGGAACTCCAATCGGACCCTGAATCTGCGGAGAGGGCAAGAGTCCTTTTCCGCGAGCAGCAGAGCGCGGCCGAGGTTTATCGCTCGCTTTACAATGCCCTTCTGCAGCGGACCCTCTCCGATTTTAGCGCCTCGTCGCTGATCCCGAGCGCAAGGGTCATCACCGCGGCCGAACCGCCTCGCCAACGCAGTTGGCCGCCACCCGTCCTGATGGTAGCCCTCTCCGTTATGGCCGGTGGGGTTGCCGGCGTTGGTCACGCATTGATCAGGCAAGCAATGAACCACCGCCTGATAACGGTCGAGGATGTGCACAGGTCGACCGGCCTTGATCGGATTGTAGGGATACGCAGAATTCCCCGCCGCAGGTGGAATGTTGTGGGGCCATGCGAGCAGTCTTTGCAGCCCGTCTACTCAAAGGACGCTCCCGAGCTTCACAGCTCGCTGAGCAAAATTGCCAGCCGTATGCGCGGAGTTCAGGGCCGCCAAGGCGGATTTGTAATCGGCGTTGCTTCACCCCTCGCCAAGTCCGGAAGCTCCACGGTGGCGGTTCATCTCGCAAGGCTCATTGCGGCGACCGGGCAAAAGACACTGCTCATTGATGCCAATTGGCAAAAGCCATCGATGAACCAGCCAATGGTGAACGCGGAGCCAGGTCGCAAGCTCGCAAGGGCGTTTGCCATCATTCCCGCGCATCAGGGAGGGCTGGAAGTTCTGGTTCTCAGGCCCACCGGGTCAATCTCCGAGTTGAATGCCTCGCTCTCCATCTCCGCTGCACTCCAGCATCTGCAGCAAGAATACAGTTGTATAGTGGTTGATTTTCACAGCACCGATCGCATCGCTGATCTGGAAGCTGCCATGGGCGTCATCAACGAGGTCCTTTTGGTGTTGCAGGCACGCCGCACTTTCGCGGATCACCTCAAGGGAATCCTGCGCATCATCCCTGCAGAGAAACTCTCGGCAGTAATTTTGACCAGGATGAACCGTGCGGCTTTCAGTCCTAACCGGGAATACAGGCCATGACCTCGCCAGCGACATTGTCACGCAGGAAGGGTTCAAAGCCGGTCGACCTCGTTTCCAGCCATTCCCCTGACGTGCTCGACTACACCCTCTTTCTCTCGGGCATTTGGCTGGCCTGCGCCCTCGCAATATCCCTGCGCCTGCTTGGCCTTTTCTTCATAGTGGTCCCGGTCGGTGTCTGTCTGGCCTATGCCTTGCTGCGGCAGACGGTGCCGCCTCGTCTGCTCGCGGTCTACACCGCCTTCTGCCTCTTCATTGCCCTGCTGTCCAGATACAGGCTGATGCCGGATTCCTGGCAGGTTCACTTCCTTCAAGAAGCAGTCACAAGGCAAATCGTCCCGATTGTTGGATTCTTCGCCGTCGCATGGGCGTCCAAGGCTTATTTCCGCCGCAGGCTGATGAGCGGCAATGCCTTTTTTGGTGCACCCGTTTTCCTGTTGCTGTCTCTCGTTGTCGCGCCGGCGGTGATGTTTCAGCAGGACGTGCAATATCCGCGCGCATCTGGGCAAGCCGCGATAGTGATTCTTTATGGTGCGCTGATCAACAACATGGTCATTGCCGTGTTTTTCATTGCAGGCGGTATTTTTCTGACGAACGACTGGCGCCGATACGGCGGCATTTTGCTCCTTTTGGGAATAGCCCTCGCCAGCCCCTTGGCTCAGTTCAAGGTGCTTGCGGTCACGACGATCGTCATTCTGATTGGCGTGCCCGGCCGGTTGATGGCCGCAGCTTTGGCGACCGCACTGACTTCGGCTTATGCCGTCGGGCTCAACTTCATACCTCAAACCTTTGCTCTGGACCCGAACTCCGGGATCCGACTCGCGTTCATTTCGGACGCACTCGTATCCGTTGCGGATACATACGGGTTTGGCATCGGATTTGGGAGGGAATCTGTCCGATGGCGATACGAGTTTCCCGGATTCGAGGATATTACCTTTCTTCCCGACACCCATAATATTACGCATGCCAGAATGCTTGAGGTACTCTCGACAGGAATTCACAATTCGTTCTTTCAAGCCATATTGCGGACGGGGGTCATTGGTTTCATTTTGATCGTGTCTGCCATTTTGGTGGCCTTCCCGCCAAATCGACTGCCACGCGGTGTTCGCAATCATGCGTCCACGGTCTTCATCACGATTTTCCTCGCCATGTTCGTCAATCCGGCCCTGGAGAGCCCTCTACAGATTGTGGGAATTGCTTTCTCATACGGCTATTTGATTGCGCTTCGCGCCAGCGTTCCGGCCTTGGCTGTGGAACTTCCTCCAGTTGAACCGGATCGAACGCAGCATTACGCTTGTTCATACATCGGAACGAACATGGATGCGGCCCTCCCGACATAGGGCAGGCTATCGGTCTCGGTAGAAGGGATCGCGTTGTACGATTTTGGCGCGGCAGGAGCAGGGGAGCCGTCCACTGATGTGCCCGCTCATGCGGCGGCGCCGTGCCGGTCCATCAGGAGTGCCTCGAAAGAACCAGCGAGCCAGCCATTTTGCCTCGGCCTCGGCTATGCCTCTTCTGGTAGCATAGGGCCATCCACTGCGCAGGTTCGCCCGCGCCGGAGAAACCCGTAATAAGCCGCCCGTAGAGATACGGGGGCAACCCGTTGGGGGACCCATGAAGCTGTTGAGATCCTTGTTGTCGGCGCTGTCGATGACCATGGCTTCGACCCGCCTCGCTTCGTTTGCTGGCGCCATCGCTCTGATTCCGACAGCGGCACTTGCCGACTACAAGCTAAAGCCCGGAGATACGCTGGAAGTATCGGTCCCTGGTATTCCGGATTTCAGGCAGCGATTGCTGATCGGAGTGGACGGCGAGGTGAACTTGGCGCTGGTTGGAGCGGTTCAAATCAGCGGCCTTTCCGTTCAACAAGCGCAGGAAATAATCGCCGGCAGTCTCGCCAGCAAGCCCTATCGGCGGGGGACCGAGGACGGCCGTGAAATAACGCAGCTGATCCAGACGGACCAGGTCTTCGTTTCGCTTGCCGAATACCGGCCCATCTATGTTTATGGTGATGTGGCCAGGCCGGGAGAGTACATCTTTCGGCCGGGTATGACCGTCCGACAGTCTGTGGCGGTTGCGGGTGGCTACAGCGCTGCCCAGGTTCGCATCGCCAATCCGCTCATGGAAGCGGCCGATTTCCGTTCCGAGTACAAAGCCCTATGGGCGCAATTCGCAACGGAACAGGTTCGCATTTGGCGCCTTCGCACCGAACTCGGCGAAGAAGTCGAACATGTCGAGAACGCACCGGTGCCTGAGGCGCTCGCCGAACGATTGAAGCAAACGGCAACAGCGCATATCGAAGCTCGTCAGTCAGACAGTGAAAAGGACAAGGAGCTTCTGCGACGTGCTGTCGAGGAGGCTAACATGCAACTGGGGCTCCTGTCTGAAAAGAAGAAGAAGGACGAGGAGGGAAGCCAGGCCGACACCGACGACTACGAGAGAGTCAGGACGCTGTTTCAGAAGGGCCTGGCGGCGACCACGCGCCTATCTGAAGCCCGTCGAGCGGCGCTTATGTCATCAACCCAACTGCTCGATACGATCGTCCAGGCATCGAACATCGAGCGCCAGCGCGGCGAATATGTCAGACAGATGAACAAGATCGACAGTGAACGACGAATCGCGGCCTTGGGAGAGCTACAAGAAGCCTATATGAATCTGGCCCAGACCTCGGCGCGTCTTGAGGGTACTGCGCAGAAGCTGGCGCTTACAGGTCAAGCGCAATCCACCTTGCTGATAGCCGCGGGTCGGCCCGAGATAACAGTGCATAGAAAGCGAGAGCAGGGCGCCGAGACGCTCCCTGGCAGCGAAGATCTCGGGCTTGCGCCCGGCGACGTTGTGGAGGTCGTTTTGCCAAAGGTCGACTTTTCCGGAGCCGTCGCGTCGTCGCCACCGGCGTCCGGGATGCCGAATTGAGATTCGGACGTGGCGGACTGCGATGCGCGTCTTAATGGTTCATAATTTCTACCAGATAAGGGCCGGAGAGGACAGCGTGGTTCGGGAGGAGCTCGCGTGCCTCAAGCAGAATGGGGTCGACGTCGAGCTGTTCTCCGCCACGAATGACGATATCGTGTCGGTCGCGCGGAAGATTTCTAGCGCCGTGGGGGTCATCTACAACCCTCATTCACGGCGGACCCTGTCCCGAAAATTGGCGGAATTTTCACCGGATGTCGTCCATATCCACAATTTCTTTCCTCTCCTGAGCCCCTCCATCCTGGATGCGTGCCGCGAGGCCGGCGTGCCATCAGTGATGACCTTGCACAATTTCAGGATTCTCTGTCCCAGCGCCTTGCTTTATCCCGATGAGAGGCTTCGGGAGCGAAGTCTCCGCCACGCCTGCTGGTGGACTGTTCCGAAGAAGGTCTACAGGAATTCCCTGGCGGGCACGCTCGCCGTCGCCGCAATGGTCGAGTTTCACAAGCGGGCCGGCACCTGGTCCCGCAAGGTCGACCGCTTCATTGCCCTTACCGACTGGGCCAGGCACAAGCTTGTGGAAGGCGGCCTGCCGGCCGAACGCATCGTCGTCAAGCCGAATGCGGTTGCCAGGCCGCCGATCTTCGGTGACCTTCGTCGCAATGGAGGGCTGTTCGTCGGACGACTGGATGAGCACCACAAGGGAGTGGCCACGCTGCTCGAGGCGTGGAAGGAGATCGACTATCCGCTGCGGATCATCGGCGACGGGCCGTTGGCTCCGCTCGTCGAGCAGTCTGCGGGCGAGCGCGTGGAATATCTCGGGCGTCAGTCGCGCGACACGGTGCTGAAGGAGATGCAGGCTGCAGCATTCCTGCTCTTTCCGTCGAAAGGCTATGAATTGTTTCCCATGACCGTCATCGAGGCCTTCGCAAGCCGGCTGCCGGTCATCTGCACGGATTTGCCGTGGATCAAGGGGGTCGTTGAGCCAGACGTCACCGGCCTTGTCGTTCCTGTCGGCAATGCCGGCGCGTTGGCCGATCAGGTGCGCTGGGCGCTTTCAAACCGATCTGCCTTGCAGGAAGTGGCAGGCAGGGCCTATGCCGCCTATCAGGAGCGGTACACGCCCGAAGCAAACTTCAATCGGCTGATGGCCATCTATGAACCCCTGGTCAGGCGCCCGATCCGGGCCTTAGCGGCAGTGTCGTGAGGTGGGCCGGAACATGGGCTGGCAGGAACCGACCAGGGCGGCCCATAGGGCAGACCAAGCTTCACGCGTCAACAAGCGCAGTGCGGGCCGGGGTACTCCCCATTTGCTCGAGGATCGATCCTGCCGCCTCGCATACTTCGGCGAGGTCCTCTTTTGCTTCCATTGCTGAAACACGGTGCCACTGGAGGCTGCGGCCGCCCGCAGGCACCTGTTGTCACGGTTCGATCGAATGCGCATTGTCTTGACCCGGCGCGAACCTTTGGATTCACCTGATGGTGTGAGCATCTTCATTGTGGCACTTGCCCAGGCGTTGCTCGAACTGGGGCACCAGGTGCAGATCGTGGTCGGCACCTTCGAAAGCGCGAAATTCCAGCGACTTCTTTCGCCTCGCCTCAAGTTGCCGATAATCGGATTGAGCCGCACGCGGTTGACCGGACCGGCCTCAGTCGCGGCATGGCTGCGGGCGATCGGTATCATCAATCGGTTCCGGCCGGACCTTGTCATCCACAGCGAGACGGTGCCGCTACCGCTGCGTGGCACGATCGTCCAGGTCGTTCACGATCTCGAGAGGCGGAAAGGGCCGCTTGCGGCAGTATGGCGAGCCATTCGACGCGCGAGCATGCGGCGCTGCCACTACGTCGTCGCCTCCACGACCGAGCTTCAGGAGGAACTGGTGCGAGATCTTGGGCTGCCAAGCGACCAAATCCTGAAAATTCCCAAATGCATCGATCGCCAGTCATATGCGTCTCGTGGGCTGGCAGAGCGCGAGCGGGCAATCCTCCATGCCGGCACGTCGCCCTACAAGGTGCCAGAGGCGACGATCCGGGCATTCGGCGCCCTCAACGACCCTTCCGTACGGCTCTACCTGACGGGTGACATCACACGACCGGTGACGAAGGCGGTCGACGCTCTTCCTGAAGCGATACGGGGGCACGTGGTCCTTCTCGGGATGGCAGAGGGAGCACGCGTTCGCGAACTACACAGCCGCGTTCGCGTCGCCGCTTTCCCCACGCGCTATACGGTCCCTGTCGCCTCGGCAACGGTGATGGAGGCGATCGCCACCGGCACGCCCATCGTCGGGTCTTCAAGGCTCAGCCGGGATCTGCTCGCGGATGGCGTGAATGGGGCAGTGGTCGAACCACAGGCCGAGGCGATGGCCGCAGCGCTGAAGGCTGTGCTGGACGATGATGACCTTTGGTCGCGTTTGTCGGCAGGTGCCGGCCAGTGGGTGGGACGGTTCGATGCACAGGGAGTCGCAAAGCAATATCTCGAGCTCGCGGATCTCTGCGGACATGGGAGATGACAAAGGGACTGCCGAGCCGCAGCGGCATTCAGGCTCGCAGATCGTCAGCGGCTTCCTCGGGCACCTTGGACCCTCGCTGAAAGCTTCTTACGATTGGGGATTGCGATGATCATCGGCTACTGTCGTATCAACACCTTCGAACCCGCTGCCAGGCTGGAGGCGCAAAAGCTTTATCTTGCCCGCTTGGGAGCCGAGAAGTTCTTCTGCGAGAAGACTGGCATATTCGGTTCGACGCCGGAGCTCGAGAGGGCGATCGCATGTGTCAGGAAAGGAGACGTGATTGCGGTCACGAAGCCGTACCGTGTTGCGCGCACAACCCGCGAAGTGCTGGCGCTCATCGAAAGGCTTGGCAGCAAGCATGTCGGTCTTCGCATCGTCGACACACCTATCGATACGAGCACGACGACGGGACGCATGATTCTTGCATCAGCGCCTCTCTGGACGCTTGGGATGTCGCCGTCGCGGTCAATGCTGTCAGACCTGCTTCTCTTTTGGCGTCGTCGTCGATAGGGCCACATCGGATCTCTGCTCACTGCCAGTTGAAGGCAAGCCGCAATGGCGGTCTGGGATCAAATGGCTTGCGCTCGATGGACCAACCGGCATGCACGGCCGCCCTTTGCCAGATGAGGTTGCGGGGACTGGCGAGCGCGTAGACGCAGCAGTCCCTAACACTGTGCTTTTCAGCGCCTTCTGATATCCGGGTATGGAACGACAGGCCGTTGGATGTCGGGGCGTCCCTGCCGTCCCGTGGCTCATTGTAGGTGTCCCGGCTCCGGCAGCGGTTGAACGAACAACCGCCACTGCCGACCTTGCCCTGCGGAACGGCCGAGAAGGCGCCGTTGCCCTGTTGAACGGCATCGACGTCATCGACCCGGCAATTGAAGCTTCCCTCCAGCATGACGCCAGCGCCCGTGGGACTGTTGTTGTAGAAGACGAGTCCACGTCGAATTGTACAGCGATCCGAGTGAAAGGCGGAAATGTTGTCCTCGGTCCAGGAGGTGGGACCGTTCTCGGCCGAGAATTCTTCCAGGCTCGTATCCGGAGAGCGGTCGAACTGCACATTCTGTCCACGGGGGAACGGCCCGCGCGCGTCGTGGAGTTCGAGGAAGCTCATCTGGGTGCCTGGACAGTCGAAGACATAGATATTGGAGGAGCCGCGGGACGCCTTGACACGGATGATGATCGCATCGGGGCAGCTTTCCAGCTCTATGTTGTTGCGGTTCTGGCTTGGTTCGGTCCCCGGGGGAACGCCGACATGATCGATCTCGAGATCCTGCAAGCGTATTCCGGCGGCTCCGCGGGCGTATATTCCGCTGCCCATGGCATGACGAATGCGGCAGCTGCGTACGATGACGCCCTGATGGAGTGCCGTGATCCCGTTGCCATAGGGGGCGTAAATGTCAAGGTTTTCAATGATCTGCCCATCCGCGCGCGTGAGCACGGGTCCACTTGGACGCGCAAGGGAGACGGCACCCCCGAACCATTTATCGCCCGATCGCCCCTGGGCCAGAGGCACCGCTGCACCGACGGCACCCGAGGCAGGCAGCGCTAGCAGCCCGGCAAGGAGACGGCGCCGATTAAGGCGCCGGGGTTCAAGAGACTGCCGGCCGCGCAACATGAAATTTATCAGCCCGCCCAGTTCGGGTGCCAAACGTCGATTCGGCTTGTGCGGAGACGTCGAGGTGGCCAACGCGATGCAGATAAACCCTACCTCTCGGCAAGGCGGCTTCTTCGGTCAGGTTGTCGTCAGGCATCCCCATTTTTCCCCTGTTTTCCCCTGTGCGCCAGCGGCGCAGGTTCGCGAAGAATGCACATCGGCGGCAGGCTTATGCACGCACAGCACTTCGCACACCATCTCTCCATTCTGGCCGCCGCGAAAGCCCTTCATAAGGCTTAACTCCGATGGGCAAAGTGCCATCGGCCGGATTCCCTGCCATTCTCTGAAGCTGGTAATAAGCGGAGCGCGAGGCGATGTCGGTTGAAGCGGACGTCTTTGACTATGTGATCGTCGGAGCCGGGGCGGCAGGCTGCGTCTTGGCCAATCGTCTGGTGGCTGATGGGACCAATATGGTCTGCCTGCTCGAGGCGGGCCCGGCCGACAGCAGCATCCTTCTGCACATTCCGGCGGGACTCTACAAGACATCCTCGAATCCGAAATATGCCTGGCAGTTCGACACGGAGCCTAGTCCGGGGACGGCCAACCGTTCTATTCCGATGTCGCAGGGCAAGACACTAGGCGGTTCGACCGCAATTAACGGGATGAACTACAACCGCGGCGCGGCTGCAGACTTCGACGAGTGGGCCCACCAGGGCAATCGAGGCTGGGGCTACGCCGACGTGCTGTCCTATTTCAAGAGAACCGAGCGGAGGCTTGGGGCATGCGATCCCTTCTACCGCGGGACGGACGGACTGCTTCCAGTTACAGATTGCGATTGGCGACATCCACTATGTGATGCATTCATCGAGGCCGCGCTCAATGCCGGCATCCCGCGTAATCCCGACTACAATGCGGCAAGCCAGGCCGGTGTGGGCTACTATCAGCGCTATATCGATAACGGATGGCGCGTGAGCGCAGCGCGGGCTTTCCTACGGCCGATCGCCAGAAAGAAGAACTTGGACGTCCGCACGAACGCGCAGGCCACGGCCGTCCTGTTCGAGGGAAAGCGTGCCATCGGCGTTCGATATGGACGAGGGGGGCCGGGTCATCCCACCAGCTGTGTGAAGGCCCGTCGAGAGGTGATCCTCTCCGCTGGCGCGGCGAACTCACCAAAGCTGCTGCAGCTGTCAGGCGTGGGTGCTGCGAGAATGCTCTCCGGCCTTGGAATTCCGGTTGTGCACGAATCCCCCGGTGTCGGTGCAAATGTTCAGGACCACTACATAGTCCACCTGATCGCCCGGGTGGAGGGCATCGAAACGGTCAGCGGACACGGCTTCGCCCTCCTGCGCGAGGCAGCGAAATGGATGCTGGGCCGCCCGAACTTTCTCGCCGTCAGCCCGTCGCTCGTCTACGGGTTCGTCAACTCGCGGGATCTTCACTCCACCCCCGATATCCAGCTTGACCTTGCCCTGGGCAATTATACCGATCACGGTGGCGCGCGGCGGTTGCCGGTCATCAAGCTTGGCTATTATCAGTTGCGACCGAAGAGCGTCGGACATGTTCGGGCGGTCTCGGCAGATCCGTCACAAGCGCCGCTGATCCAGCCCAACTATCTCGCCGATGATCAGGACCGACAGGTCGTCATCAACGGCATGAAGACTGTGCAGCAGCTGTTTCGGGCCCCCGAGCTCAGGCGCTACAACTGCACGGAAGAGCTTCCCGGCCCGAAAACAACGGACGACGCCGACCGGCTGCAGTTTGCCCGCGAAACCGGGCTGACAGCCTATCATTTGTGCGGATCGTGCCGGATGGGCCCATCCGCTAGTGTTGAATCTGTCGTGGACGACCAGTTGCGGGTCCACGGCCTCGAGGGCCTGCGGGTCGTTGATGCTTCCATTATGCCCTCCGTTCCCTCGGCCAACACTTCGGCCGCTGTCTTTATGATCGCGGAAAAGGCAGCAGACATGATCCTGGGTCGGCAACCCCTCCCGGCACTGGAGCACTATGCGCCGGGCCAACCTGCGGCGGCCGAATAGTTGAAAGTCGAATGACAAGTGCCGGGAGAATTCCTTGAAGAGACGTACACTGGTTGCCTCTGAATTCAATGCGAAGGACCGGGCTCACTTTGCGTCGGCGTATGAGTTTTGCCGCATCGTTGCCGAATGCGAGGATGCCGATCTGATCGCCCCTGGCATCGACAACTACCTAACGAGACGCTTTCACGCCATTTTGCCAAAGCACGACCCTCACAACGTCCAGCGTGACTTCAACAGACTGACAAACGCGTTTCGCAAAGGGCTGGGGTTAATGAATGCGCCAAGCATTGAGCATGTTCGGCTCACGCAAGATTATGACCTTTTCTTCTTCGTCGCCTGGAGTCCGCAAAGCCTTGTAGAATTGTCTCGGATCCACGACTGGCGCCGCCGATGCAAGGTTGCTGTCGCGTATCTGTTCGAGCTCTGGTCGAGCACTCTCGAAGAGGACCGCCGATATCTGAAGCTCCTGGACCAGTTCGACCACGTGTTCCTGTTGCACAGCGCGTGCATACCTCGCCTGCCTCAATACACCCGCACGCCCTGTTCCTTCCTTGCCACGGCCGTCGACGGCCTCATTGCAACGCCGTACCTATCGCCGGTCAAACGCGTGATCGACGTATACTCGATCGGGAACCGAGCCGCGAAGATACACCGACAGCTTCTGAAGCTGGCCGAAGAGCGGGACCTCTTCTATCTCTACGACACGCTCGCAAGCACAGATTCCCGGGTGAAGGCGTGGCATGAGCATCGTTTGCTGCTCGCCAATATCATCAGGCGCACGCGCTATTTCATGGCTTTCAGTCCAGCGACGCTTGCAAACTCGAAGGCCGTCACGGTTGCCGGCGAGCAGGTGCTGCCTGCCCGTCTTTTCGAAGGGGCCGCGGGGGGCGCCGTCATGCTTGGGACCGCGCCGCAATGCGCCGAATTCGGCGCGCACTTCGACTGGCCAGACGCAGTGATCGAGGTATCACCAGACTCGAGCCATATCGCAGACGTAATTGGCGAACTCGACGCAAACCCCTGCCGTACGGAATTGTTGCGCCGGACAAGTACGGTCCGTTGCCTGGAGATGCACGATTGGGTCTACCGTTGGGATCACATCCTAGCCACGATCGGCATGCAGCCGCTCCCACGCCTCCACGTTCGCAAGCTCCAGCTGCGACGGATCGCCGCCGATGCTATGGCGCTCGCCTAGACGATCAGGCCCTAAAATGAGACCCGGTTTCGGGTTCGGCGCTCAGCGGTGCCCAAAAAAAGAGAAAGAGCGGCAGTTTCGAACCGGTCGCTTCCGTCGGAGCGTCCGCCGCTCCAGGCCTGCGCGCGAGAGCATATCATTTCGAGGTACTCGAAAGACTAACAGGCGCCGGAAGCGGGCAAGGAAGGTCGGTGTGTCCGCCGGCTCTACCCTTTGGGGTTAGAGCTTATGCCGAATTGGATTCGCGCAGTGTCGCTGCCATTCTCTGGCCATTCCCCGTGCTACCGCAGCCACCGCAATCGAACTTCGCGTGAAGGGGCAATGATCGCAGGCGAGGGGTGCCACGTCACGCTGGGCACTCCGGTGGTTTTCAGCAGAGGAGGGGGGTCGTCCGATGTTGGTCGATGAATGCGGCTTCGAACGCAGGTGAACGTCATGGCACTTCTTCATGAAGGCCCCCGTGCGGGCGCCACGTCAAACGCACCGCGGTGGAACGCGCCCCTCAAGGTCAATGTTCTTCTGCAGTCGTCTCCGCTTCTCGAGGCAATGTCCGTCGTGCTGCTCAGCATCGGCTCGGGAATGGTATATGATCTTGTGAGTTTCGGACATTTCGGCGAGTACGGCCGGAACTTCGGGCTCGGTGTTGTTGTAGCCGCCCTTTTTTCGACTTCCGCATATGCGCGCGGCCTGTATCTGAGTTCCGAGCTGCGGTCGCTGGCCTCTCAGATCAAGGAGGTCGCGCTGATCTGGACGGCGGTCTTTCTTTGCCTGTCGGTTGTGGCGCTTGCACTCAAGGTGGGAGACATGTTTTCGCGCCAAGCCCTCATGCTGTTCTTCGTGACGGGACTTGGCGGCATCATCTTCGTGCGCCTTGGCGCCGGACGACTGTTTGCCTCGCTGACCAGGTCGGACATGCTTGCCAAACCGCAAGTAGTGATCGTAACGCAATCGGACGTGCGCGTGCCAAGCGGCGTTGTCCAGGCAATCGAGGCTTCCGGATGCCAGGTCTGCCAAACGATTACATTGCCTGCTGCATCCAGCGAGAGCTCGCTCCTTGAGTGTATGGATAAGCTCATTGAACATGTGCGTCGGCGTTCGGTCGACGAGATAGTCCTTGCTGTCAGTTGGGCTGACATATCCCTGATTGAGAAAATCACGGCCCACCTTTGCGTGGTCGCGGTACCCGTAAGGCTCCTACCGGACCACGTCGTTAGCGCACTCTTGAAGCGACCTGTCGTCAACCTGGGGGGGACGAGGGCGATAGAATTGCAAAGCGCGCCCCTGACGGCGCCTCAGCTCCTGATGAAGCGGCTCTTCGATCTTGTGCTGACCACTGTCGCCCTCCCATTTCTTCTGCCCCCTTTGGCCGTTGTTGCGGCGCTGATTGCGCTCGAATCCAGGGCGCCGGTGCTCTTCTGTCAGCGTCGGGCCGGGTTCAATGGCCGCACGTTCAAGATCTATAAGTTCCGAACGATGACGATCCTGGAGGACGGGCCCATTGTCCATCAAGCCTGCAGGGGCGATCCCCGCGTCACCCGCGTTGGGCGCATATTGAGAAGGTTTAGTATCGACGAGATTCCACAGCTATGGAACGTGCTGAAGGGCGACATGTCGTTGGTAGGCCCACGGCCGCACGCGCTCGCGCATGACAGCGAATACAGCCAGATCATCTCTCTTTATCCGGCTCGGCACAAGGTGAAGCCGGGGGTCACCGGCTGGGCACAAATAAATGGCTGGCGCGGCGCGACGCCTGATGTTTACATGATGATCAAGCGTGTCGAACACGATATGTGGTACGTCAACAACTGGTCGGTCTGGCTCGACGTAAAGATCCTGCTTCTGACCATCCCCCGCATCTGGACGGGGCGAAACGCCGTCTAGCCCAACTTTGCCGATTTATGTGGCAAGTGATTGATTTGCAAGGAGTGGCGGCTGGCCGACGACCCATCGATTAACTGCCAAGCGACACCCCACTCGGAAAAAGCGAACCTCTTCTTCGGTATAAATTGAATACGACTTTGGGTGAGGCTCGACACCATGAGAGGTGCGGCTCTACTACAAAAGGCGCTGTTACAGAACAACTGAATGCAAGCGATGATCAGGGCGAAAAACAGCGACCGCTCAATGCATAACCTGCGACTTCAAGCAAAAGTGCCCGCACGGCAACGGAGTTGGCAAGTTACCGCTTTGGGAGCGGAGGGGGAATGCCATGAAGATCGTGTCTCTCTGGTCGTGAGTTCCACTCGAATCGAACGATCTCCACGCCCAGACAAACGAGGATGACGGCTTCTGTGAGCCCGCAACAAACCCGAACCACTGACCGAACTGCGGGGCCTCCCCTTGTAGAGTACGCTACGGCGAGGTTAGTTCCCCAAGGTCGGCTTGCATGCATCAAAGGGCAAAACATCCTGCTCAGTTCAACGCAGGGGGTAGTCTTTGCGCTCAATGACACTGCGGCGGATATCTGGCGCTCGCTTGAAGAAGGCGTGCCGGTCCAGGCTATCTTGGGCGAGATGGCAGCCCGTGGCGTTGATAGGCAAGAGGCCTATGGCTATGTCGAGGCTGCCCTTCAAGACTGGGAACGGCTCGGCCTAATCCAGCCTGCTCCACCGCCGTGCCCAACCGCAGCTCATCAACATATCTGCCAGGTCGTTGCTGTTCCAGGCGTGTGTGTGCGCATACTGTATCCGGCTGCCGTCGCCTTTCCGGCCGCGACCGTATTTCAGCATCTCGAAGTTCGAAACAGGGCCGTCGACGTCCTATTCCATCTGGTTGAGCGTGGGCAGCGGATCCACCTGTTCCGGGATGGCCACTGGACTAATTCCTGTGGTCGAGACCAGATACCGATTATGGTCAAAGGGCAACTGCTGGCCGAAGTGCTTGGGCACAGTGAATATGAACTCGCCCTGCATGCGGCGGCGCTGTTCAAGAACGGCCGCACGCTCCTCCTTTGTGGTAACCCTGGCTCGGGCAAGACGACCCTGACATTGGCGCTGGTCCACGCGGGGTTTGGCTTCGCGGCAGACGATGTGACACTTCTCGACTCGGCCGGACAGAGTATCGGCCTTGCTTTTGCGCCTTCAGTCAAATCGGGATCATGGTCCATTCTCGGACAATATTTCCCCGAACTCGGCAGGTCTCGGGTTTACCGGCGTCCCGATCGCAGGCGTGTGCGTTTTCTTGTGCCTAGGGATCATGTCCCTACCGTTCCCCGGCCCGTGGGCTGGGTGGTCTTGCTCTGTCGGACACAGGATGCCAAACCTTCCCTGCGCGTGATCGACCCGAGCGAAATCCTGGGTGGCTTGCTGAACGGCGCCTTTGCGCGGAATAAAGAGCTAAGTAGCACTGCATTCGACGCTCTTTGCCAAGTCATCCGCTCGGCAGAGGGCTTTTGCCTGACCTATGCCAAATTGGGTGACGGGTTGGAACTGCTGAAGGCGGCGTGCCGATGAAGCCTACCAGGGATGCGTTCGAGGCCCTGATCGCGGGACTTAACGGGCGCCTGGTGGTAACGGCCGACTGGCTGGCGGTAATTGCACTCGCCAACCACACTCTGCTTACGCCCGTCTTGTGCGCCACTCTTGCGCACACGGGCCAGCTTGACCGGCTCCCCGAAGGGGTGGGCCAGTATCTTCAGTTCATTTACGGCTGCAACCGGGAACGCAATTTGCGCTTGCGCAGGCAGCTGAACGAAGCCGTTGCTGCCCTCAATCAGGGCAGCGTCGTTCCGGTCCTGCTCAAAGGGGCCGTTCCCTTGTTCCTTTCGTCGAGCGGCAGGGTTCCCGACAGAATCATGAGCGATCTCGACTTGGCTGTGGAAACGACAAAAGAAGGGGCTGCCCGGGCTTGTCTTGCCAAGCTTGGCTACGCCGAAGTGACGGTCGCTGGTGGCATGGCGCGCCCGCAAGATGTCGGTCTCCTGGAGCTCCGGCCGTACCGGGAAATTGACCGCGAGCCCCCGAGGCTTGCCCGCCGTCACGGGCTTAGGGCGAAAATCCCCGCCCCACAGTCTAGGGCCCTCCACTGGATCATGCATGATCTCATCAAGGAGGCGGACTACTGGCGCGGAAGGACCGACTTTCGCCACCTTTATGATCTGGCACGGCTGGCGGAGCAGCATAAGCTGGATTGGGCGGAGCTCCGAACATCCTTGCCCGATCAGAATGCGCGGAATGCGTTCGATACTCAACTCTTGGCCTTGAGTCACTTCTTTGGCGTCATAGCACCGGCGCAATATGTGCGGCGTCCCTTGGTTCGCTTTCAACACTGGCGGCGCGTCTTCCCCTTGTACCATCCCGTCCTCGGCGTTCCATTGCGCCTGGTCGGCAATTCGCTGTGGGGTATGTGGCGACTCCTACATGGCGATGGCTGGGGCCGACGGAGTCCGCTCGACTTTGGACGCCGCGCAACCAGCATCCTCCTTGACGGCGATCTCGGGTCAAAAGTGTAGTAATACTTAATTTCCTGGTTGTATCTTGATGGCGCCTTGTCTTCACAAAAGGCATATGTCAAATTAGAGCGTTGGAGTTGTTACACAAGGATAGGAGTACATTCGATGAAGAGCGGGAAGTCTTCCAAGAGAAATACAGACAGCCAGGTGCCGGAAGAACAGGCGCGTCGAGAATTTCTAAAGAACGCCGGGCGTTTTGCTGTTGTAACACCTCCATCCATTGCTCTGTTGCTTGGCACGAGCTTAAACTCGCAAGCTATTGCCGCATCGCATGGCGCGCGTCCCGGGAATGGATTCGGCGACACGGGCCACGTCCACTCTGGTCCTCCTGGGCAAAATCCTTAGAATGGTTGCTTTGGTCGTTCTGACCGTTCCTCGTCTCTGCGGTCTATCCTGATCCCGGCATACCGGGCCTGAGTTTCTCGCGGACCTGTTCGGGGAACTGAGAGACCTGCACGGAACCTTTCAATTCGTAGTAGGGCTCACGCGTCACTTCCTCATGGGGCGCGTCCGCCGGCAACGGTCTGCACCTCGCCGATCGCGACCGGCGTCGAGCGAGCCTTGAACGAAGGCAGTCGCATCTCGGCAGGAAGGCCCTCGGCAACATTGTTGATGAGTTGATGTCGACAGGCGACTCTTCGCCGGACGGTCAAGTGTCGTCATCAGGGATGATCTCCATCAAGGTTTCGCCGGCGCGAACCGACGGCTCCTATCGTGTGTACCTTAAAGCCGACAACGCTCCCGGACCGCGGTGCGCGCTCGGTCGGTTGAGCACGTCATCTGCAACGTGCAGCTTTTCGCCAGCTTCGGCCTTCGGCGAGGTTGGCGACTTGTCTCGGCAATCGTGACTAGTTGCTGCCGTCGCTCGTCGGCCCGAACGTAGCGCCGGCACCGCGGCAGCCCGTCTGGGATGGAGGGCGCGCCGGACGGCCGGCGTCAGAGGCAGGCGTCCGGCAATCGGCGGGTTCTCCTGGAATATGCTTTCCAGGCGCACATGGGCGCTGCGCGCCGACGCGATACTTTTCCATTGCATGATCTCGTCGGGGCAAGCGCCCGACCATAATGAGTGACGCCGCAAACAGGACGCGCCCCGGAGATTTCCTGGTTAATAGCCAGGTACGCACCGACTCCCATTATGGCCGTTTGAATGGCCATGCGCAGAAACTTGGATAACGCAAGAAGAGTGCCGCCGCGCTTGCCCGCGCTGACGGACTAACCGAGCCCTTCCTCGGGGATACCGGTGCACGATGACCGTAACAGCGGGCCTATCCCGAGCCGCCGGCGCTACCGTCGGCCGTTCCCAAAGCGGCCTGACGGCATGCTACGACGGCTCGCTATGGCGCAAGATGTCGACGAGACCGAAGTACGATCGGGTAGGTTGGCGTGGAAAAGGCGGGGCTGTGGGCTCTGGATGCCCGCGCATCTGCCTTCCTGCTGGTTAGGAGAGGGACAGCCCGCCAGGCGGTCAATTGTAGGTTGGCCGACAGACGGGTGCTCCCGCGGCGCAACCGGACGCGTT
This sequence comes from Mesorhizobium sp. M1227, assembly GCF_040318315.1. NCBI lineage: Bacteria > Pseudomonadati > Pseudomonadota > Alphaproteobacteria > Hyphomicrobiales > Phyllobacteriaceae > Mesorhizobium > Mesorhizobium sp. M1227. The sequence goes on from NZ_JAMYLZ010000045.1 coordinate 37,572, forward strand.
TGCCTGGAGAGAAGCAAACACCGGTTTCCTGCGGCTATAAGGCTTGCCGCGGCGCATATGCGGAATCGGCGGCTCGCTCGCAGTGACGATAGAGCTGTTCCCGACCCGCTACGCAGATCTGAGCCTTTAGCGATCCGACCGGATCGTAATGCCGCATGGATAAACTCGGAATTACACGAACTTGTCTCAGTGCCGAGGCGTCCGCTGCTTCGAGGATCAGAGTATCCGTTCGATGAGAAGCCATGTCGCGCGACGCCGGCGACCCAGGCGCCGGCAATGACGCAGTCGACACGTTATAGCCCGCGGGCAGTCCCAGGATGAAATCGTGAACGCCGGCGAGCGATGCCCGCTCCATGGGGATAGCCGGATCGGCGAGCGCGATGTTCTCGCGAATGGACCGGTTGAAGAGCATGTTCTCTTCAAAACGACGCCGATCTACATCGACCAGCTTCACAGGCCGGCTCGCTTCGACACACCATAGGCCTGCGCCGCAAGGCTTGGGAAAGATGTCGCTCGATGGCCGAACGAGCCAGTTCCTCTCGACGCCACGGCGTCAGACGGGCATTCTTGTGAATATTGATTTAGTACCCTCCGGTGAGTGCTGAAAGTCTGTAACTCCAGTCTCCTCGGTTCGGTCCGCGTGAACTACGGAAAGCTCACAACTCGAGTCTGTTCCATCCCGATGATATCGGGATGGAACTCCATGAGCGTGATCTTCTCCGAAACCGGGCTCCCCTTTTTGGTACGCTGACCTTCGGTTCGGGATCATGGCTTTGAGGTACTGTGATCCAGTCCCTATTTGCCAGGGCAGCCCCTCGCGGGATATTGGTTCCCCGCGTAGTCCTTCAGGTCACAAAGAACGAGGCTGCGGTGAGCGACAGATGTGGGGAGAGGGTGGCGAACTGCGTTTGAGATGCGCCGCCGGCCCCGTCATCGTCGAAAGAGAGAGCCCCGGTTTCACTGTTGTAGATGATATGATCGGAGCTGTCATGCGCGGCTGCACCTACAAAGAAAGCTTTGAACGGAAGCCCTCCCGACTGAAGCCCGGCAAAAACGGTATCGCTGAGATGGAAAGTGTCCTGGGAGCGCTTGAAGTCGGTGATCTTGTCGACATTGCCGGCTCCAAGAGCCGTATTGAACGAGAAGGCATCGTGGCCTCCGTAACCGGTCAAAACGTCGGCGCCGAGTCCGCCGTTGATGACATTGTTGCCGGCATTGCCCTCGATGGTCTGGGCGAACTCGTTGCCGGTGGTGCTCATCGCCTGCGTGCCGGACGGGTTGTTGGTGGCGAGATGCTCGATCTCCGAGCCGGCCGAAAGCGCATAGCTCACCGAGGCGATCACACTGTCGTTACCGCCGTCCACAGCCTCAACCGCCTTCTCGTTGGCATTATCGACATTGTAAGTGTCGTTGCCGCCATAGCCGATCATCGCGTGGCCGCTGGTTCCATGCAATACATCGGCGCCGCCGGTGCCGTACAAGGTGCCATCGCTGGTGCCGCCGGAAGGAGCGGCAATCCCGGTTCCAGACCCAGTTTCGGTCCCGGTCGAGCCAGTGATTGGCGGGGTGACGTTCGCGCCCGTGACAGTGTCGGTCGAGCTATCCCCTGCGTAGTCCCAGGTGAACTGGTTGTCGACGTGTGCCGCTGGGGTGGCGGTGGGATCCTCGTGCACGTCGGCTACGACCGCCTTTGACGCGTCCCAGATGGTGTTGTTGGGATTGCCAGGGTTGGTGTAGCTCGAGTTCAGGACGCTGACCCCGCCGGAGCTTACATTCCAGATCAGTCCATTCGACGAGGGCAGCCCGCGGCCTTGATCCTCATTGATACCGTCGAACGACCTCGTGTGATCGAAGGTCACATCGCTCGCGTAGGAAGAGAACGCGCCATTGCCCTGATGGATGGCGTCAACGTGATCCACCCTGCCGCCGGTCGATCCGTTCTCGAACATAACGGCCACGCCGGTCTGAGAGTTGTTACCGTCGATCACCCCATTTGAGATCGTCGTATTCGGGCTGCCATATACCGAGACGATGTCCTCCGGATGCGAACTGCCGGCGTCATTTACGGCATAGAAGTCGGTTAGCGAACTATTGCCCGAGTTGTTGAACTGGACGAACTGACCGCGCGGCATTGGGCCATGGAAGTCGTAGCCATCGACGTGTGAAAGACTCGCGCCGGGCGAGTTCACGAGATAGATGCCAGTCGAGCCTTCCCGCACTGTGGTGTTATGAACGGTCAAGTTCGAGGCGTTTTCTGCGTTGATGTTGTTGATGTTCGGGCTCGTCTCGGGGTCGATTCCCGCCGGCGGGTCGGCGTTGATGACTTCGGTGTTCTCGATCGTGACGCCGTTTGCGCCCGATACCACCACCCCGTCACCTTCGACGTGATGAATAAGACAATTGCGCAGGATGACATTGTCGTGCGTAATCGTGACCGCGTCCCCGTTGGTGACGTAGATGTCAAGATTTTCAATCACCTGGCCATCATACTGCGATTGGATCGGTGTCGTGGTGTAGGTAAGACCCTGCGCCGGCTGCGTCGTTGCCGTCGACGCGGAAACGGTGGAAATGGGAGCTTCGGTCGTCACTCGGCTGCCTCCGTCGTCGCGCGTAAGTTGTTCAACCATTCCGAGTGTGTTCGCAGTATTTCCTTGTAGCGACTCATCGATCTCATGTGTTTCTCCAGTTAAGCAGTAATCTGTATAAGTATCTACAAAGACACTCACGGGCAATAAAACGAAGATCTATCGTCTTAACGAAATTCTGACAATACAACCAGAAATTTCATATGAGATATAATGCTAACGTTCATGACCATAATGCGGCCTTGATAAGGCTATACTGAGACTCTCCCGGGCGATTGGCGTTGCGCTCAAGCTTGCGCCTACGTCGAATTGCAAACGTCGTCTAGTATGTCGGATTACGTGTGAACTTACCCCCGAGGACAGGAGACAAGGTCATGCACGCATGAACGTTACCGACACGGGTCCGGCACAGCTCGAAACAGGTGATCTACGAGGGCTATCCTGAATCGGCTACAACTACCGACCGACCTGCACGCTGCCATCGGCGTGAGCAACTGCAACGGCTTCCCGCACTCGTCACGCGGCGGCGGCAGCTTGCGGCGCAATTCGGTGCGCGCCTTCGCGACATCGCCGAACTGGAGACACCTACCGAGCCTTGCTGGACTCGCAGCAATTGGCAAAGCTACTGTGTGAAATTCCCCCACTGGTTCGACCAGCGGCCCGTCTGCCTCCGGGAGGGCATGCCCTATTGCGATACCGCGGCGATGCGGGAGCACCTCGCCGAGATCAGTCGGAGCGCCGACGACGGCGCGCATGCGGTGCTGATCCTGATCAGGCCGGATCGCAAGTGACGCGGCCGGACAACATCACTCTGATGTTCGTGCCGCGCGCTCACTGGAACTGAACCCAGTCGAAAACCTGCGGCAATTCATGACAAGGGGCTCTCCAACCGTATATTCAAGGACTACGACGAGATCCTCAATCATTGCTGCGCCGCTAGGAACAAGCTCCTTTTCTGCGCATTTCGCAAAAACGGGACAGTCGTTCCGCTAAATCGCGGACAGCAGTTTCACTAAGTCGCGGACAGCTGGATGTGGTCGGCCCTCGGTTGCCTGGTTGAACTCATTTGCGATTGATTTCGCCGTTTTGGCGCCGGTCAAGAGCGGCGGTGGTTTTTGCTTTCTCATGCTGTCGCCTTCGAGGGTGACGCGATGGGCGTTGTGGACGATCCGGTCGAGAATGGCG
>NZ_JAMYLZ010000046.1:0-40572 GCF_040318315.1 Mesorhizobium sp. M1227
CCCGAACCTCCCGGCGCAAAGCGCGCCAAACTGTTCGCGATGTCCTCGCACACCTGTTCGCGATGTCTCCGGTCCAAACACCCCCTTGAGGGGGAGATGGCCGGTAGGCCAGAGGGGGGTGCCTCGCGCTCCACATTCCCATGACCTCGCGCCCCGCCATCGCATCCGACATCACCAGCCTCTTCGCCGCGCGAAATACGCACGCGGTCGAGGTCGCTGTGCTGCAGCCGGCCGATCCGTTCCTCGACATGGCCGGCGAGGATTTGCGGCGCCGCATCTTTCTCACCGAAAGCGAGACCGGACAGACGCTTTGCCTGCGGCCGGAATTCACCATTCCGGTCTGCCTCGACCACATTGCCAGCCAGGCCGGCACGCCGCGCCGCTATTCCTATCTCGGCGAGGTGTTTCGCCAGCGCCGCGAGGGCGGCAACGAGTTCTTCCAGGCCGGCATCGAGGATCTCGGCGACCGCGACACAGCCGCCGCCGACGCCCGCTCGCTGGCCGATGCGCATGCGCTGCTGTCGCTGGTGCTGCCCGGCCGGGAGCTGGCGGTGACGCTCGGCGACCAGACCATCTTCGAGGCGGTGCTGGCAGCGCTTGGCCTGCCGCGCGGCTGGCGCATGCGGCTGGCGCGGGCCTTCGGCTCGGCGCCGATGCTGGAGGCCGCCCTTGCCGATCTGGCCAATCCGCCGCGCAACAGCCAGCTCGCCGGCGTGGTCGCCGCCCTTGTCCTCGACGGCGATCTTGACGGTCTTTCGGCGCATGTCGCCGGCGGCATGGAAGAGGCTGGCCTGTCGGCAACGGCCGGGCGTTCGCCGTCCGAGATTGCGCGGCGCCTGATCGAGAAAGCCGAACTGCGCAGCGTGCGGCTGTCGAACGAGGCGTTTGCGGCGCTGAAGAGCTTTTTGGCCATCGACGTGCCGCTCGACAGCGCCGCCGGAGCGCTCCAACGTTTTGCAGCCGATGCCGGGCTTTCGCTGGGCGCAGCGCTGGAGAATTTCGCAGCCCGCGCCGCGGCCATAGAAAGCCTCGGCCTGCCGATGTCTGAAATCAGCTACGACGCCGCCTTCGGCCGGCCGCTCGATTACTACACCGGCATCGTCTTCGAGATCGCGGCGCAAGGCGGCGACCGGCCGCTCGCCGGTGGTGGCCGCTACGACCGGCTGCTGACGCTGCTCGGCGCCAAAACGCCGATCCCCGGCGTCGGTTTTTCCGTCTGGCTCGACCGCATCGAGGCGCTGCGGGAGACGGCGCCATGATCACGCTGGCGATCCCGTCGAAAGGCCGGCTCAAGGAGCAGGCGCTGGGGGTGCTGGCCAAGGCCGGGCTTGCCGTCAGCCTGCCCGGCGACGAGCGCAAATATCGCGCCCGCATCGACGGCCTTGACGGCGTCGAGATAGCGTTCCTGTCTGCCTCGGAGATATCAGGCGAAATCGGCCAGGGGTCGGTCGATCTCGGCATCACCGGCGAGGACCTTTTGCGCGAAAACCTCGCCGATTGCGAGGCGCGCACCGAAATCATCGCCCGCCTCGGTTTCGGCAATGCCGATGTCGTCGTCGCCGTGCCCGACATCTGGCTCGATGTCGACACCATGGCCGACCTCGACGACGTCGCCGCCGATTTCCGCCAGCGCCATGGCCGCCGGCTTAGGATCGCCACCAAATACTGGCGCCTGACCCAGCAGTTCTTTTCGCAAAAGCACGGCATCCAGGTCTATCGCATCGTCGAAAGCCTGGGCGCGACCGAGGGTGCGCCGGCGGCCGGATTGGCCGATATCGTCGTCGACATCACCACCTCAGGTGCGACGCTGCGCGCCAACCATCTCAAGGTGCTGGCCGACGGCCTCATCCTGCGCTCGCAGGCCTGCCTCGTGGCGTCGAGGAAGATGCGTTCGGCGACGGACGAGGCCGTGTTGCGCGATATTGCGGGCAGGATGGCATCGGTGAACGCAGGCTGACGACCAGCCGATCTCCCCCCTTGAGGGGGAGATGTCGCCGAAGGCGACAGAGGGGGGTCGGTAGGTCTTGACGCGACTCTCCTAACGGACAGAACAGGCAGGTGCTCCACGCGAGACGACCCCCTCTGGCCTGCCGGCCATCTCCCCCTCAAGGAGGGAGATTGGCAGCTTGGCCGCTGGCACCGACCTGACGCGATTTTCTTGACGTACAGCAATTTTGTTCTTGCTTTGTGCCGGCAGCTATGCTACTAATCTCGCTGTGGTGCCAATTGGCCCCGAAGACCCGCCCGCCGAGGCGGGTTTTTTATTTTCGGCCTTTACAGGCGAGTTCCCACCCAGCCCCACCATGGACGGGATTTCCACCACCCCGCCGGGCTGATAGGCTCGGCTGGTCTGCGGAGGACACGGCGATGCCGATCAATCTCGACGAGTTGAAGAATGCCACCAGCCTGCGCTCCAAGCGCGATGGCGGTTCGTTCATTGCGCCGGTCGACGGCACGGCGCATGTCTCGGGCGAGCGCAGCGTGCCGCTGCTCAACCTGACCATCCCGGCGCTGTTTGCCGATACGGTCGGCAAATACGGCACGCTCGATGCCGCCGTCTTCGTCGAGCAGGACAAGCGCTTTACCTGGGAAGAGCTATCCGAGACTGTCGATGCGCTCGCCGCCGGCTTCCTGGCGCTCGGCCTCGAGAAAGGCGATCGCGTCGGCATCTGGTCGCCGAACCGCTGGGAATGGCTGGTGACGCAATTCGCCACCGCCCGCATCGGCCTGATCCTGGTCAACATCAACCCGGCCTATCGGTTGGTCGAGCTGGAATATGCCTTGAACAAGGTCGGTTGCAAGGCGCTGGTCACCGCCGCCACATTCAAGAGCTCCGACTATCTCGGCATGATCGCGGCGCTGGCGCCGGAGATCGCCAACGCTGCGCCGGGCAAGCTCGACGCCAACAAGCTGCCGGCGCTGAAGACCGTCATCCGCATGGACGAGGAGAATTCTGCGGGCATGTTCAATTTCGCCGACGTGCTGGCGATGGCCGGCCGCGACGAGCATGACAAGCTCGACCGGATTTCAGCGGGGCTGAAACCGGACGACGCCATCAACATCCAGTTCACCAGCGGCACGACAGGCGCGCCCAAGGGCGCGACGCTGACCCACAACAACATCGTCAACAACGGCAATTTCGTCACCGCGGCGATCCGGCTCACCGTCGACGACCTGCTGTGCATCCCGGTGCCGCTCTACCATTGCTTCGGCATGTCGATGGGCACGATGGGCTGCGTCACCAAGGGCGCGACCATGGTTTTCCCCAGCGAGGGGTTCGATGCCGGCGCCACGCTGAGGGCGGTGGCAACGGAACGCTGCACCGCGCTCTACGGCGTGCCGACCATGTTCGTCGGCCTGCTCGACCATCCGGATTTCGCCTCCTTCGATCTCACCAGCCTGCGCACCGGCATCATGGCCGGCTCGCCATGCCCGATCGAGGTGATGAAGAAGGTGGTGTCGCTGATGCATATGGTTGAGGTGACCATCGCCTACGGCATGACCGAGACCAGCCCGGTGTCGTTCCAGAGCAGCGTCGACGATCCCCTGGAAAAGCGCGTCTCGACCGTTGGCCGCGTCCATCCGCATGTCGAGGTCAAGGCCATCGACGCCGAAGGTGCCACCGTCGCGGTCGGCGCGCCGGGCGAGCTCTGCACGCGCGGTTATTCCGTGATGAAGGGCTATTGGGACGATGAGCAGAAGACCCGCGAAGCCATCGACGCCGACGGCTGGATGCACACCGGCGACCTCGCCACTATCGATGCCGAGGGCTATTGCAACATCGTCGGCCGGGTCAAGGACATGGTCATCCGCGGCGGCGAGAACGTCTATCCACGCGAGGTCGAGGAGTTTCTCTATCGCCACCCCAAGGTCAAGGAGGTGCAGGTGTTCGGCATTCCCGACCCGAAATACGGCGAGGAGCTGTGCGCCTGGATCGTGCTGAAGCCCGGCCAGATCACCACGGAGCAGGAGATCAAGGCCTTCTGCGCCGGCCAGATCGCCCATTTCAAGATCCCGCGCTACATCCGCTTCCGCACCGAATTGCCGATGACGGTGACCGGCAAGCCGCAGAAATTCCTGATGCGCCAGGCGATGGTCGACGAGCTGGGATTGGTGACGCAGAAGACGGCGTGAAAAGGCTTCCGTTTGTGCCTACGCGTGACGGAGGCGTTGTTTGGGCAACATATTTGAGGGGTGTTCCATGCGGATTGGGTTAGGCGTGCTTTTCCTGGCAACTCAGCTGGCAGCCACCGCAGTGCTGGCGCAGACGGCGGCCGAGCGTGAGGCCTGCCAAGCAGATTACCAGAGATTGTGCAAGGGCGTGTTGCCGGGCGGTGGCCGCGTCGTAAAATGCCTGGCCGGTCACATGAGCGAGCTGACGCCCGAATGCAAGAAGGTCGTCAAGGCCAACACGCCCGGCTAGCGCGCGAGCTTCCTGCGGGTGACATGATGTTTCGAGGTGTGCGGGGGCAGGAGGCAGCGCAAATCGCTGCGGATTCTTGCGAAGAGGACCCCCACCCCTAACCCCTCCCCACAAGGGGGAGGGGGACTTTCGGTGGCGCCGACCTCGGCAAATTGCCTGCCGTTCGGCGCCAAAGGGAAAGCAAGGGCGCGCGGCAGCGTTCCCTCCCCCCTGTGGCAGGGCTATTGCAGATGGAAAGCCGAGGCTTTCGCTCTACGACGTACCCCCACCCCTAACCCCTCCCCACAAGGGGGAGGGGACTTTCGGTGGCGCCGACCTCGGCAAATTGCCTGCCTTTCGGCGCCAAAGGGAAAGCAAGGGCGCGCGGCAGCGTTCCCTCCCCCTTGTGGGGAGGGTTAGGGTGGGGGTCCTCTTCGCAAGAATGCGTACGCGATTGCGCTGCCCTTGTGGGGAGGGGCTAGGGCTGGGGTACGCTGCGATGGCGTCATGACCTGTCATATGCGATTTCTCTGGATGGTCGCGGTGCGCAACAGTGGTTGCAAATCGCCCTTCCACGGGATTTGTGGGAACGCAAGAAGGTGACAATGAGTGGTTTCGCAAGATCGGCGGTTTCCTACGGCATGCCGTTGGCCGCGCTGGCGATGGCTGTCGCGGTCAGGGCCAGCGGGGTGTCGGTCGACGAAGGGTCGCTGGGCACCAGGATATTTATCGGCGCGCTGTCGAGCGCGATCATGTTCACCACCATTTTCGTGGTGCTCGACCACGCCGAGGCGGTGGCCAGGCGGGTGGGCGAGCCGTACGGCACGTTGGTGCTGACCATCGCCGTGACGGCAATCGAAGTGTCGATCATCGTTTCCATCATGCTGCACGGCGCCAACAACCCGACGCTTGCACGCGAATCCGTGTTCTCGACGGTGATGATCACGTCCACCGGCGTCGTCGGCATGTGCCTGACGTTTGGCGGCTGGCGACATCGCAAGCAGGCAATCGTCCGCCAAGGGACCAGCGCCTATCTGGCGGTGCTGGTCGCGCTGAGCGTCATGACGCTCATTCTGCCGACCTACACGCGAACCACCGATCCCGGCACATTCTCGGCGGCGCAACTTGGCTTCGTCAGCGTCCTTTCGGTGCTGCTTTATGCCGGTTTTCTGTTCGCGCAGACTGTCCGCCACCGCGACGATTTCATCGATGGACAAGCGCATGGCGTTGCAGCGCGAGCCGACGCCCACGAAAGCGTCGCCGCCGGCGCTGTTCTCCTGCTGATCGGGCTGATCGGCATCGTCATGCTGGCCGAACAGGTCGCGGCAAGCGTCGAGGATGCGCTCGTCGCCTACCAGGTGCCGCAGGCCGACGCCATTGTCGGCGCAATGATCGCCGCGCTGGTCTTGATGCCGGAGGCGATCTCGGCGGTTCGTGCCGCGCTCAACAACGAACTGCAGCGCGGCCTGAACGTCGCCATGGGCTCGGCCTGCGCGACAATCGGCCTGACAATACCCGGCATAGCCGCCGCCAGCCTGCTGACCGGAAGAGGCCTGACCCTGGGCCTGCCGGCGACCGACACGGTGCTTTTGGTCCTGGCGCTTTTCATCTGCAATGTGAGCTTTAGCACGGAGAGAACGACGTTCCTGACCGGCTTGGTGCACCTGGTGGTGTTTTTTACCTGGGTGTTTTTGATATTTGTGCCGTGACGGTTGGGGGGCGAGGTAGCAAACCACTATCGACCGGCTCTCGAACGAGCAGTCATCCGTTTCCGCACCGAGTTGCGAAGGAGGCAAGCCGCAGACGTTCCGGATGAGGCGATGGTCAAGAGTGGTGACGGCAAAGACGGCTTGAGCGGTGGGCGCCAATTTGTCTCCTTTGCGCCGTGGGCGGACGCTTAGCACCAAGGCCTTGAACGTCTCGATCGGGGCCGATTGCGGACAGACGGCCTTTGGGATTTCTTCGCGATGAACCGACGTTCCGCAGCCGACCTCAAGTAAGTCTTTCAACGCTGGACGTGGCAGGCCCGAAGGCAGCCCTTCCTTGGCCTTAGCTAAAGCGGTTATTCGCCAGCATCAGAAATCGACTGACCACACCTCGATTCCGTACCGCTCGAATTGCGGCCGGCGCTCATTGAGGGAAAGAGCGGGGACATGAAGAAAATGTACCGGTACCGTTCGGAACGGCGCGCGAGTTTGGCAAGATCCGCTGCAAGTTTTCCGTTGTTGCGTGGACTCACGACGGCAAACGTCTCGGCACCGACATATCCCTCCACTTCGCTCATGATGTCGAGCTCAAGTGAGGCATGAGCTCCCGGAGCCAGACGGAGCCCGCCGGCATCGGGATGCAATACTAGCAACTGCCTGGCCGCTGTGATCGCGACAGCAAAGGTCCGTGTCTGATTAACCTGTTCGATGAGATTGAGCGGGCGACCCTCCAGAGGATGAAAGCCGACCTGGTCGAATTTCATACGGCGTAGGAGGGCCAGCGGATCATCAGATTGTGCGGACATCCATTCCTGGGCACGACGGGCGGATGTCCTGACGATCGCCATGAGGTCGTCTGCCTCACGGGCATTCCGCACAATCAATTCTTTCGGCATCGCTATTCCCGCATCATCTTCTCCCAAGTGTAGGCGCAATAGCCGCATAGCTGGGGGTGTTCGGGGTCGTATTCGTGAACGGTTATGTCCGCGCTGCAGCGGCTGCACTCACCGCCGACGGTTGCCTTGCAGGCAAAGCAGACGCTGATTTCCCCATTCTCGACATAGGCCTTGGCAGTGCATTCTGGGCAGTTTTGCTATGGGTGAAGATTCTCCGTCCTTCACAGCGTGGTAGGCGTCGATCTCGTAGCTGGTCTCTACAACTATTTCGGCAAGCTGCTGCTGGTCGAATTCCTCTCCGCACTGGAAGCATTTTCCAATCGCCGTCTCGGAGTCGGTGTTGTCGCGATCAGCCTGGCCAATCAGACACGATCCGCAGGTACGACAGGATATGCGATCAAGCCTGCTGATTTCACCAGGCCAGTTCAAACGCATGAGGCTGTCCATGCACGCCTTCTGGACCTTGTTAAATGTGTCGGTCTCCTCAAGGATGGTTTCCCATACCTCATTGAGCACCTTCAGGGTCTCGAAGAAATCGATCACCATCGGGAAGGAAGACGCAATCGCTTCCTTGAGGGCGCCAACGGGCTCTTGGAGATGGTAATGTTCGAGGCTATTGCGTAGCTTCTGCAGCTTGCGAATGTCCACATCCGGCCAGGACAGTTCGAATTTCTTAAATCGGCCTTTCAACTGCTCAAGATCGATCGTCGTGAAACCGACCACCTCATGATCGACACCGCCGACCCCATCGGGAACAGGTTCAAATTTCGCGCCTATCACCTCCATAGGATCGGCATCAGGAACAGCGCGGATTAGACATTCCTTGCCCAAAAGAAGCAGGCCAGCGTAGTAGTTGCGCGCCGCGCTCAGCATGCGCGCATCGGGCCCTTCCCGGAAATCTTCAATCCCGAGCACGATTGACGTTACCGCATTTTCGAATATGTCCACTCTGCCCCCCGCCGTCCTGCTGCCTTGGCAGAGATGAACACTAAACCCATTGCTGTGGTGCCGATACATGCCTTCTCTTGGAAAGGGGGCTGGCAGTTTGACGGTCCGCTTCTTGGCCACTCCGCAGAAAACGTCCTTAAATGGACTGGCCTGCCTTTCAAAACTGGTACCTGCTTGCCTGACCAGTTTACGAGCGCAGGCCCGGAGAGAACGCCGGAGCTGCGCCGGCTGATATGGGGAACACGTTACGGCCGACACACCGACATACCGGAGGGTTCCTCAACCGCCTTCCTGACCTGCGTGCGTACTAGGCTGGACAATGATGGGCGACGGGTCGGGGTTCAGTTCACCCCACACGGCGATCCCCGCCTGGATGATAGTGAGGGCGATGAGGGCCGCCGTCAGCCACCCGATGCGGCTCTGCTGACGCATGTTGTCGTCGTGGCGCTCTTTCTCGGTCTCCATGTTCTCCAAGGTGATCACGGCTTGGTTGGTCATGGAATAGATCGCACCGTTCCTCATCAGGTCCTTGGAGTGAACAAGAGAATCCAAGATCATCGAGTAGTGCGTTTCGGTCTGGTCGTAGCGGGGGTGGAGGACCGACCGCGCCGTGTAAATATCGGCAATGACCGTAACCACGCTCGGGTGGTAGTCGGGCTGCTGGATATTCTTCTGAACAAAGTGCCGGAGGACACGCATACGGTCGCCGCGCACTAGTTCCTGCTTGTTGAACTGCCGCTGGAGCACATTATCCCACCACAAGGACCGAGCAGGATAGAACGTGGCCAGCGCGCGAAAAAGCGAAAGCGGCGTGGTGTAGGTGAAGCGCGCATTCCGGTAGGTGTGTAGGAACGAGACTGCGAGCGACTTCAGCTCTTCGTTGGTGACGAGGCGATCTTGCGGCTGGCCGCGCGGGTCGTCAAACCAAAGGCCTCGCACGCCTTCCTGTGTCATCTCGCGCACGATGAACCGCTTCACGCCGTCCCTGTCGTGCAGGTAGATGTGGAAGTGGTTCATGTCCGGCGGGGCTTCAGCGAAAATGTTCTGATTTTGCGGAGGCTTCCTGCGAAGCGCCCAGCCAATGGCCCACCTTTTCAACCATGGTGCAGTAAGAATGCCCATTGACCCCAAAGCCGCTGGCCCTTCTATGAGGCGATGGTTGCCAAGAACATTATGCCGCCCTCAACGCGTTGACGGAGCGCTCTCAGACCAGCAAAGTTCAAGGTACCTGCAGCGCCGTGTGTGGCCTTGTTGAAGACAGGGAAGAGCTGAAGGATGTCCTCAATGTCTTTCTCCACGAAGTCGAGCATTTCTGGCGATTCTTTACCCTTCAATTTGAGAAGGTAGCGGATTTTCGCACGACGCGAGGGTGTACCATTGGGCGTCTTGTCATAATGGGGGTCGGCAGCGATCACGGCCTTGTCGTCGGCCCAACGGTCTAGGATTTCCGTGAAAATCTCACGGACGCTGGTGCAAAAGTGGCGTGCGGCATCTGTGTTGGCTGGATTTAAGGCGAACAGCGCCCCCCTCCAACGATCGCAGAGGTCCAGGGAAAGGTCTGACAGGTATTCGAGTATGCCGGTGTCTTGACCCTCCTCGACGCCCGCCTCTTCGTCGGTGTTCAACGCGTGCGCCACGGCGGCGCTGTTGTTTGCCTCGCGCTCAGCCATCGCGAGGATGTCGGGATCGGACCCGCTATCAGCCTCGATCGTGTCGTATCGCGCACTCAAATCGAAAGATGAAGCCCGAACATCGACATACCTGGTGCTCGTCAATGCGCGGAGTGCGGACAGGCGGCGCTGTCGTTCCCGTTGTACCTGCGCTTTGTGGGTGCGAACCGCTTGGTTGTATGTGTTTATCGCAGAGCGGCGCTTCTGATTGTATTGAGTGATCTCGCGATTGATCTCTTGGGTTACCCGCTTGTTGTGCTGATTCACCCGATCGACCTCGCGATTGTAATCGCGGACCGCCTTTTCGGCGGCTGCCTTGTTGGCTCGATTAACGCGATCGACCTCCTGATTGTATCGCCGAATGGCCTCGCGCTGCTTTTGCTCCTGCTGCCGAACCCATGCATTATACTGAGACGGCGTCATTCTCCGAACCATCGATCCCTCCAATAGCAACCGTCATTACATTCCAAAGGTCTGTGGAAGATTGAAGAGAGGCACTCATGTCCCCCGACGGCCAGGAAGTTGCTGACCCATCCCCCGGCAATGGTCCCCAAAAAATGAGTTCCTAATGTAGGAGATCTCTATGCTTAGTAAATGGGCATCAACGATCCTTTTGCGACGTCCCCCAACTTTCAATGCTGCGTTGCAGCAAGTGCTGATGCAGTAATGAAAGCGCTCGTGTTTACGTGTGCTGCCGGGCTTGCTGGAAGCGTTCCCAGCTTGAAAGCCCTCTGCGCTCCTTCTGGTAGGAACGCGGGCTTCAAGTTCAGCGTTGAGGCCCCCACCATGAGCGCTTTGGCTTCTTCCACGGTCGTTGACGGGATTTAGTCGTTGAACAGTACGCCGGGAGTAGTACCCCGCCTCACTGGTTGGGCCCTACGGTTCGGCGATGCCGTTTCGGTTGATTGCAGGAATTGAAAGACCACTCATTGCGCAGCAACGACCTGCCGAGTGGGCACCGACGATGTCTCCTTTTGGGATGCGGGTAAGCTGGTCCCTACGGCCGACATGGGCGCAAGCAGCCATTCAGGTATCTGGATGGATCGCAGCTCTCGCGCCCTCAGCGGAACCGACCCGCCATGCAGCCTGTTAATCCGCATGAAGCCACCACCAATCCAAGGCTGCATCATGAGCATTCTGCAAACCACGAAGAAAGCCGTTGAGCAGGTCACCGGCGTCGCCAGGCCGGGCTGGTGAGAGGTCGCCGACCTCCTGAGGCCGCGCAAATCGAATGAATTTCGAATCAGCGATGATGGCCTGGTGCCCAATCATCCGTTCTGGCCGCTGGTCGTCTATCGCGGCGCCGTTACGCTGCCCAAAGACTTCGATCCGGCGGCGATCATGGAGGCGCTTTTCGAGCGGGAAGGGCGCGGTCGTCGAGCGAGTTGTCAGCCGCCTATTTCCGCAGCCCATCAATGTGCAACTTGGGAGGCCGCTGACATCAATTCCTCCGGATTCGGCGCCTTGAAGGTATTGAGGCCATCCTCCAGAACTTCAGTGAAGTTCCAGCGTACGATGCCCGCCCGGTCGATTAGGAACTGACCGACAAGCTGCCCCTGGCCGGAAGCCATCGCCTGCTGATCGGCTCCCGTAATCTCATATCCTTCCTTCTTGTTGAGAAACTCGTACATTGCCATGACGTCCATAGGCTCGGGCAACTCGCCCGGGAGATCGATACGGATCGCCATGACCGTGTCCATCCCGACCTCGCGCAAGCCGAAAGCACGGTGCGAGGCCCGCTCCGGGTCGGACGCGGCGAGAAGATCGGGTGCCGGGTGGTAACGGAAATAGAGCCGCGCCCGCTCGACTGGCGTATTGACCACCGCCAGGCATTCGACGCCTTTCTCACGCAGGGCCGGCTTGAGTTGCGCCATCGCCGCGACGTGGCGCCGGCAGAACGGACAGTGCAGGCCTCGGAACAAACCGATCAACAACGGGCTACGGCCTCGAAAATCATCGAGCGCGATCTTGCCTTCGCGGGAGATCGCATCGAGAATAACATTCGGCGCCCGGTCGCCCGGCTGCAGCGGGCGTTCGACATTAGTCGTGGACATGGACAACCTCCTCGCCCCGGATAAGCACACCCAGCCATCCGGAGTTGAGTCCATGCTGGGCGATGCCAGGGCAAAAATTGCTTTCGACCTTTGCCATATTGCCGAGGTCGAGATTACGCGCGTTGCAAGTGCATCATAACACGAAAAAAGCCTCTGCGGGTCGCCCGTTTCGCGAGCTGTCGCGAGCGCTGTGGCAAAACAGTGTTTCGCATGGGACGAAACAGCGGCGGGACCGATTGGATCTTCACATGCTCGCGGTGTTCAAGTCTTGAAACTTGGGCGGCTTCGATGTGCCCGGACGTCAAATGCCGACCGCACAGATCGCAGATTTCTGCCCTCAGCGGAACCGACCCGCCATGCAGCCGGTTAATCAGCATGAAGCCACCACGAATCCAAGGCCGCATCATGAGCATTCTGCAAACCACGAAGAAAGCCGTCGAGCAGGTCACCGGTATCGCCAGGCCGGGGCGGCGAGAGGTCGCCGACCTCCTCAGGCCGCGCAAACCGAACGAGTTTCGCTTCAGCGATGATGGCCTGGTGCCCAACCATCCGTTCTGGCCGCTTGTCGTCTATCGTGGCGCTGTGAAGTTGCCCGAAGACTTCGATCCGGCGGCTGTCATCGAGGCGCTTTTCGAGGCAAATGGCTGGGGCGATAGCTGGCGCAACGGCATCTACGACTACGTCCACTACCATTCGCGTATACACGAGGTGCTGGGCGTTGCGCGCGGCACGGCCAAGGTCCGCTTTGGCGGCAGCAAGGGACGAACGCTGCCGCTGAAGGCCGGCGACGTCGCGGTTCTTCCGGCCGGCACCGGGCACCAGCGTCTTTCCGCATCCGACGATTTTCTGGTTGTCGGCGCCTATCCTCCATCCGGCACCTATGACCTGTGTACGACCGCCGCCGACCATGCCAAGGCAGTCGTCTCGATCCCTAGGGTCGGCCGTCCGCGCAAGGACCCTGTCTACGGAAGCAACGGCCCGTTGCTCGCAGCCTGGAAAAAGGATTGAAGTCGTTTTCTTGCAGGTTGGCTTCGGGGCTAAAACCGGATCCTTGACCCGCCGCTCAAGCCGCCAGCACCGCCGCATCCAGCCTGCGGATGATCTTCGCCAGTTCGACGCACTCGTCGTGCCGGACCTTGTTGCGCCGCCAGGCGAGGCAGATCGTGCGTTGCGGCATCGGTTCCTGGAACGGCACGATCTTCAAATCGGGGATAGTGCTGGCCGGTCCGGCCGCCATTTCCGGGATGAGCGTGACGCCGAGCCCGTGCGCCACCATCTGTAAGAGCGTCGTCAGGCTGGTCGCGCCATAGCTTGCCATCGCCACCGGCCGCACGCTGCCGCAGACGGCGAGCGCCTGTTCGCGCAGGCAATGGCCTTCCTCGAGCAGCATCAGCCGCTCCAGCGCCGGGCTCTCCGGTGGCACCGGCGGCGAGGCGAAGGCGGGATCGCCGGCCGGCACGGCCAGGAAGAACCGGTCGGAGAAAAGTTCCTCGGTAACCAGGCCTGGGTAATCGAGAGGCAGTGCCGCGACGAAGGCGTCGAGCTTTCCCGAACTGGTGTCCTCGACCAGCGAGGCGGTCACCGCTTCGCGCAGTTCCAGCTGCAAGGCCGGGAAATGCCGTTTCAGCTCCGGCAGCACATGCGGCAAAAGATAGGGCGCCACCGTCGGGATGATGCCGAGCCGGAAGCGGCCTTCCAGCGCCGGGCGGCCGCGCCGGGCCGTCGCCTCGACGTCGCGGACGTCGGCAAGGATGCGCTCGATGCGCGGCAGCAGGGCCACGGCCTCGTCGGTCATCCGCACCACCTTGCCGCCGCGCTCGAACAGACGGCAATTCAGCCGCAGCTCCATCTCGGCGATCTGCGAAGACAGCGCCGGCTGGCTGACGCCGGCGAGTTTTGCGGCACGGCCGAAATGCAGCGTCTGCGCCAGCGCCTCGAAATAATGCATCTGCCGGACGGTCAAACCGATCATAAGGAAAACCTATCAGAATAAACAGCAAAGGCAATTTGTCTTTATGGGCTGGGCGGGCTAGTCTGGAACCATTCCAGGATGGCGCGGCCGCCGGCCCTGCCCGGAAAATCAACAAAATCCCGAAAAATCAACAAATCGGAGGCAAAGATGGACGCGAAAACCGACGACAACAGCGCCGGCAAATGCCCGGTCCCACATGGATCGGCCAGGAGGAGCAACCGTGACTGGTGGCCGAACCAGCTTGACCTTGGCGTCCTCCATCAGCAGTCCAGCCTCTCGGACCCGATGGACGAGGACTTCGACTACGCCAAGGAATTCAAGAGCCTCGATCTCGATGCGGTGATCAGGGATCTGCACCAGGTGATGACCGATTCGCAGGATTGGTGGCCGGCCGATTTCGGCCATTACGGCCCGCTCTTCATCCGCATGGCCTGGCACAGCGCCGGTACCTATCGCATCGGCGACGGCCGTGGCGGCGCCGGCGCCGGCCAGCAGCGTTTCGCGCCGCTCAACAGCTGGCCGGACAACGCCAATCTCGACAAGGCGCGCCGGCTGCTGTGGCCGGTCAAGCAGAAATACGGCAGGAAGATCTCCTGGGCCGACCTTTTGATCCTCACCGGCAACGTCGCGCTGGAATCGATGGGCTTCAAGACCTTCGGCTTCGCCGGCGGCCGCGCCGATGTCTGGGAGCCGGAGCAGGACGTCGACTGGGGATCGGAAACCAAGTGGCTCGCCGACGAGCGCTATTCCGGCGACCGCGAACTTCAGGGCCATCTCGGCGCCGTGCAGATGGGGCTGATCTACGTCAACCCGGAAGGCCCGAACGGCACGCCCGATCCATTGGCCGCGGCGCGCGATATCCGCGAAACCTTCGCCCGCATGGCCATGAACGATGAGGAAACCGTGGCGCTCATCGCCGGCGGCCATACCTTCGGCAAGACCCATGGCGCCGGCGATGCATCGCTGGTCGGCCCGGAGCCGGAAGGCGCCGGCATCGAGGCGCAGGGCCTCGGCTGGTCGAGCAAGCATGCCACCGGCATTGCCGGCGACGCCATCACCTCGGGCCTCGAGGTGACCTGGACCACGACGCCGACCAAATGGAGCAACAACTTCTTCGACAATCTGTTCAACTACGAATGGGAGCTGACCAAGAGCCCGGCCGGCGCCCATCAGTGGACGCCGAAGGGCGGCGCCGGTGCAGGCACCGTGCCGGACGCGCACGATCCCTCGAAGCGCCGCGCGCCGGCGATGCTGACCACCGACCTCGCGCTACGCGTCGACCCGGCCTACGAGAAGATCTCGCGGCGCTTCCATCAGAATCCTGATCAGTTCGCCGATGCCTTCGCCCGCGCCTGGTTCAAGCTGACGCATCGCGACATGGGTCCGGCCGTCCGCTATCTCGGCCCGCTCGTGCCGAAGGAAGAGCTGATCTGGCAGGACCCGATACCGGCAATCGACCACGAGCTGGTCAGCGAGCAGGACATCGCCTCGCTGAAGGCGAAGATCCTGGCCTCCGGCCTGTCCGTCGCAGAACTGGTCTCGACCGCCTGGGCCTCGGCCTCGACTTTCCGCGGCTCCGACAAGCGCGGCGGCGCCAACGGCGCCCGCATCCGCCTGGCGCCGCAGAAGGATTGGGAGGTCAACCAGCCGGCGCAACTGGCCAAGGTGCTCGAGACACTCGAAGGCATCCAGAAGGGCTTCAATAACTCGCAGTCCGGCGGCAAGAAGGTCTCGCTTGCCGACCTGATCGTGCTTGGCGGCGTCGCCGCGATCGAGAAGGCGGCGAAAGACGGCGGCCATGACGTGGGGGTGCCGTTCACGCCAGGCCGCATGGACGCCTCGCAGGAACAGACGGATGTCCAGTCCTTCGCCGCGCTCGAGCCGAAAGTCGATGGCTTCCGCAATTATGTCAGGGGCAAGCCGCCGATGTCGGTCGAAGCGATGCTGGTCGACCGGGCGCAGCTGCTGACCTTGACGGCGCCGGAGATGACGGTGCTCGTCGGCGGGTTGCGGGTGCTCGGCGCCAACACCGGTCAGTCGAAGCACGGGGTGTTCACCGACAGGCCGGGCACGTTGACCAACGATTTCTTCGTCAACCTGCTCTCCATGAACACGATCTGGGATCCGGCCGCCGGTTCCGATGAAGTCTACGAAGCGCGCGACCGCAAGACCAGGGCAGTCAAGTGGACCGGCACCCGCGCCGACCTGATCTTCGGCTCGCACGCGCAATTGCGTGCGCTGGCCGAGGTCTACGGGTCGGCGGACGCCGGGCGGAAGTTCGTCAGGGATTTCGTCGCCGCCTGGACCAAGGTGATGAACGCCGACCGTTTTGACCTCGCGGCCTGATCCGGGCATACGAATTTCTCGACGCAACAAAAAAGGGCGCGGGCCTCGACCCGCGCCTTTTTCATGAAGCCTTCGAAAAGTCAGTCTTTCTCGAAGATACCGGCCTTGGCGACCACGCCGGCGATGGCGCCGCCGATCAGCGGCGCGACGATGAACAGCCAGAGCTGGCCGATCGCCGCAGTTCCCGAAAACAGCGCCGGTCCGATCGAACGGGCCGGGTTGAGCGATGTGCCGGTCACCGGAATGATGGCGAAGTGCAGTCCGGCCAGCGTCAGGCCGATGACCAGGCCGGCGAAGGCCGTCGTGTGCTTGGCGTTGGTGACGCCGAGGATCACCGTGACGAAGGTGAAGGTGCCGATCAGCTCCCACAGGAAGGCCGAGCTGACGCCCCATTTCGTCACATCCCAGCCATTGGCGCCGAAGCCGCCGGTGTGGCCGCCGACCTGTCCGGAGACGATGATCCACAGCGCCAGCGACGCGATGATGGCGCCGATGACCTGCGCGATCCAATAGGGAATGACGTCCCTGGCCGGCATCCGCCCGGCGAGGAACACACCGAGCGTCACCGCCGGATTGAGGTGCGCGCCCGAAATCGGGCCGATCGCGTAAGCGGCCGCTATCAGGCCGATGCCGAACGCCAGACCGATACCTTCCTGGCCGAGCGGCAGCGCGCCGCCGAAGCCGCCCGTCACCACCGAAGCCGTGCCGATGAACACCAATAGAAACGTGCCTAGAACTTCCGCCAGATAAGTTTTCATTGCCCTCTCCTCGTATCGACCCGCGGCTCCGCTTTTTCTGCGACGCGAATCACCGCGCAAAGAGTATTCGCAACCGGAAAACTTGCAAAGCAGAGCAGTTTCGCAAGCCGCTATGCTTGTGAGCGCCGGACACGCACATTAGAAGCATGTAATATACTGATCGAATTGTTTCGTTCCGCATGCCGGCGCCCGCCTGGTGGCCGCGGCTCGCGATGCACCAATCCACATTCGTCACCCGTCGGCATGGATCGTCTCGCCGTCGGCGAAACAGAACTGTTTCAATCAGGGCACGAAAAGCTCTAAGAGCAGGGCCGGAATTAATTTACTGAGTAATGGAAGACGACAATGAGACTGGGCGGGCGGCTGGCGGCAGCCATTGAAGTGCTTGACGACATTGGCCGGCGCCACCGGCCGGTGGCCGATGCGCTGAAAGACTGGGGCCTGTCGCACCGCTTCGCCGGCGGCGGCGACCGCGCCGCGATCGGCAACATCGTCTACGACGCGCTGCGCCGCAAGCGCTCGGCCGGCTGGCTGTTGGGCGAAGACACACCGCGCGCCATCGGCTTCGGCGCGCTGCTGCTCGAATGGGGCCAGACGGCGCAGTCGCTGAACGAGGCGCTCGAGGGCGACAAGTTCGCGCCGCCGCTGCTTACCGCCGACGAATTGAAAACGCTCGGCGGTCGCCGGCTTGCCGATGCGCCGCCGGCCGTCAGGGCAGATATCCCCGACTGGTGCATGCCGCTGTTCGAACGGGCGTTCGGCACGGCCTGGGTGGAAGAGGGTGCCGCGCTGGCGACGCGCCCGCCGCTCGACCTCAGGGTCAATACGCTGAAGGCCGATCGCGGCAAGGTGCTGGCGGAACTGGCGGAGACCGGCGCCAAGCCTGCGCGGATCGCGCCGCACGGCATCCGCATCCCGCCGATCGAAGGCGACGGCAGGCACCCGAACGTGCAGGCCGAGCCGGCCTTCCAGAAAGGCTGGTTCGAGGTTCAGGACGAGGGTTCGCAGATTGCGGCCGAACTGGCCGGCGCCGAACCTGGAATGCA
Organism: Mesorhizobium sp. M1227; assembly: GCF_040318315.1. Taxonomy (NCBI): domain Bacteria; kingdom Pseudomonadati; phylum Pseudomonadota; class Alphaproteobacteria; order Hyphomicrobiales; family Phyllobacteriaceae; genus Mesorhizobium; species Mesorhizobium sp. M1227. The sequence goes on from NZ_JAMYLZ010000046.1 coordinate 17,799, forward strand.
GGTGCTCGATTTTTGCGCCGGCGCCGGCGGCAAGACGCTGGCGCTGTCCGCGGCGATGGACAATCGCGGCCAGATATTCGCCCACGATGCCGAGAAGGCCAGGCTGGCGCCGATCTTCGACCGCATCCGCCGCTCGGAAAACCGCAATGTGCAGATCGTCACCAAGCCGGCCGAACTGGCGCCGCTCGGCAAGCACATGGATATCGTCCTGATCGATGCGCCCTGCACCGGCAGCGGCACCTGGCGGCGCCGGCCGGACGCCAAATGGCGGTTGACGCAAAGACAGCTCGACGCCCGCAAGGGCGAGCAGGAGACGATCCTCGATGCCGCCAGGGACTTCGTCAAACCCGGCGGCCTGCTGGTCTACATCACCTGTTCGGTGTTCGACGAGGAGAATGGCGACCAGGTTTCGGCCTTCCGGGGCCGCCATCCCGGTTTTGTCCCGCTCGATCACCGCCAGCTTTGGGACAGCCGTTTTGCGGGCCACGAAGCGGCAATGCGCATTGGCGCTGCGGGCGGCATTTCGCTGTCGCCATTGCTGAGCGGCACCGACGGCTTTTACTTCTGCGCGCTGCGGCGGGCCGGCTGAATCGTTGCCATCGATACAGGGCTAAGCCGAATGCTGCAGTGCAGCATTTGCGATTGCCTGCCGCCCACCCCTCTGCGATAAATGCCTTTGCAATAAGATTTGCCGAGAAACGAAGGGCGACGGCCATGGCAGCAAAGATCGTTCCTGCTCCCGATTATGAGGACCGCGTCAGGACGTCCTTCGCGCGCCAGAACGCGATGATGACGATTGGCGCCGAGCTAACGCTGGTGACGCCCGGCATCATCGAGATCGAAATGCCCTATTCTGCGGCGCTGACGCAGCAGCACGGCTTTCTCCATGCCGGCGTCATTTCGACGGCTCTCGACTCGGCCTGCGGCTATGCGGCATTCTCGCTGATGCCGGAAAATTCCGGCGTGCTGACCATCGAGTTCAAGGTCAATCTGCTGGCGCCCGGCAGGGGCGAGCGCTTCCTGTTCCGCGGCTCGGTGACCAAGCCCGGCCGCACCATCATCGTCGCCGACGGACAAGCCTATGCGTTCGCCGTCGACGGCGAGGCCAAGCTGATCGCCACGATGACCGGAACGATGATGACGGTGCTCGGCCGCGACGGTATCGAGGGCTGAGGAGCGGGTAGGGAGGATGGACGATCATGGCCGGCAAGACACCTGGTGAGCTCACCCTGATCTCCGGCAAGTCCGTTCTCTTCGTCATGGCGGCCGAGGCCGAATACGGTCCACACCTGCAGCGGCTGTTCACGCCGCTGCTGACCGGCGTCGGGCCGGTCGAGGCCGGTATCGGGCTCAGCGCCGAACTATCCCGGCTGCATGCCGGGATGGCGCTGCCCGATCTCGTCGTGTCGCTCGGGTCGGCGGGCAGCCGGACGCTGGAGCAGACGGAAATCTACCAGGCCGTTTCGGTTGGCTACCGCGACATGGACGCCTCGCCCCTGGGGTTCGAGAAGGGCGCCACGCCGTTCCTCGATCTGCCTGTCAGCGTGCCGCTGCCGTTCAGGATACCAGGCGTCAGACAGGCGACGCTGTCGACCGGGGCGGCAATCGTCTCCGGCGCCGCCTACGACGCGATCGCCGCCGACATGGTCGATATGGAGACCTTCGCCTGCCTGCGCGCCTGCCAGCTGTTCGACGTTCCGCTTATCGGCCTGCGCGGCATTTCCGACGGCGCGGCCGATCTGAGACACGTTGGCGACTGGACCGAATATCTGCACGTCATCGACGAGAAGCTGGCCGCGGCGGTGCAACTGCTGCAACAGGCGATCGCCTCAGGCGCGATCGACTTCAAGCTTGTTGGGGCGGCAGGTTCTTAGCGTTGCCGAACAGCACGCCGATCATCCTGAAGCGAACGGCGTTGTCGCGATTGATGTAAGTGACTGACCCGGGCTCGTGATCGAGGGTCCACCGCCCGGTCGCGCCGGTGTCCCATTCGGCGACATAACCGTCATCGAGCATCCGCCAGCGCCCGCGTCGCGCCTCGCCATCGTCGAGCAGCATGTGCGCGGCACCCTCGCTTTCAAAATAGACGTAAGCCTCCTTGCCGTTTCGTTCCAACACATGGGTCATGCCCGGAATGAGCATTGCAAGGGTTTCCTTCTGAAGTGCTGCCATGATTTCCTCCTGAATTGAAGTCGCCGATTGCCTTGACCGGCATCGCCACTTAGAGTGAACTAGTAGTCAAGATGCTTGACTATGTATCGGGCGAGAAGAATTTGGTCAAGGGCCTTGACGAAAAACCTGAAGCGCTGCCGGATCACATAGGTTGGCGGCTGTGGCAGGCGAGCCGCGCCTGGCAGACCGAGTTCGCCGCTGCGATGCGCGCTGCCGGCCATCACTGGTTCACCGAAGCGCGTGCCGGCCTGCTTGGACATATCCCGCGCGGCGGCATGCGCCAGTCGGCGCTGATCGAGCGCTCGGCGATCTCAAAGCAGGCGATTCAGCAATTGCTCGATGGCCTGGAGACGGAAGGTGTGTTGCAGCGTCTGCCCGATCCGCAAGACGGCCGCGGCAAGCTTGTGCGCTACACCCGCAAGGGCCTGGACGCCCTGCGCGATGGCGACCGCATCAAGCTGCAGATCGAACGGAGCTATGTTGCCCGCCTTGGTCACGAGCGTTTCGCGGCGCTGATGGGCGCCTTGCGGTCACTCGATACAACGCAAACTGATGCATTGGACAAAGCCTCTGGCGTTCAGGACGACACACCGGAATCGAAGTGAAAGCGCGACCTCACAACCCATTGCGCCGACTCGTTTCTTTCTCTAAACGCTCGCCATGAAAACAGCCAATCATCCCGACACCGTCCTGATTGTCGATTTCGGCAGCCAGTTCACCCAGCTGATCGCCCGCCGCATCCGCGAGGCCGGCGTGTTTTCCGAGATCGTACCCTTCCAGTCGGCCGAGGCGGCGTTCAAGCGCATCGATCCGAAGGCGGTGATCCTGTCCGGCGGCCCGGCCTCGACCGGCGACATCGGCAGCCCGCGCGCGCCGCAGATCGTCTTCGATGCCGGCGTGCCGGTGCTCGGCATCTGCTACGGCCAGATGGCGATGTGCGTGCAGATGGGCGGCGTCGCCGAAAGCTCCGACCACCGCGAATTCGGCCGCGCCTTCGTCGAGATCGCCGAGGACAGCCCGTTGTTCGAGGGCCTGTGGGCGCCCGGCCAGCGCCATCAGGTGTGGATGAGCCACGGCGATCGCGTCATCTCCCTGCCCAAGGGGTTCGAGGTGCTCGGAAAATCGGAGGGCTCGCCCTTCGCCATCTTCGGCAATGTCGAGCGCAGAATGTACGGCCTCATGTTCCACCCCGAAGTGGTGCATACGCCGGACGGCGCCAGGTTGCTCCGCAACTTCGTCCACAACATCGCCGGCATCGAAGGCGACTGGACGATGCGCGCCTACCGCGAGCACGCGGTCGAGACGATCCGCAAGCAGGTCGGCAAGGGCAAGGTGATCTGCGCGCTGTCGGGCGGCGTCGATTCCTCGGTCGCGGCCTTGCTGATCCACGAGGCGGTCGGCGACCAGCTCACCTGCATCCTTGTCGACCACGGGCTGATGCGCAAGGACGAGGCATCAGGCGTGGTGGAGATGTTTCGCCAGCATTACAATCTGCCGCTGATCCTGGTCGACGCTTCGGACCGTTTCATCGGCGCGCTCGAGGGCGAGTCGGATCCCGAGAAGAAGCGCAAGACCATCGGGCGGCTGTTCATCGAAGTGTTCGAGGAGGAGGCCGAGAAGCTCGGCGGCGCCGATTTCCTGGCACAAGGCACCCTCTATCCCGACGTCATCGAAAGCGTCTCTTTCAGCGGCGGCCCGTCGGTGACGATCAAGTCGCATCACAATGTCGGCGGCTTGCCCGAACGCATGAACATGCAGCTGGTCGAGCCGCTGCGCGAATTGTTCAAGGACGAGGTGAGGGCGCTCGGCAAGGAGCTCGGCCTGCCCGACAGCTTCATTGGCCGGCATCCGTTCCCCGGTCCCGGTCTCGCCATCCGCTGTCCGGGCGGCATCACCCGCGAAAAGCTGGAGATCCTGCGCGAGGCCGACGCCATCTATCTCGACGAGATCCGCAAGGCCGGACTCTACGACGCCATCTGGCAGGCCTTCGCCGTGCTGCTGCCCGTGCAGACCGTCGGCGTGATGGGCGACGGCCGCACCTACGAGTTCGTCTGCGCGCTGCGCGCCGTCACCTCGGTCGACGGCATGACGGCAGACTTCTACCATTACGACATGGCATTCCTGGGAGCAGCCGCCACCCGCATCATCAACGAGGTACGCGGCATCAACCGCGTCGTCTACGACGTGACGAGCAAACCGCCAGGCACCATCGAGTGGGAGTGAGGGGTACAAACGGCGGCAATATCGTAGTTTGGGCGGCTAGTTTCATCGCCGCGCAATTACCATTCTAGTCGAGTTTTTCACTCCGCTAAGCTGGCTTTCTCCATCTTTGCCCGGCAACTCCGATCTGCGGCCACTTCTAGTGGATTGATTGGGACGAAAGAGTCCTGTTGGGATTTCTGTTGTCGCCGCAGCGTGCGACGTTAGGGGATGCGTACTGGCATCAGCATTTCTGTAACGGCCTCGGACAGGGCTCGGCTTGAAGCGATCGTGGCGGGGCGGAGTTCGCCGCAGAAGCATGTCTGGCGCGGATCATTCTGCTGACCGATCAGGGGCTTGGAACGCTCGCGATTATGGCGGCGACCGGCAAGTCGAAAACCTGCGTGTGGCGATGGAAGGAACGCTTCATGGCCGAGGGTGTCGAAGGACTGCTGCGCGTCAAGACCCGGCCTCCGGGCATCGCGCCGCTTGAGGCCAGGCTGGTCGACCAGGTCGTGGCGCTGACGCTGGTGCGCAAGGCCGGTTGCTCCAACGCTCGGGCCAAACATTTATGTTTGGATGTCATGCAGTATCGTTAATCTCCAAGCGGCTTTAAATGGGGCAACGTAAGTCCGTCAACAAACAACGGAGTACGTCAATGTCCCAATCCACTCACACCATGCATGCGCTGATCTTGGGTCAGTTCAAACAGCCCTTCAGGCTCTCGGAAGTCTCGCGGCCCGTTCCTGGCGACGGCGAGGTTCTCGTCAGGGTCAGAGCGAGCGGCGTCAATCCTCTCGACACTAAGATCCGCGCAGGCGCTGCGGCACATGCGAAACATCCGCTTCCGGCGATTCTCGGCATCGACCTTGCCGGCGTCGTCGAGCAGGTTGGTCCGAGTGTCACCGCGTTCAAACGCGGGGACGAGGTCTTTGGCATGACCGGAGGCGTGGGCGGGAACCAAGGTTCGCTGGCCCAGTTCGCAGCAGTCGATGCGCGGCTGCTTGCACCGAAGCCCACGAACCTGTCCATGCGCGAGGCGGCAGCGCTGCCGCTGGTCTTCATCACCGCATGGGAGGGCCTTGTCGATCGTGCCAAGGTTTCGGCAGGTCAGAAGGTCCTGGTCCAGGGCGGTGCGGGCGGCGTCGGTCATGTTGCGATCCAGATCGCGAAGGCGTTCGGCGCCGAGGTGTACGCCACTGACGCAGCCGCGAAGAAGCCGTTGATCGAGCGCCTGGGAGCGGTCGCGATCGATTATCGCGAGAAGACGGTGGAGCAATATGTCGCCGAATACACGGACGGTCGCGGCTTCGATGTCGTCTACGACACCGGCGGCGGGACGGTGCTGGACGCGTCATTCGCCTCCGTCAAGCGGTTTGGCCATGTCGTCAGTTCCCTCGGTTGGGGTAGTCACGCACTGGCGCCACTGTCGTTCAAGGCGGCGACCTATTCGGGCGTGTTCACGCTTCTTCCGCTGCTGACAGGCATTGGCCGTGAACACCACGGCGAGATCATGCGGGAGGCCGCGCGGCTGGCCGAGGCTGGCAAGCTTGTCCCGATCGTCGATCCGCGTCTCTTCACACTCGAAACAGCGAGCGACGCCTACGCTGCCATCGAAGATGGCAATGCCCAGGGCAAGCTGGTCGTCGACATAGACGTCTGATGCGGAACGTCGAAGCGGGCTGTTCCGGGACCGTGACAGCCTCCCAGACGACGTCTCCGTTCACGGATCCCAAGAACCTAAAAGGAAAACATCATGCTTATATTCGCGTTACGTTGGTCGACAACGTCTTCTCCGCCGAGGAGAAGCATGAAATGGCCAAGGCCCTCACAGACGTCATGGTTCGCTTCGAAGGTTCCGAGGCGTTTCGCGAAGTAGTGTGGGTCTTGATCGAGGAACTCCACACCGATGGCTGGCACATTGGCGGACGCCCGTTCGAAGGTCCGAAGTCTCTGATGGGCATGCTCGAACGAAGCAAGACGGTTTACGAGTCGATTGACGGAAATCCCGCGACGCGGGAGGAATTTGCTCGGTTGGCCCCACCCATATCTGCGTGACGGGCGGCGTGGATGCTCAAGAATCCCACGATTCGAGCCGGCGCTTGCATTCCCGGCTCGAATATATCGCGCCTCCCATGGCGCCCCGCCTCGATCTGCTGCATATGAAATCGCATGAAGATGGGCGATCTTCGTGAGAATCCATGCGAGCACGTTTGAGTATCAAGGATGGAATGGAGCGATCTAAAGATATTTCTGGCTATTTCCCGCGAGGGCACTTTGGGCGCAGCAGCGCGCCGACTTGGGCAGACGCAGCCGACAATGGGTCGGCGATTGCGCGCGCTGGAAGAGGCTGTCGGCCATACGCTTTTCCAACGCAACTCCGACGGTTTTGTTCTGACCGACGAAGGTCAAGCGGTGCTCGGCCATGCCGAAAAGATCGAGGAAGAGGCGCTCGCCTTCGAGCGGCGGCTTGCCGGCGCCGAGGCGCATCTCGAGGGCAACTTGCGCGTTTCGTCGTCGGATTGGTTTGGTCACATCATGCTGGCTCCCGTTCTAGCCGAGTTTGGCCGCCGGCATCCGAAGCTATGCGTGGAGTTGCTCACCGACGCGCGCCTCTACAGCCTTCCCCGGCGAGAGGCCGATCTGGTGTTTCGGATTACCCCATTCAGCGATGTGGAAGTGATCTCGCGTCGACTGATGCACATTCCCTATGCGCTCTACGCACCAGCAGGCATGGCCTCCCCGTTGCTGGGAGACGGTGCGGGCGCGCGTTTGATCACCATGGATATGGCATACGCAGAAATGCCCGACGCAGTGTGGCTTAAACAGAAGCTGCCTAACGCTGAAGTCTGCCTGCGCAGCAACAATCGCGAGGTCCAGGCGCAGCTTTGTGCGCAGGGCGCCGGGCTTGCGGTTTTGCCGAGGCCACTGGGCGACCGCACGCCTGGGCTCGCAGCGATAGACATCGGCGAAACGCCACCCGGCCGGGATACCCATGTGGGCTACCACCGGGACTTACGGCGGCTCGCACGGTTACGAGCCTTGCTCGACCTAGTCATAGAGCGGCTCGCAAATTGATCTCTCGTCGATTCCATTCAGTGCACGTCGATGTCGTCGCGTCGAAGCGACGTTCTTGCGCGGCCTGTTCGAACCGGCGCAGGCGCTTCACGTCGCGCAGAGGGGGAGCGCCAAACAGACGCCGGAACTCACGATTGAATTGCGTCGCGCTTTCGCAGCCCAATTGAAATGCCGAGACGTTCCCCTCGATGCCCGCCGACGTTGTTCTGCCAGGGTTCGCGTGCGTCGGCGACGAGCTGCTGGTCCGGGTGGACATCGAGGCATTGCCGTAGGGTGATGTGCTACGCCTGGTCGATGTTCTGGACGTTGTACGCGACGCGTTGCGCTTCGCCCAAAAGCTGCTGCGTGCGCTGGACAGACTGCTGGAACTGTAGAGAGACGAGAACGGCAGGTTCGTAAAGCTAGTCTAGTTATTCGAGATCGGCGTCAATGCGAACGATCAGCCCGGCGGCATTAACCGAGATGTCAAGAAGGCCGGTCTCGTGACCAAAGTCTCCGGTGAAATTGACCCGCACGCGCGCTTGGCCGGCGCCGATGCCGTCGATCGAGAGGAAGCGGGTGACCGTGTGATAGCCTACGAAATACCGCTCGATGTAATCGCGGACGCCGGCATGACCGTCGAATCGGTGGCCGGTCGACGGGTCGTCGATCACCGCATCTGGCGTGAACAAGGTCACCGCCGCGTCGGCGTCGAACGCGTTGGTTGCCGCGATCAGCGCATCTGCCGCTTTGCGCAAGGTGTTGGCGGTCATCGCCTTAGCTCCCGTGCTGCCAGCTCTTGAAGACGAATTCGAGGCTGCAACCGTCCAGGTCTCTGACCTGCGCCGCATAGTAGCGGGGATCGTAGTGCAGCTGCGGTCCCTGTGCGTTGATCTTGGTCGCACCGGCCGCCAAAGCTTCGGCATGGGAGGCATTCACCATCGCTTCAGAATCGGCGGCGAAACCGACATGCACCGCGCCGGGTGCTGCCGAGCCCTCCCTCAGCCAGAAGAACATCCGGCCCTTGGCGCCGAAGCCCTTGAGGTCGGGATGCCCCGCCGGTCCGTCCTTACCGTCGTAGTCGAGGCGGTCGGTGACCCCGAGCATAGGAAGTGGCCTTTCGCAAAAGGCGATCGACCGCGCCGTATCATTTACTGTCAGGAGCACATGATCGAGCATGTGAGCTTCCTCAAATCATGTAGCCGCCGCCAATTTCGATGTTCTGGGCGTTGATCCAGCGGTTCTCGTCTGACAGCAGGCTGGCGACCATGCAGCCGACATCGTCCGGTTCGCCGACGCGACCGAGCGCAGTCTGCCCGGCGAGTAGCGCCTCGAATTCTTCGCTTAGCCCACCGCCAAGCTCGGTGCGGATGGGCCCCGGCGCGATCGAGTTGGCACGGATGCGGCGCTCGCCGAATTCCTTGGCCATGTAGCGCGTCAGCACCTCGAGGCCGCCCTTGAAGGAGGCGTAGGGCGCAACGCCGGCGGTCGCGACGCGGCTGGTTGCGCTGGTGACGTTCACGATCTGACCGCCATCGGCGATCAGGGGAAGCAGGGCCTGCGTGAGAAAGAATGGCCCCTTGAGATGCACGCGGAACAGTCCATCGAACTGCTCTTCGGTCACCGAGGCGATGGGGTTATAGAGCCCGTACCCCGCATTGTTGACGAGGAAATCGAAGGTCTTTCTGTTCCAGGTCCTTGCCAGCGCTTCGCCGACTGCGTCGCGAAACGCAAGGAACGCCGAACTGTCGCTGACGTCCAGCTTTATGGCGACTGCCTTGCCGCCATCCGCTACGATCGCCTTGCCGACCTTCGCTGCCGCATCCGGATTGCTGTTGTAAGTCAGGATGACACCCATGCTGCGCCTGGCGCACTGGATCGCGACGCTGGCGCCGAGGCCGCGGCTGCCGCCTGTGATGATGACGATGCTCATTTGGTGCTCCTTGGATTTGCTGACCAGGTGATAGGCGCGGGGGATCGCGGCCGCTCGCACGATCCTACTCGGATCTTGCCTATTTCTGCTTCCCTGTTGATCGGCGTGCACCGCTGTGAAACAACGATGCCCATGGGCACGCAGCTTCAGGAACTCAGGCAGCTGGCTTCTCGCGCGGAAAACCGCCGCACGGAGACGGGCATTCCGCGTGTCGCCATGGTTCAGGGCGACATACCGGAACATCAGCTTGCCGCCGTCTACGATCCCATGGTCAATCTGATCCTGAGAGGGTCGAAGACGATGACGGTCGGCGATCGGACGTTTCGCTACGATCCCGCGACCTATTTCGTGATGTCGGTCGATCTGCCGGCGGTTGGCTCCGTGCACCCATCTGAAAACGGAGAACCCTATCTGGCGATCAGCCTGACTCTGGAGCCGGCGATCGTCGCCAATCTGCTGGCCGACCTGCCCAAACCTGCTGGAGGTGAGCTCTACAGACCCGGCTTCTCCGTCGCGCCGGTCACACCGGACCTGCTCGACTGCTGGCTTCGCATGCTGCGCTTGATGGAGCGTCCGAACGAGATCGCAGCCCTGGCGCCTGCCTACGAGCGCGAGATCCTCTTCCGCGTGATGCAGGGGCCGCTCGGCTGGATGCTGCGTGATGTCGCCACGCCTGACACTGCTCTCTCGCGGATCGGGATCGCCATCCAGTGGATCAGGGAGAACTTCGCCAAGCCGTTGCGCGTCGAGGCTTTAGCGGAGATGGCGGCTCTCAGTGTTTCCGCGTTCCACCGCCATTTCAAGGCCGTGACGGCGCTCAGCCCGCTGCAGTACCAAAAGCACGTGCGCTTGCTACACGCCCGATCCCTGCTCATTGCCGGAGAAGGCAACGCCACGTCCGTCGCGTTCGGTGTGGGTTACGAAAGCCCAAACCAGTTCAGCCGCGAATATGCTCGTCAGTTCGGGTTGCCGCCGTCGAGAGATGTGGCGCGATTGCGCCAGAGAGGCCCACGCAACGCCGAACATTTGCTGGCGATCAGCAATGGATGAATGTCGCGGGGCGAACTCGCGGACGACGAAGGACTACACCGTAGGCAGGGCTTCAATTCAATCCTGCTCCGACGTGGAGATGATATCCTTGTCGAGTCACATTCTTTTTTCTGACACGCAAAGGGTGAGCGATAGGGGAGGGCACAGCAGGCCTCACAACGCGACCTTCACTTCGCGCGCCTGGCCAAGCGGTTGTTTGAAGGTGAAGGACGTTCACGCGCCGGGGATGGCGGACCGAGCCGTGACGGTATAATTCCGGGAGGAATCGTGGGCGGCGTAGTCTGGCGTAGAGGCGGCGGTGCGGGCCAAGGAGTGATGTCGCCGCCGCGCCTGCCGATAGATGGCGGAACCATAATTTCCGCGATATGCCAGAAAAAACCAATGATTTCAAAAGCCGGTACTTTTGGCGGTCTATATGACGGTATGCAGAAACCGAAAAAACATTTTGTGAAGCGAATTCAAGTTCTTAAGTTAACGATTGATAATCGAGTGGGAGTGACGAGGAGTACTGCGGAGTAGAAGAGGATAGAGCAGCACGTTTAAGGCGATGTTGGCTCGGCGATAATAGTCAATAGTCCCAGCCCCGGCCACCCGGCGACGGCATAGACGAAGCATCTGGCCGATCGGCGAATGTCTGGAACGAACGTCCCACAGAGAAGGGTGGAGCAGCCTAGCCTTGCTGGGTTTGACACCCGGGGTCCGCGGCAACTGCCACCGGCGAGGCGTTGCATCTGCCGGCCACGTATCCTTTCGCTGGGTTCATCCGTCTTAGCTGTTCATGGGCACGGTCATCCTTGACATCGCCCTCCTGGACGAATTGGAGCGTGACAAATGAACAGCAAGCAGAGCCTAGCGAACAAGATACACTACGAAACGCTCGCGGAGGCTTTTCGCAGCGGTCGAGAATCGCCACAGGAAGCATCCGAGTGGTCCGTTTTGACGGCAGAACCGGGCGGCGTCGATTACGTCGAGACGAAGGTCGGCGACAAGACCGCGCTGTGGGTTCAGCCAAAAACGGGGGCCAAAGACCGGGTCATGCTTTACCTGCACGGCGGTGGCTATGTCGGCGGATCGATCTGGACCCATCGCAAGATGGTCGGACACCTTGCTAAGGCGATCGGCTGTTACGCTCTGCTCGCTACGTACGACTACGTTTTCCAGAGCAAGTTTCCGCGCCAAATCGAGCAGGCCGTGACCGCGTTCGAATGGCTCGCCGAGCAGGGTGTCGCGCCGAAGCACACCATAGCTGCAGGCGATTCCGCTGGTGCTGGCCTGATCGTTGCGGCGGCGATGAAACTCCGCGATGCGGGACGGCCGCTGCCGGCCGCGATCCTCAGCATCTCTGGCTGGTATGATCTGTCGGCGAGCGGGCACTCCTACGAAAGCAACCGCGAGAAGGACGCCTTCTTCCAGAAGGCGGTCGTGGATATGCTGGTATCGCAAGTCCTTGCAGGGACCGATCCCCGGCATCCACTCGCCAGCCCGATCTTTGCCGATCTGAAGGGCCTGCCGCCGATCTATCTGCAAGTGGGTGGAGACGAAACCCTGCTCGACGACAGCCGAGCGCTCGCCGACCGCGCGAAAGCCGCCGGCGTCGAGATGCGCTTAGACGTATTTCCGGGGATGCTGCACTCGTTCCAGATGATGGCCGGCCGCGCTCCCGAAGCCGACGACGCGATCGCGCGGTTGGCACAATGGGTTCGCCCCAAACTTGGTCTGGCCGCAACCGCGGCAACACGCGCTGAAGGTCAGGAGGTCGCATGACTGGCAAATTGAAACCAAAATGTGGCAGCTGAAGGACATGCCCGAGCGACCGACCGGCCTGTTCGATGCGCGATATCGCGCCTTCCTCGAGACGGTGTCAGGCGCCCGCGCCCAACTGCATCGCTACTGCGCCCGCATGACGGGCTCACGCCTCGACGGTGAGGATCTCGTGCAGGAGACGCTGTTCGAGGCCTACACGAAGATCGAGACCCTCGATGATCCCCGCAGGCTAAAACCCTGGTTGTTTCGCATCGCTCACAATCGCTGCATCGACTTTCTGAGGCGACGCGATGTGCGCGAGCGCGCGGAGCACGGCTATTCGGACGACATCGGCGTTGTCTCTGCAGAGCCGGCAGCGACCGATGCACGCCGCGCCATCGAACGGCTGGTTGGCCGCTTGCCGCCCAAGGAGCGCGCCTGCATCCTCTTGAAGGACGTGTTCGACTATTCGCTGGAAGAGACCGCAGAACTCGTGGACTCGACGGTTGGGGGCGTCAAAGCCGCGCTCTCCCGCGGACGGGCGAAGCTCGCCGACTTGCCCGCTGAACCTGCCGGTGAACCGAACCGTCCGCTTGATCCCGACACCGCGCGGCTCTTGCAGCGCTATGTTGACCTCTTCAACCGCCATGACTGGGATGGCGTGCGGAGCCTGACCAGCGCCGATGCTCGGTTGCGGGTCGCCGACTGCTTCGACGGCCTAGTCAGAAGTTCTCCCTATTTCGTCGAATACGAGCGAAACCCGGAGACGTGGACCATGGAGTTGGGGGCGATCGACGGAGAGCCTGTCCTGATCGTGCTCTTCCAGCGAGGCGACCGGTGGCAGGTCGCGTGGCCGGTTCGTGTCCATGTCGCCGGTCGCGTCATCGATCGCATCGAAGATTATTATGCCTGTCCATGGATGTTGGAAAACGCCGCGGAATCCGACCTGAAACTCATGACTGGGCCGGCCGTTTTGGGAAGAGCATAAGGCGACGATTTCTCACTTCTGGCCTGGCGGAGTTACGATGGTGCGTCCTCAACGAAAAATCGTGGCGTGCCTCGGGTCGAGCAGCACGGCGGGCAAGCGCCAGGCATTCGATTGGATGGCGGAGCTCCGCCGGCGGCCGGGCAACGGGCAATTTGAGTTCCGGAATTTTGGCGTCGGCGGCGACTTGGCCTACAATGCGCTGCAGCGGTTGCCGGATGTGCTCGCCTGCCGTCCCGACAAGGTCATCGTCTGGGTCGGCGGGAATGATGTTCTCACGCTCGTGTCACGCAAAGTGCGGCGGTTCTTTACGTTTTGGAAGCGTCTGCCCCGCACGCCTTCGCCCGATTGGTTCCACGAGAATCTGGCCAGATAGCACGCAGGCTGAAGCGCGAGACGGCGGCGGACATCGGCCTTTGCTCGCTCCCTCCGATAGGAGAAGCGCCGGATTCGGACGACCCGTTCCAGAGCGAGCTCAACCGGCGGATCAAGGAATATTCTGCGATCGTGGTGGCCATCGCGCACGAGGAACGCTGCGGCTATGTCCCGCTCCATGAGGCGCTCACCGAGGAAGTTCGCGCCTCGCCTGGCCGGGCCTACACGGCGTTCAACTTTCTTCCATTCTATCGCGATGCTTTTCGCGTACTGGTGCTGCGGCAGCGTCCGGATGATGTCGCCCGCGTAAATGGCTGGCTATTTCACACCGACGGCGTGCACTTGAACAGCCGGGCAGGGCTGATCGTGGCGGACCGCCTACAGAAATTCGTTCAGGCCTGAGCCCTGAGCGGCAAGGCTGTATCCGATTTGCGCACCTATCTGAATGTCTTATCGCGCAGGCTGGCGGCCGATTTATCGACCTAGCAACATCGCCACGCGCGATGCCAAAAGTTTAACGACGAACCCTAGAGGATAACCCCGGTGGCTCGGCACGTCGTCAGGAATGACATCGCTGTCCGACTTGAACTTAGTGCAAATCCGCAGCTGCAGTGGCGGGAGTTCTCCGTGAAACCGCGCTCTGTATGCCGAGACCCAATGCGGACCTCTATCGAAGTTCATTAACATCGCTGAATTGCAGCACATGGCGATGACCCTATTCGTGGCTGAAGTTTCCTTAAGCTTGTAACCCCTCAGCAATTCGGCCCCCTTGGAGCACTCGATGCGGTCCTTTCGATAGAGGATGTATGCGGTGCCGCCATCGGGATCGCGTATGGCGCCAGCACCTGGCAAAGCTTCGATCTGATCAGCTCCCTTCCGGCAGTCGTCGCAGTAGCAGGCACTGCTCACGATCGGCCTGCCGAAGGCTTTGAGTTCCACGCCACCGCAAGAGCAAGTTGCGGTCATGATAGGTGAGTGCGTCATCTGCTCGTGATCATCATGCAATTGCCCTCGCTGTCCCGAAATTCCGCGATCGTGCGCCCCGGTTGCCATGGCGCGGGGCGCGGTTCTGCTATGATCTCGGCGCCTCGCGATTTGAGTCTCTGAACGGTGACTTCGATTTCGTTGTCAACCAGCACGAGGACGGGCCCCTCAGATGGTGTTTCGTCCTTGCGCCTTAGGAGTGGAGGGTGGTTTCGGCACCTGGAAATCCGAGTTCGATCCATCGCCACAGATCATTGCTCATGGGCTGATCCGCGACGATGCGGCAGTTCAGGTGATCGATGTAGAACGCCTTGGCGCGTTCCTGGTCGAACACCGGAAGCTCCGCGAACTGGATGTGCATTGTCGATCTCTCCCCGTTGCATCTCGGTCCAAATCAAACTAGACGGTCTAGTACCCATGAGTCAATCGGCAGCGGACACGCCAGGAGCATGACCACGACGCGTTCAGCAGGTGTTTCAGAAGAACTCGAACCGCACGGACGGTCGGCGAAAAAGCGGCGGGCCATCCTCGATGCGGCTACAGAGGTGTTTCTGCAAAAGGGCTATCTGGCCACCAACATGGACGAGATCGCGGCGCTTGCGGCCGTGTCGAAACAGACCGTCTACAAGAATTTTCCGAGCAAGGAGACGCTGTTCGTAGAGATCGTGAGCAGCGTGACCAATCGAGCCAGCGATAGGGTCCACAGTAAAATGCCCGAACTCGCCGAGGGCGAAGATATTGCCGATTATCTTCAGCGCTATGCTTACCGACAGCTTGCCACCGTGCTCACGCCGCGCGTCATGCAGCTGCGCCGTCTGGTGATCGGCGAGGTCGGCCGCTTCCCGGAACTGGCAAAGGCACTCTTCGATGGCGGACCCGGGCGCGCAATTGCGGCGATGGCAGTGTTGTTCGAGCGTTTGGCTGATCACGGCCTGCTTGCGATCGATGATCCGGCCGTCGCCGCTTCCCAGTTCAATTGGTTGATTATGGGCGAGCCATTGAACAGGGCCATGCTGTTGGGTGACGAGTCGATTCCGAAACCGGCGAAGCTTCGACGGCACGCCGCGGCCGGCGTACGGGTGTTCCTTGCGTCATACGGCAAGTGAGGCACGCCACGGCGACGAGCGAATGCCGGGCGCTACCGTGCGGACCGTTCGGCCGTGTTTGACGGTCCTTTTTTGGTCCCCAGTGGGTCGCGGCTTGTTGCGGCGCGGCTTCGAAAATCGACCGATTGTTGTCGATAGTCGCCGAAACCGAGCCGATCCCGAATCGCCGAAATTCCCTTTTGAAATCAAGAGCGCAGATTTCTGACGGATCGCAGAGTCGGTTCTTTGGGGCGTGCAGAAAAGTTTGTGCTGCCGCGTCAACGCGTTACGATGGCTCAAAACGATCGAGTGGGAGTGACGGGAGCGTAGTTTCGGATACTGCGGGAAACTGTGTCGTAGTGTAGGCGGCTCACACATCTCGATAGATACCGAGTAATGTCCGCTTGTGGTGCCGTTCACGCTTTTGGATTGGTCAGGGCTGGGCGTGCCATCACCTGCTCTTATCGAAGTAGGCATGATGATGCCCCGGGGACTGCAATCAAGGCCCTGAATCCAATGCATTTCCCTTTCGACAGACATCTCGATCCCCACTGCGTCCCTTATTGAAAAGGCAGCCGCAGCCTCATGGCGTGTGCCCACACAATCTTCATTCGAGCTTGGTCGGTATGGACCGCGAAAGATGCGGGGCTGCATCCCTTGACCAATCTCATGCCATTCCCTATACATAATCGAGTATGTACTCACTCAATGCCATTGGACGGAAATATGGCGCGTCCCCTCAGTGAAGAAAAGCGACAGGCACTGCTCGATGCAGCGGCCAAGTTCGTCGCCAGCCTGGGCACAGGCGCGTCCACGGCCAAGATCGCAAAGGCTGCTGGCGTGTCTGAGGGAACGCTTTTCACTTACTTTCCAACCAAGGACGATCTGCTCAACCAGCTCTTTCTCGAGATCGAGGCCGACTTGGTAGAGATGATGCTGGCGCCATATCCGGCGGACGCTTCCCCCAAAGACCGACTATTCGCGGTCTGGAACCGTCTGATTGACTGGGGACTGGCTCACGCCACGGCGCGCAAGGCCCTTCGTCAGTTGAAGGTGTCGGATCGCGTGACAGCGGAAAGCCGGAACCGGTGTCACGCCATGCAGCGGGATGCGCGGACGATGGTGGAGGAGTGTCTCGCCGGCCATGCCGCGCCTGACAGGATCGCCTTCTACATCGATACCATTCTCTTCGACTTGGCCGACATCAGCATCAACGCGGTCACAGCCAAACCTCAGGAAAGTGACGCCATCCGGCAGGCCGGGTTCGACCTTTTCTGGAAGGGGTCTGCCGCCTGAGTTTACCCCATAAATGAGTATGTAGTCACTCATAGATAAGGATCGAAAATGTCGAATTGCAAGGGTTTCACCGAAGCTAACGTTCCCAAGCAGACGGGAAAAAGCTTCATCGTCACGGGCGCCAACGCCGGCGTCGGGTTCGAAATCGCGCGGGTGCTTGCCGCCAGGGGCGCGCGCGTCCTGCTTGGCTGCCGCGAGCAGACCAGGGCGCAGGACGCCATCGCGCGGATCAAGCGGATCACGCCGAATGCCGATCTCGTCTGGTTGCCGCTCGACCTCGGTGACCTGGACAGCGTTCGCACCGCAGCCGAGATCGCGGCGAAGGAGCCACGGATCGATGCACTCATCAACAATGCCGCGATCATGAATCCGCCGCTGACGCGCACGAAGCAGGGGTTCGAATCGCAGTTCGGCGTCAATCATCTCGGCGTGTTCGCGCTCACCTCGCTGCTCCTGCCCAAACTGGCGGAGACGCCGGGATCGCGGGTGGTCGTGACCTCGAGCATCGCGCATCTGAAGGCCAAGATCGACTGGGACGACCTCAACGCCGACAAGAGCTACATCAAGACCGATCGCTACGGCGGCAGCAAATTGGCGAACGCGCTGTTCTTCTTCGAACTGGATCGTCGCCTGCGCGCGGCGAAGTCGCCCGTCACAGCCATCGGCGTTCACCCTGGCTTCGCCAATACAAGTCTTGGCCGCCACATGGGGATTGTCCAGATCGCAGGCCCAATCGTCGGCCTGCTGCTCAATAGCTCCGACAAGGGCGCGTGGCCGGCACTTTTGGCTGCGACCGGCAAGGTGAAGCCCGGAGGCTATTACGGTCCCACCGGCCTTGGCGGAATCCGCGGTGTAGCCGGCGAAGCAAAGCGCGCGCCGCATGCCGAAGATCCCGCGCTTGCGAAGCGGCTCTGGGACGTCTCCATCGCCATGACCGGCATCGATCCAGGCTTGCCGGCCACCTGACTTCACGGCGACACGGTGCGTCAGGCCCTCGTGTAGGCTTGCTCTGGGGCGCGGATTGGACGAGCCTCGCCCGGGCGACGAAACCTTGCTATAAGAGACATGACGGTACTTTTCCGCTGTTAGCGGAGCGGCTCCCAGCCGCTAAAAATCGGCTCTCAGAGGCAATCGACCTCGATAGATGCCGAAACCATGCGAAAAATATTCAGTGAAAAATCTGTTTAAAATCAACAGCGTAGATTTTTGACAGCCCCCATGTCGGCTTATTGTCATCTAAACTGAGAAATTTCGAGGGAAATCAGATGCTTATGGTCCGTCCGAACAATCGAGTGGGAGTGAGGGGGCGTGCGGTAGAGTAGGTTGGAGTACTGTGGGATATATTCGGAAATTGTTGGTCAACGATAGGAGGCGATAGTTCGCGGGCGAGTCTGCAAGAACAAGCAGCTGTTTTGCAGGTCGGCGATAGACCTTCGATTATGTGTAGAGATGCTCAAAGGGATCGATCCACCGCGCCGTTCACAGCACATGCTTTGGATTGGGATCGGAGCGCCGATCAATTCCTCGGACAATAGACATTATGTTCCGTGGATTTGTATCATGGTCTAAGCCCCGGGGCGGGACCAACGAGACGAGCACACAGCCGCCGAGCACAGCGGGGACGGCGCCGTAGCTGAATACGTTCTCGTGCCTCGCATAGTTTCAGAGTGCTCCCGCAATGCGTGGACCGTCCGCATGCCGTGCGCCAGATCCCTGTAGGCTTAAGCGTGCCATGCTTCAGCAGCTTGGCCGACAGCGGACCCGAGTTGGCGAACGGCACAATTTGGTCGTCCTGCTACGCGACGAAGCGGACCACGCCACCATCCACCCGCAAAGCCGCGCCGGTGGTCGCCGAAGCCTGCTCCGAGCATGTGTAGATGATCATGTTGGCCACCTCATCGGTGGTCGCGAAGCGGTGGATGAGGCTCGTCGGACGCATCGCCTGCAGGAAGCCCTGCTCGGCTTCGTGCTGCGTGATTCCATTTGCGTCAGCCTGTTTCGCCATGAAGTTGCCCAGGATCTCAGAGCGGGTAGGTCCCGGCAGGACGGCGTTGACGGTGACGCCCGTGCCCGCGACCGCCTCGGCAAGCCCGCGTGAGACCGCGAGTTGAGCGGTCTTGGTCATGCCATAGTCGAGCATTTCCTTAGGGATGTTGACTGCGGATTCGCTACTTATGAACACGATGCGGCCCCAGCCTTTCGCCACCATCCGCGGCAGGTAATGACGGCTCGCGCGCACGCCACTCATTACGTTCAACTGGAAGAGGTCAAGCCAGTCCTCATCGGGGATATTTGCGATATCCTCGACGCCGTTGTAGCTCCGGATGTGTGCTGTACCGACGTTGTTCACAAGGATATCGGCGTCAGGCGCATGCGCGATCAAGGCCTTTGCCCCCTCCGCTGTCGCAAGATCAGCGGCGATACCCGAGATGTCGCTGCCGGGGAAGGCCTGCCGCATCTGCCGCACCGCCTCATCGACCCGAGCGTTTCCACGGCCGTTGACGACGACCGATGCACCGGCACGTGCCAACCCCTCCGCCGTCGCGCGGCCGATACCGGCGGTGGATCCGGTAACAATGGCCTTGCGGCCTTTGAGTTCGATATTCATCTCATTCATCTCCAAAATTAAACAGGAAGCGCAATCAATCCACTGTCGTCTTCGCTGTTTCCGCCTCCGCTGCGTGGGCGAGGCTTTCGACCCAGTCTTGGTGATACCGATAGAGTGCGCCGGGATGTTTGCGCCCGAGTTCATCGAGGAAGAAGGGGCCCTGCTGCGTTTCCTCGGTCAGCACATGGCAGCCATGGTCCGTAGGCGTGATGACCCAGCCATGGTATGCGCTTGAGCCGGTCTCGTCGCCATCAACTGTCGTCGCCCATGCGAGCCTGCGAAGGGGCTCGCATTCCGTCACGACCAGACTCATCGGAAATCCAACCGTCACACGGCTGTATCGCGTTCCGAGCGCCAGTTCCGGCTCCCCCGTCAGAATCTTGACCTGATCCTCGGCGGGAAAGTAGCTCGACCAATTCTCGGCTTCGACGAGCAGCTTCCAGACCGCTTCAGGCGGCGCCTTCACGTCAATGTCGTTGAGTGCGTAGATGGCCGACGTTTTCGGATCATATCGCTCGGGCCAAGTCACATGGTCGTACATCGATTACTGCTCCTTCTTGAACAAATCCTGGAAGATGAGCTGGCCCCAAGTGCGGCCGCGCGCGTGCACCAGCGCGCCACCCTCGTTGAGCTTTCCCAGCTTGACGGGTGCGAACCCGAGTTGTTTGGCCAAGGCCGCCACGGGAGCGGTCGCGTCCTCGTCGTCGCTCGACAGAAAGACGACACGGTGCCCGCCCTCGACGATCGGATCGGCAGCCAGGGTGGCCGCAACCAGGTGATTGAACCCTTTGACGAGCTTGGCGCCGGTGAACGCCTTCGCGACGAAGGCGGAGGACGGGAGACCGTCCAGCTCTTCAGGGACTGGAAACGCGTTCATCGCGTCGATGACCGTCTTGCCTTTCCAACTCGGCAGGGCTTTCGCAACCTCGCGATGCTCCCCGAACGGGACCGCCAAGATGATTGTGTCGGCCTCGAGTGCATCCCGCAGCGACTTGGCGACGACCGTGGGTCCAATCGCCCGAGCCTGCGGCGCCAACGCCTCGGGCGGCCGGCGGCTCGCGACGGCCACGTCGATGTTTTTACGGGCGAAGGCGTGGGCGAGGGCCTGGCCTATCTTACCGAATCCTACAATTGCGTAGCTCATAATGCTTCTCCGATCCGTGTTGGTATTGATTCCCCGGCCTTCAACGGCGCTGGGTTAGCGCGTCAGAGTTGCGCAAGACCGCCGTCAACGGCGACCTCGCTGGCAGTCATGAAGCTGCTGTCCGACGACGCGAGAAAGGCCGCCGCCGCCCCGATCTCCGCCGGATCGGCCATGCGCTGGAGCGGAGTCATCGAGGCGAAGACCTTCTGGCCCTCCTCGCCTAGCGCTTCCTTCGCTAGCTCGGTCGCAGTGGCCCCGGGCGACAGCACGTTTACCCGGATGCCGGTGCCCTTTAGGTCCTCCGCCCAGGTCCGCGCGAGGTTGCGCACTGCCGCCTTGCTCGCGCTGTAGGCGCTCATCCCCGGGGCGCCCGTGGTGCCAGCGCTCGATCCGGTCAGGATTATCGAACCGCCCTCGCTCATCAGCGGCAGCGCCTTCTGGATCGTGAAGATCGTACCCTTCACATTGGTGTCGAAGGTTTCGTCAATGTGCTCGGCGGTGATCTCGCCGAGCCGAAGCTGGCTTCCCGCCCCGGCATTGGCAAAGACGATGTCGAGGGTTCCACGCTCGGCCTTCACCGCAGCGTAAAGTCGGTCGAGGTCGGTCAGATCGGAGACCGAGCCCTTCACCGCGCGGGCATTGGGCCCGAGGTCGGCCACAGCGGCGTCGAGCGCTTCCTGCCGACGGCCGAAGATGAAAACGAAGGCGCCCTCCTCGATGAAGCGCTTTGCTGCGGCGCGGCCGATGCCGGTAGCGCCGCCGGTGATGACTGCAACCTTCCCTTCAAGCTTTCCCATGACTTATCCTTCCAGGCCTTCGCCTTTGGTTGTGCGGGGACACCCCCGAGAACCTCGAAATGGGTCCGCCGGCGTCAGTTGTTGAGTGCGGAAGCGCGCACATCGGTGGTGCGAAATCGATCCGGCTGGACGACTGACGCCAGCCGCGACGATCGGCGTCCGCCGTTCGGAATTGAGCCGCGCGCGTCGACATAGGCTATGATGACCGCCCGTACTGCTGTTCGATGTGTTAGATACGGGCTTTGGAAGGCGCACCGCGCGGTGCCGGATTGCACCATGATCGACTGGGATGACGTTCGCTACTTTCTTGCCGTCGCGCGCGGAGGCTCGGTGCGGGCCGCCGCCGAGCGCCTCGGTGTGAACCACTCGACCGTGCTGCGACGTGTCGCCCAGCTCGAGGAACGCCTCGGGGTGCACATGTTCGAAAAGCTGCCTTCGGGCTACCGCCTGACGACTGCGGGCGAGGAGGTCCTCGAGTTCGCGGACCAGATGGAAGTGTCGTCGCACCTGCTGGAGACGCGCGTCTTCGGGCGCGACCAGAGCGTGCGCGGGCTTCTGCGGGTGACGCTGGCACCGCCCCTCGCGACACACCTGCTCATGCCGGACTTCGCCGACTTCGCGCGTCTGCATCCGGACATCGAGATGGAAATCTTGTCGTCCGGCGAGCTGGCAAATCTGACCAACCGAGAGGCCGACGTCGCGATCCGCGTCGTCTACGACCGCAAAACCCTGCCGCTCAATCTTCACGGCCTGAAGGGACCGGAGCTGTTCGGCGGCGTCTATATGTCCTGCGATCGACTAGCCGCGTGGCGTGCGGGCGCACCTGATCCCATCCGGTGGATCGTCATAAGCATTCATGGAATTCCGGAATGGGCCAGCGAGGGTGAGGTTCGCACCACGGCGGTTCCCTTCAGGACCACGGACGCCGAGGCGCAGATCGTTGCTGTACGGCAAGGGCTCGGGATCACGACACTGCCCTGCTTCGTCGGCGATGCCGACCCCCTGCTGGCGAGGGTGCCGGGCACCGACCTGCACATGTACGGAACGCTCTGGCTTCTCACACAGGGGGAGACACGCAAGACGAAGCGCGTACGGCTCTTCACGGAGTTCGTATCCCGCAGGCTCGCCGCGTACGCGCCGCTTCTCGCGGGGCTGTCCATATCGCGCGACTGACGCCTGGCAGGTCGCCGATGGCGCTGTCTCGAGCGGTCGGCGGCCGTCAGAAAGAAATCGACCGATTGATACCGATAGTGTTGAAAAAGTCCGGGTTGCAGCAGTCCTGAAGCACTTCTCTATTCGGCATGTTGAGGTCAAGCGCTTTCGAGCTTGCGGCTTCTCCGGCGTTT
>NZ_JAMYLZ010000047.1:0-39668 GCF_040318315.1 Mesorhizobium sp. M1227
TCAGAATCTTTGCCACTGGCCGGAAAAGTTGGCTGTTCAGCGATACCGTCGACGGAGCCAGGGCCAGCGCCGTCATCTACAGCCTGATGTTGACCTGCCGCGCCTGTGGCGTCGAGCCGTTAGCGTGGCTGCGCCACGTCCTCACTGAACTACCTCAGCGCCCCGAGAACGCAGCCATCGAGGATCTGCTGCCCTTCAACTTCGACAAAGCAACAGCAGCCTGATCAGACCAGATACCGTTCCCGATTCGAAGGCCATCCGTCGAAAGCGCCCGCATCAACGTGCAGCGAAAATAGCGCTTACCCCGGGGCCACGGTGGCGGCGGTGGCCCGTCAGTACGATGTCGCGACCAGCCTGATCTACAAGTGGCGCCGCACGATGAGAGCCCGCGAGAAGGGCTTTGCCGAAGTTGTCGTGGCTCCCGATGAGCCTGTCGCCGTTTCGCGGCCGGCGGCATCCCCAGCGGTGACGCCGCAGGACGAGTGCGGCTGTACCGGCGCGACACTTCAGTGAGCGGTCCCTCGTGCTGGCCACCTTTGCCAGCTTCATCATCGAGCTCGAGGCCGAGTAGCTCCTCGTTGAGAGGACCGTCATAGCCATCGCTCTGGCGGTGGCCGCCTTGGCGCTGTGGCGGGCCGGATCGTGTGCGGGGCGCGTTCTGCTGCGGCGGAGCTGGTCCGCGCCGGTCTCTCCCGGGCGACTGTGCCCCGGAGCTGCCCAGGCGGCCTCTCTGCATGGCTGGTCTGGCGCCAGGCCGGCCTGAGGCCCGCAACGGCTTCGCTGACCTTCTTCCCCTGCGCTGAGGCGCATTCCTCGCGAACCAAGAAGCTCGGCTGCCGCCGCCCTCCGCTCACGCTGCGGCCCTACGGGTGCAAGCCGGCTGTCCCGTCGCCTGAAGACCGCTATCGAGGCCGCGCTGGGCGGCTTCGAGGAACAGTAAGGAGATACCACAATGGCTCAAATCGGCACCTTCACCAGCAGCGACGATGGCGCCCTTACCGGCACGATCCGCACCCTCAACGTCAACGTCAGGCGACCATCCGGCCCGTCGCCAAGGACAACGAGCGGGGCCCCGATTACCGGGTCGTCGCCAATGGCGTCGAACTCGGCGCAGGCTGGAGAAAGGCGGCCAAGGACACCGGCGCCGACTACGTCTCGGTCAAGCTCGACGACCCCTCCTTCACGGCCCCGGTCTACGCGACCCTGGTCCAGAGTGACAACGGCGAGCACAAGCTCATCTGGTCCCGCTGATCGACACGCGGTGCCTCACCCCGGGCGAGGCACCGCCCTCTCACCCTTGGGATTATGCGACGACCTGAGCTTTGCTATTTCCGTGCTTCCAAACATTTCGACCATCGGTCGCGCGGTCCCTATTTGGCCGCCGACGCCATCTTTCCAGTGCCGAATGTTTCCAATGATCCGGCCCCGATCGAGCCGTGAAGGCTCGCACCAACCCGTGCCGAAAACGCGCCTGACCATCGCGTCTGCTGCGAAGGCATGGAGGGCTGGTGCAGCGTGGAATCGCACCGGGACAAGGTCGGCGCCTATCTCTCTGTCTCGATCGACAACCGTCTTCACGCAACCGGGCCGCGCCAATCTGTTCCAGTCGACGCTGACAAGGACGCATGGAGCTGCTATCGAGGCGCAATGAACGAAGCTGGTCGGGTGCTCCGACTGTGCTTCTGCTGCGTCAAGCTCTTCGATCGATCGGGCGTCGGCCAAGTTTTTACGACCGATCGCCCGTCCGGCGGGCGCCGCGCGCAGCGAAGGTCAGGGCGGGCGGACGCTTGCCAATGGCGGAGGACGCCCATCGCGGCGCAATTTGCGTCAAGCAAGTCCGGCCGGCCGCAGGCTGTCGACGCATCAGAAGCGCGATATATGCACTGTCGTCCGCAGCAGCATGACGATGATGTCTGCGTGCTTGGCTCACCCTTTCTGCGTCGGTTGTTTACGCAGAACCTGGGTGGATAGTGAGCGGCTGGGGCGCTCCAGCAGCACGATTTTATCCGCTGATCCAGCTTGATGCAGATCATGCCGCCGACATGGCAGGAGCTGCGCATCAAGTCCGCGTCGGCGACGACCGTTGTCAACCGTGTGACAATATGTTTTGCACGTACAGCGTATCTCCGCGAGAAGCTCGACCGCTTCTGCTGCGACGGCGTTTTCGCCGCCTACAATTCCAATCCTGGCGATATCAAAAGCATGTCGCGCTCGGCCGTCCACCGCTGCGAGACGGTCGACTACGCCAGGAAACGGGCACCGCTGATCATTGCTGCGGTTCCTATTCCGATGCGCTCACGGCGAGGATGCAGCACGGCGGGCGCACTCCATCGGTTGGTTTTCGCGCGCAGGGGCGACACCCGGAATGTCGTTACAATGCATGGCGACCGTGGCGGGCATGTTACGGCAGAGACAGTGTTCGCGGCGATCCATCCGTGCAACATTCAGTCTGCCAAAACGTTGCCGTAGTTGACTTAACTGCGGTCGAGCCGCGGCTGGATAACTTGTCGGTGGAACCGGTGTCTGGCGAGAGACCCGCCGCAGATAGCCTGTTTGTCCAGCGCCCTTCTACAGCGTTACGTTGATAGTGACATTCCTGGTCGAATGCATTTCGGCTTGTTGCGTCGCGAGAGGGCGCAACGCGAGGGACGGACAGCGAGGGACGTACAGCGAGGGACGGACGGACGGACGGACGGACGGACGGACAGCAAGATAAAGCGAGCTGGCGCTCGCCCTCGCTTTGCTCGTAAGTTGTTGTCTGCACATTGTTTTTTCCTGCTCGTGCCGACGCCAGGCGGAATCGCGCGAGGTGCGGATGGCGCCGGCTGGTTCGCTATCCTGTTGATCTGAAAAGCAAAGGTGTGGTGCCGCAGCGATGTGCGATCCGCCGCTTTACGCCACAGCAAGTCTTTGCGCGCCGTAGCACGCTCGGTGCTCCAGCCATCTTGAAGCAGGGAATCTGATTCCCGATCCTGTCGTCATGGCAGATCGTGAAGCCGATAGATTCCAGGTTCGCACCGGCCGGATGCGGCATAGCGGCGCGCCGGTCAATTCACGGACGCTGCCCTTCGTGCGCCAGGTCGAGATCGCGATCCGCAAGCAGGGCGGCAATCCCTATCGCATCGGCGCAAGCAGGAGCGCCGGGAAGGGGAGCGGCCGCTTCAACGCCCGCGGCCGCGGCGGCAAGATGGCGGCAGATTTGCCAAAGGACGGCGGCGGGTGGAAGCAGGACTCCAATGGCGTCCGCTTTCGCTCCCGCCGCGTCGTGGTAAAGGCACGCGTCGTCAAGCTGCCGGGGCGAGGGAAGGCGAGCGGGCGCGGCCAAAAGTTTGTGACCTCGAGCAAAGCCGTCGATGCGCATCTGCGCTATCTCCAGCGCGACGGCGTGACCAGGGATGGCGAGAAGGGCAGGGTGTACTCGGCCTTCGAGGACGAGGCCGACGGCAAAGCCTTTGTCGAGCGCGGGCGCGGTGACCGGCATCAGTTCCGCTTCATCGTCGCGCCGGAGGATGCCGCCGAGATGGAAGATCTGCGCTCCTTCACCCGCGATCTCATGCGGCAGATGGAAGCCGACCTTGACACCCGCCTCGACTGGATTGCCGTCGACCACCACAACACCGGTCATCCGCACACCCATGTGCTGCTGCGCGGCATCACCGATGACGGCAAGATCCTGAACATCGCCGGCGACTACATCGCCCATGGCATCCGCCATCGGGCAAGCGAACTGGTGGAACGGGAACTCGGGCTGCAAAGCGAGATCGAGGTCGCCCGCAAGCTGGCAAATGAGGTCGGGGCCGAACGGCTGACCCGGCTCGACCGCATGCTGATTGCCGAACAGCGGGAGCACGATCTTGTCGACCTGCGGCCCAATGCCAGCGACAGCTACACAATTTCCAGCAATCGTTATCTGCTGATCGATCGGGCGAAGAGACTGGAGCACTTCGGCCTGGCGAGCGAGATCGAGCCCGGCCGGTGGGTGATCTCCGACGCGGCCGAAAGCACGCTGCGGGCGCTTGGCGAGCGCAACGATATCATCAAGACCATGCACCGGGCGCTGGAAGAGCACGGCCTCGCCGATGAACGGGGCGCGGCGCAATACGCAATGCACCGGCAGACCATAACCGAGCCGATCGTCGGCCGAGTGCTCGCCAAGGGACTCGCCGGCGACGAGATGAGCGACCGGCTGTCGCTTGTCATCGATGGCCTGGACGGGCGCACCCATTATGTCGAGACCGCGGATGCGGCAAAGCTCGATGACATTCAGCGCGGCCATATCGTGGCGCTTGATCCGATCCTGCCGAAGGAGGTGCCGCGTGCGGCCGACCGCAACATCAGCGCAGTAGCGGGCGAGGGCGGCATCTATCGTCCGAGCAGACACCTGGAGGCAATCCGCGAGGCATTTTTGGAGCGGGGCAAGGACCCGGACGCCTTCGTCCGTTTCCATGTCCGCCGTCTCGAAGCGCTGCGGCGGGCGGGCCATGTCGAACGTATCGACGAAGACCACTGGCGCGTGCCTGAAGACCTGACCGAGCGCGGCATCGCCTACGACGCCAATACCCGCGGCAAGGACTTCTCTGTCCGCGTGCTTTCGACGTTCGATCTTGACGCGCAGGTCGGCAGCGACGGCGCCACCTGGCTCGACCGGGAGCTTACCGCCAAGAACCCTGTGCCGCTGGTGAGGTCGGGCTTTGGTTTCGACATGGACAACGCACTCGACAAACGGGCCGCCCGGCTCGTCAAGATGGGTCATGCCGAACGAGATGCGACCAGTGGGACGATCACCTTCGCGCGCGATCTTGTTGCCACGCTGGAGCGCCGGGAGGTCGCGCGCGTCGGCAAGGAAATGGCCGCTGCGCGCGGCCTCACCTTCGTGCCCGTCCAGCCCGGCAACCACGTCGGCGGCACGCTGCTTGGCTCGGTCCGTCTTGCCAGCGGTCGCTTCGCCATGCTGGACGATGGCCTCGGGTTTCAGCTAGTGCCGTGGCAGCCAATGCTCGAGAGGCGCATCGGCCAGCACATCAGCGGGCTCGTGCAAGACAGCGGGGGCATCGACTGGAGCTTCGGCAGAAAGCGTGGGCTGGGGCTGTGAAAGCGCCCATCACGTGGCACTTTTGGCTCGCAACTATCGCCGGCAACGATTGGCCAAGCCTAGTAGCAAACAGTTTGTTAGATGCGGGGTCTTAAACGGATACCATTCTCGGACAGGAACTCGATTCCGGCCCTCTCAAGTGTATGCCTTATACTTATCAGGTTGTTGGCAATTGGAATGCGCGCCCCACGCTCAAAATCCGCAATCGTCTGCCGAGCCACATTTGCGGCTCTAGCTAGTTCGTCTTGGCTCCACCCAAGCATCGCCCGAGCGCCGCGACACTGCTCTATCGTTAGCGCATTTTCCATGGGCTACAATCCGATTGACGTCAATCAATTTGTATGATCAGATTCCCTAACGCGGCCGAGCTGAGCGCTGACACGCTTAGCCCGGCCTAACCACAACCAAGCTGTTAGGAGCTCGGATCATGGGTGATTCCGACAATACCACGAGTCTCCCTTTCGTCACCCGTAGGCAAGTACTTGCGGGAGGAATGATCGCGCCCACCGCTTTGATGCTTGAAAAAAGTACTTTCACCGGCAACGCTGCCGCGACGAACGTGTCCCTCTCCGACCCAGCGCTCGCGCTTTGGCGGGAATGGCAGACGGCCCACCGGCTGACCGAGCGGCTTTGTCGCAGACAGCAGCGACTGGAGACGAGGCTTGTCGAGAGCGTCGGCTTTCCTTGTGTGACCGTCCGCGTGTCCGAGGGCGAGGACGTGACGGTCCACTCGATTGAGGCACTCAATGAATTGCTAGGCAGAAGGCCGGATATGGCTGCTCTCCGCCAGAAAGCCGAAGCTGGTCTCACGGCACATCAGGCACGCTGGGATGAGGCTGCCGAGGAGACCGGGTACATTGCCGCGCTCAGGGCCGAGCGCAAGGCTGGCGACCGAGCGGAGGATCTGCTGGAAGCGTTCTCAATGACGCCTGCCACGACTCTCGCCGGTGTGGCAGGCAAGCTCGATGCTGTGTTGCGTGAGGGCGAGCCTTGGGAGGAATGCTCCGAATTTCCCTGGTCTCAAATTCGCTCCGCCCTCAGCGATCTGGTGCGTATCGCCCAGCCAGCGATGCCGGAACAATTCTTTGCCGATGAGCGGCGTCCCCCAGCTTCGCAGGCGGGCGGGCTGGCTGCTATCTCGGCGCCTGAAAGACGAAGATGAAGGCGAGGACTCGAACCTCAAAATTTATTGGCACCGTAACCTGCTGATTTTGCTAACCAACTTAGCCACAGTCGGTGACTCGACTATCACAATCCTGGCACAATCACAGCCCACACTCCGCTAAACCGTCGTAAGGCGTACCGGAAAGAGCAGGCAGCGCCGAAATCCCGATCTAGACAAAGCAAGACGGCAGAGTGCGCGACATTCAGCGCGGGCTGAACAATCGCTCCACAGCTCATTTTTTACAAAGTAGACTGGAGCTTTCTCGCACCCGTCACGGAGCAGAAATGGTCAAGGGCCACGTGCAGCGCAAACTAGCTGCTATCCTTGTTGCGGACGCGGTCGGCTACAGTAGCCTGATGGCTTCGGACGAAGTGGGGACTCACGAGCGATTCAAATCGCTTCGCTCCGATCCGATCGACACTAAAATCGCCGAACACCAAGGTAGGATCGTCAAGGAAATTGGCGATGGGCTTCTCGTCGAGTTCGCCAGTGTGGTTGCCGCCGTCCAATGCGCCGTCGAGATTCAGGAAGCATTAGCCGAGCGGAACGCGGATGGGCCCGATCATAAACGGATTGAATTCCGAATAGGCATCCATCTCGGCGACGTCATTGTCGACGGCGAAGACATTTTTGGTGACGGGGTCAACATCGCCGCTCGATTGGAAGGTCTCGCGGCGCCCGGCGGAATAGCCATTTCGGCTGATGTCCGTCGGCAGGTCGAGAAGAAATTAAACGTTGATTTCGAAGACATCGGCGAAAAAGAACTCAAGAACATCTCCGAGCCAGTTCACGTCTACAGAATGAAGCTGGCGTTAAAAGCAATCCAGAAGCCTGTCAATGTATTGGACAGGCCAGCCGTCGCAGTCCTGCCGTTCCTGAATATGAGCGGCGATCCAGAGCAGGACTATTTCGTCGATGGCCTAACAGAGGACATTATTACAGCCCTGTCTCACTGGCGAACCTTTCCTGTCATTGCCCGCAATTCAACATTTACCTACAAATCCTCCGCTGTGGACGTTCGCAAGATAGCCCGCGAATTAGATGCTCGATTTGTTCTGGAGGGCGGTGTTCGGAAAGCTGCAAGTCGTATTCGTGTCACTGCCCAATTGATTGATGCCGCCAGGGGCCATCACGTTTGGGCGGAAAAATATGACAGGCACCTGACCGACATTTTTGAATTGCAAGACGAGCTAACCCAAAAGATCGCTGCAGTGGTGGAGCCGGCGATAACGAGGGCCGAAACGCGCCGGATGGCAGTTCCCGGAACTAAAAACGTTGGTGCTTGGGACTATTACTTGCGCGGTTTGGGGCTAGCGCACCAATTCACCGGACAGGCGCACAAGCAGGCCCGCGATATGTTTAGGCGCGCCTTGGAAATCGATCCCGCCTACTCGCAAGCATATACCGGCATCGCACAAACGTATCTTCAAGAGATTTTTTTGAAGCAGGTCGATGACCACGCGGCGGCCGTTTCGAAAGTCGTCGACGCGGCAAAAAAGGCTGTCTCGCTCGATGACAGCGATTCGGCTGCGCACCTCAGTTTAGGATTGGGGTACATGTGGTCCGGAATGCACGACGCCGCCATCGAAGAAGTCCAACGGGCGATCGATTGCAATCCGAGCAACGCGCTCGCCTATGTGGTTTTAGGGAACGTCCTGGACGTCGCCGGACGTCCCGAAGAGGGCATCCCGTTCCTTGAAACCGGATTGAGGCTCAACCCGCTAGAGCCCAGAATGCATTACGCGATGACATGGTTGGGCGGCGCATACCTAAACGCCCGGCGGTACGCCGACGCACTTGCTTGGTTGCAGCGAGCTGCCAGTCGTCGGTCTGACTATGCACTGACCTTTCTATTCTTAGCGGTTTGCTTGACCAATCTCGGCAAGCGCTCTGCGGCGGAAAAGGCCTTGGCAGAATGCGAGAAAGTTGAGCCAGGATTCACCGCCGCATTTGTGAGATGGCGGGCCTACAGGAACGACGCCGACAACGATCACATGCTCAAGGGAATTCGCGATGCTGGCGGCGATACTTTCATTTAATAGAATAACAGGTCACGTTTATTCATAGGTTCCTAAAGAAATTTGTTCCTAAGGCGCAACTTTGTCAGCTTCGTAAGCTGAGCCAACGTCTGTGTCCCATACCAACGGGCCTTTGGATCTCACCATTCTAGAGGTCCGGAATGGGGTCGCGACGTTCCCCTAACCTCCCATCAGGGAATGGTCCGCAAGGGGTCGGATTTTCATATTCGTGCCACGAAGGCACGAAGCAGGCGCCTGCACAAGGCTCGCTGCTTTGAAAGCATGCCGATGAACGACGAGCTGATCCGCCTTCCCGGTGCCATGGAGCCCGTCACGCGGCCTGACATTCAGCACCATACGTGCGAGCACCCCGACTGTGGCAAGGATGCCGGATGGGGGTTCGCCAAGCCGAGGCGGCCATCCCATTGGTTCTGCTTTGAGCACCGGGCTGATGCCGAAGCATATCTCTAAGCAGCGTGTTGATCTGATGATCAGAGCGCCAATACGACAGGGAGACTATGCCGACCGCGAGATCGATTGCCAGGAGGCAATGGAGCCCGGCTTCCAGGCGATCGCCGATTGCTGATTGAGGCGGGATGGACGCGCGGGGCGATCATGCGGTCGTTGAAGCGGCTCATCGCCGCCGACAACATGACCCAGAAGGAAAACGCCAAGTTGAGGCGCAGATAGCCCTGCCGGCATTCAAAAAGCTATCGAGGAACTTTGAACCGTCGCGGCCGTTTACCGGCTATCGCGTCCGGAAAGTTCCGCCATGAATGTCAGCGACGAAAGGACTGTATCCCTTTGGGCGGCAACCGAAGTAGCGCCTGATGCAGTTCCGCTCGAGCGGAGTGAACAGGTCGATGTCGTGGTCGTCGGATCTGGCATTGCCGGACTGTCGGTCGCGTTCGAACTGGCCATCGCCGGGCAAAAGGTGGCAGTGCTCGATCGCGGCCGGATCGGAAGCGGCATGACGGCCCGCACCACCGCGCATCTGTCATCGATCTGCGACGACTACTTTTCGGAACTGATCAAATTGCGTGGCGAGGAACTGGCGCGGATCTACTACCAAAGCCAGTCGGCCGCTATCGACCGTATCCGATCGATTCAGGAGGCGGAGGGCATGCCGTGTGATTTCCGCCGCCTCGAAGGCTTTCTGTTTCCGGCGTCGGGCAGGAAGGAATCCGTCATCGAGCGCGAACTGGACGCCGCTCTGAAGATCGGTGTCGACGTCGAGAAAACCGTGGGAGTGCCGCTTGCTGGGTTTTCGGACGCGCCCGTCCTTCGTTACCTCAATCAGGCGACATTCCACCCGCTCAAATATCTCCGCGGGCTGGCTGCCGGCATCCGCGCGCGCGGCGGCGCGCTTTATGCGGATACCATCGTCGACAAAGTCGAGGAGACTGACGGCGGCGTGCGCGTAACCACGGTCTCGGGCTTTGCCGTGTCTGCCAAATCGGCCGTTGTCGCCACCAACTCGCCGATCAACGATCGGGTGGCGCTCCACACCAAACAGGCGCCGTATCGGACCTACGCGATGGCATTCGAGATCGCGCGCGACATTTTGCCGGATGCACTCTATTGGGACACGCTGGACCCCTATCACTACGTCCGTCTGCAGCCTGGCGAAGGCAAGACCGACTTTCTGATCGTCGGTGGTGAGGATCACAAGACAGGGCAGGTCGACGACGCCGACGACCGCTTCGCTGCCCTGGCGGCCTGGACCAAAGGGTTGGTGGCCGATATCGGCGCGGAAGCCAATCGATGGTCCGGGCAGGTAATGGAGACCGTCGATTACGCCGGGTTCATCGGCCGTAATCCCGGCAACGGGCACGTCTTCGTTGTTACCGGCGATTCCGGTCAGGGCATCACCCATGGGGTTGTGGCCGGCCAATTGATTTCCGACCTGATCCTGAAGGGGGAAAGCCCCTGGCGGGAACTTTACGAACCCTCTCGCAAGACGGCACGCGCGATCGGCGATTACTTGGCGGAGAATGCGACAGCGATCAGGAGTTTTGCCGAGTATGTCGCGCCTGGTGAAATTGATGCCGCCGATAAGCTGCGGCCCGGACAGGGGGCTATCGTCCGCCAGGGGCTTACCAAAGTCGCTGCCTTTCGCGATGAGGACGGCACGCTCTACAAGCGATCGGCCGCATGCACCCATATCGGTTGCCATGTCCATTGGAATTCGTTGGAACGCTGCTGGGACTGCCCCTGCCACGGCTCGCATTTTGCCGTCGATGGCACGGCTTTGAACGGACCGGCCGTAGCGCCCC
The DNA here is from genome assembly GCF_040318315.1 of Mesorhizobium sp. M1227. NCBI lineage: Bacteria > Pseudomonadati > Pseudomonadota > Alphaproteobacteria > Hyphomicrobiales > Phyllobacteriaceae > Mesorhizobium > Mesorhizobium sp. M1227. The sequence goes on from NZ_JAMYLZ010000047.1 coordinate 10,552, forward strand.
TGGCTGAGGTGGAATAGCTATGGCGACTCCCGTTGAGGCGAGATGCCGCAATGCCAGCTCAGGCGAAGATGCTGCTTGGTAGCCGCTCGACACTGGCACCCGATGGACCCCATCGCCAGGTAATTCGTAGGTCGATCCCCGAATCTTTCTCGGCTTTGGAATCCGCTGTGCAGCCAATCACTCTGCATTCAATTCCACCTTTCCTCCATCGCAAACGTCAGGTGCTTTTGAGCGTTCCGTTCATCCCGTTCGGGTAGAAGCCGCCCTTGCTGACGCCGGCCTTGTCGGTCGAGATAGACGATCCGAAGCACTTCCTGGGGCGTCCTCGTGAAGGCGATCGCATCCGGGGTCGATGGAACGATATTGGCTCTGCCCTTGCCAGCCAGACGAAGTGACCGTCCGACCGGGCCTTACACGCGCAGCTTTCAGTTCCGACGGCACCCAAGTCGCAATTATTTCCGGCGAAGAAAGGGTCCGTATCGTTCGCGTTTTCCAGACACCCAACGACCTCATTGACTTCGCCCGGCGCACCTCCCTCGCGAACTCACCCCTTGCGAGCGGTGAAGCTTCTTTCTTCCTGAAGACCCTGCAACTGGTACTTGTCCGGACTGATGTCGGCAACGGGGTCAGATTTTGCCGCTTGAGCCGGCCGCCGGAACGGGCAACTTAGCGCTAGAAGCTGACCTTGCCAGAGCTTGACCAAGACCGCTCTGGTCTTGATCAATGCGCCACGCCGTCGGATGCGTGCAGAAGTCTCCAGGTCAAGCCGATGCTGCCATCGAACTCGGATGCAAAATGTTCGGCGGCGACGCCTTCCAGGCCGTCATCGACAAGAGCCTCGATGGTTCGTCGCACCAGCGCGAGCTGCATCTCGCGGGCGTGTGCCAGGTCTGTCTCTCTCATGATTTCCGTGACGTGGTAGGCGACAACGGGCTGGCCGAGGCAAGACATGAGCGCGCTCGCTTCTGACGTCACTGCGGTAACTGCGTCTTCGATCTTCATTCTGGCGCTCCTCATCAAACATGATGCGGCGCCTCCCCATGACACGACGGTGTTCCGTCGCTTCTTTTTCAATTTCGAATGTCGTGAGTGAAAGTCTGGTGCGCGAACAGGAGAATTACCCTCTCTTGTCCCAATCTCCTTGAGCAGCCACGCTACCCAAATCAGCATGCTGCAAAATTGAATTAAAGGCGACCGAATAGTTAATCGATGGTTAATGGCTGCGCTCCCATCTCGGGCATTCGGCGCATGAAACATCGGGCAGGTCCGCCTCGCGCCTCATGTCAGCCATTGAAGGCACTGTTGCCACTGCCTGAACGCAGACATTGTTGGCGATCATTTTGGAGGTCGCGGTTGCGCCAGGAGCAGCGGTGAGCCCAGGCAATCGGATGGGGAGCGCTTCGGTGCAGCGCGGACGCTGCTCGTCCGCACCTGACCACAAACGGTGACGCATTCTTAGGCGGTCCGATTGACATTTTGAGTATGTGCGCTTGACTGCTTCGATGGATCGTCAGCAGGGCGGCAAGGAGATCGCTTCATGGCTGCAAGGTTTGGGCCTTGAGCAGTATGCCGGCGCATTCATCGACAACGACATTGAACCGGCAATTCTACCAAAGCTCTCCGACGATGACCTGCGGGAGCTTGGCGTAAAATCTGTTGGTCACCGGAGAAGAATCCTGGCCGCGATCGCCGAGCTCTCGCATCCACCGGCCCAACCGCCGAAAGCAAACGACAATGCCAAGCGGGATGCTCTCCAAAGTGCAGTGCCTAGGCGAGAGGGGAGTGAGGCAGAGAGGCGCAACCTGACGGTTATGTTCGTCGACCTCGTGGGATCGACCGTGCTGGCCTCGACGCTCGATCCTGAGGACTTGGGCTCGGTCATAGCCGCATATCAATCGTTGGTCGCCGCAGAGGTCGCCCGTTATGATGGCTACGTCGCCAAATTCATGGGCGACGGCGTGCTGTGCTACTTCGGCTGGCCACTCGCCCACGAGGAGGACGCCGAGCGGGCGGTCCGCTCTGGACGTTCCATTGTGAAAGCTGTCGCCGGTTTGCGCACTCCTGCTCAAGTGCCAATGGCAGCTAGAGTGGGAATTGCCACGGGATTATGTGTCGTCGGAGAAGTCATCGGGACTGGGTCCGCACACGAAGAAGTCGTCATTGGCGAAACACCCAATCTCGCCGCTCGGCTGCAAGCCCTGGCCCAACCGGGATATGTGGTGGTCGCCGAGAGCACGAGAAAGTTGCTCGGCGGAATATTCGCGGTCGAGAGCCTGGGTCCTATCGAACTGAAGGGATTTTCGGTACCCGTCTCGCCATTTTTGGTTGTCGGGGAACATGCCATCGAGACACGCTATGACGCGCGCGTCACGAGCGCTCCTCAAGTCATGTTCGGAAGAGACCTCGAACTCGGACTTGCTCTCGAACGATGGGGCCAAGCGAAGAGGGGCGAAGGCCAGCTCGTGCTTCTCAGCGGCGAGGCGGGTATCGGAAAATCTCGCATCACCCGCGCCTTGATCGACGCGGTCTCTCAAGAGAACCATGTGCGGGTGAGCTATCAGTGCTCGCCCTATTACTCTGGCTCGCCGCTCTATCCAGCTGTTCAGCAGCTCCGCCGCACTATCGGTATTGGAGAAGCCGATGAGGATGAAGAGAAGGTCAGAAAACTCGAAGCCACCAAAGGTCCAGCAAATCCGTTGTTGCCTATTTTCGCTTCCCTGCTCGATCTTCAAAACCACCACAGCGATGCTTTGACGGGCCTGAATCCGCAGCAACTGCGAGCGCGAACGCTTGACGGATTGTTGGACGACATTCTCGACGCTGCAGCAAGGCTGCCATTGTTGTTCGTGATCGAGGACATCCACTGGATTGACGCGACAACGCTCGAATTGTTGGATCAATGTGTCGAACGGATTCAGCACGCTCGGGTCATGATGATGGTGACGACGAGACCGACCTTCGAACACGGTTTTGGCGGACATCCCATAGTGACGAAATTGGCGCTTAATCGCCTGGGCCGTGAACAGACCACCGCATTCATCGAGAAGCTCGCTGGCGATATTCGACTACCGCCCACCATTGTGGACAAGATCATCGCCACGACGGATGGTGTGCCGCTGTTCATTGAAGAGCTGACAAAGGGTGTTCTTGAAGCCCGCCACTTCGATCGCGCAGCCGTCTTCGACGAAGATCATGCCGGACTCGCAAATCTCGACATTCCGCTAACGTTGCACGATTCGCTGATGGCCCGCCTCGACCGATTGCAGCCGGTCAAGGAAGTTGCGCAAATGGCCGCATGCATCGGCCGCGAATTCCGCCACGACCTCCTTCGATCGGTCACGCGGCTCAGCGCTGCCCAGTTGGAAGAGGCACTCGATCAGCTCGTGGATGCCGAGCTCGTCTTCCGTCGCGGACGGGGCTCGGACGCACGATACACGTTCAAGCACGCGCTCGTTCGCGATGCTGCCTATCACAGCATGTTGAAATCGGTGCGCCAGCACATACACAGCCAGCTGGCCGACAAACTCGGCTCGGAGTCGACAGCCGAACCGGAGCTGGTTGCACACCACCTCATGGCGGCAAAGCGGTATCGTGAGGCAGCTGAATGCTTCCTCCAAGCTGGGCGCGCTGCCGCGGCGCGATTTGCCAATCCGGAGGCGGTCGCGCATTTCACGAGCGCGCTGCACGCCCTGGAAGCAGTCACTAACTCGGGCGATGCAAATGAGCTTGAACTCGGAATCCGGATTGAAATGGGCGTCCCGCTGAACGCGTCAGCTGGATACGCGTCGGAGAAGGTTGAAGCGAACTTTCTCCGTGCCGAAGAGCTTTGTATATCCACGGGCCTCACGTCCAACCTCTTTTTTGCCCGACGTTCGCTTTGGAACTTCTATCTTGACCGGCCTGACCTGCACCGGAGCCGACACCTGGCCAAGGAACTCCTTGTCGAAGCCTCGCGCAGAGAAAACGTTGAGGAAACGACTTTGGCGCATCGGGCGCTCGCCACGTCCTATTTCTATCTCGGTGCCATTGGGGATGCTGCACGGGAGGCCGAGGCTGGAATCAATGCCTGGGCGACCTCCGATAGGCATTTCGATGTCGCAAGGTATGGAGAGGACGGCCCCTCGATTTGTCGCAGTTATCTCGGCGTGGCGCAGGTGCTCGCAGGGCGGGTCGATACCGGGCTCGCCAATTGTGCGTCGAGCGTTGAAACCGCGGAGCGGCTCGATCATCCGCTCAATCTGGCATTTATCCTCATGAACCTCGCCCTTGCTCGACGTTTCCGCAATGAGCCGGTCGAGTGCCGCGCGATCGCTGAACAGATGCTCATTTTAGCTGACAACCGCAGACTGGCATCCTGGTCCGGCGGTGCTCGCACGTTGCTCGGCTGGGCCATCGGCAGCGACCTACCCGACGAAGGGCTCAAAATGCTGCGAGATGGCATTAACCGTTGGCGCTCGACGGGCTCTGAACTGCACTTGCCACACTTCTATTCGTCGATTGCGGATATTTGCCTCCGGCATGGACGGATCGATGAGGGCCTCGGGGCGATCGAGAATGCTATCGAGGCGATGGACAAGACCGACGAGAGATGGGCGCAGGCTGAAATAGAACGTATTGAGGGTTGCTTGATCGCCAAGGCGGATGTGACCCGAGGGATGAAAGTCCTAACTAAAGCCTATGACACTGCGATAAGTCAGGGCGCGCATTGGTTGGCGGTTCGTGCTGCAACCGAGTCGGCCAAGCTCTCAACAAGTTCGGGCCAGGAGCTCCGAGCTGACTGTCGGAATCAGCTTCGGATTAGCGAGACCGCTGAAGGCCTGGAAACCTCGGTCATCCGCGACGCTGATGCGATTTTCGCATCGGTGTTGTAGGCTGACGAGCAATCACTGGAGTCCGACGAGGGGCCGAGCAGCAGCTGCCAAGCGCAAGGGCTGATTCAACGAGAGCAACCGATCAAGCTTGTGGTTTCCGAATAGCACGCCTTGCTATCCCTTTTTGCGACCGACGGATTTGATGCCTTCTCTTGTCTCGCGCCTGAACACATCTTGCGAGACATGGACCAAGAAAGTGATCTCGGCAGGCTTGAAGGAGGCCGCGCATTCTGCGGACTGGTATTTTCCGCGAGATTGTGCCCCTGGCTATTCTTCCATGACGAGCGCCACCCGCAATGGTGGTGAAATCCCACAAAAGCATCTTGCGCCCGGCGCCCGACAGAGCGATTCTGCGTCTTGCAAGCGCTCTCGCGCGCCAAGCGGCCCGCGAAGATCACGCGCGCGAACAGGCCGAGAAAATAGATCATGAATCGAGCCGCGATATACGCACGCTTCTCAACCGATCTTCAGAATGAACGATCAATAGACGATCAACTCACGCTCTGCCGAACTTACGCTGAGCGTGAGGGTTTGAACGTTGTCGCAACGTTTGACGATCGAGCTCGCTCCGGCGGTTCGGTCATGGGGCGCGATGGTTTGCTCCACCTTATGGACAAAGCTCGTGAGCACGAATTTGATGTGCTCGTCGTCGAGGCGCTTGATCGGCTCTCTCGTGACATGGAAGACCTTGCCGGCATTCACAAGCGCCTCTCATTTCTTGGTATCGAAATTCGTGCCGTTCATGAGGGGGTGGTAAACACAGTCTTGGTCGGGCTTCGCGGCCTTGTTGGGCAGCTCTATCGAGAGGACAATGCTCACAAAGTTCGGCGAGGCCAAGCTGGCCGAGTTAACAAAGGACTCCATGCGGGTGGATTAACCTACGGCTATTCTTACCTGCTGGGCGACCCTGGAAAGCGCCTGATCGCAGAGGACGAAGCCGAGGTCGTGCGTCGCGTCTTTAGGGAATACGTTGACGGACGGACGCCGCGCGACATCGCTTACAATCTCAATAAAGACGGCATACCACCACCTCGCGGTCGAGTCTGGAATGCCTCCACCATCAATGGAAATGCACAAAGAGGGACTGGGCTGCTTCAGAATGAACTTTATGCCGGCCGGCTGATTTGGAACAAGGTCCGAATGGTCAAGGACCCCGACACCGGCAAACGTATCTCGCGCCCAAATCCTAGAGGCGAATGGCAAACTGTCGAAGTTCCCGACCTTGCCATTATCTCGCCCGAACTGTTTGAAGCGGCACGAGCCAGGAAAAAGGCTCGTGCAGTTACACACCCAAGCCATCAGCGCCGGCCCCGACATATGTTGTCGGGGCTTTTGAGGTGCGGTGCTTGTGGAGCGGGGATGTCCTCAAACGGCAAGGACAAGTCCAGGCGAATTCGTATCCGTTGCTCGGCGGCGACAGAGAACGGGACATGCCCTGATCCGAAGACTTTCTATCTGGATACGGTCGAGAATGCTGTCTTAGACGGGCTCACCGCGGAGATGCACCATCCGGATGTGATAGCCCAGTACGTCCAGACGTATCACGAAGAACGAAGGCGCCTGGCAGCCGAAACCGATGCGAAGCGCACTCGTTTGGAACGACGGCTTGGAGGGCTATCTCGGGAGATCGATCGGCTGGTCAATGCCATCGCCAAGGGTCATGGCGACCCAGCCGTGTTGGGGCCGCAATCAACGGCGCTCAATGAAGAACGTAAGTGCATTGTAGCCGAGCTGGACAACGTGCCCGCGCCGACTGATGTCATTGCACTGCATCCTGCGGTGCTGGCGCGCTACGAGGAACAACTAAACCAGCTTCAAACAGGGCTTGCCGAAGGCGTTGTGGCCGGCGATTCCGAAACTGCAGAGGCGATGCGGGACTTGATCGAAACTGTTACTGTGTTTCGAGATCCATCAAGGATCGGCGGCATTGAAGTCGAAATCGCCGGGCGTCTCACCGCGCTCCTGGGCGAGGATGCCTTTCCCAACGGCGTCAAAGGAGTGTGGGGAAAGGTGGTAGCGGGAGAGGGATACCGCCAATACAGTGCTGCTACTGAACTCACTTGCTAAATTGAGTCCCTGCGCCTGTTGGCGGTTCGAATCGCGTGCTGTGCGCCACTTTACGATTTTGCGCGATTTCATACCCTGCCGCGGACGGATGCCGCATCACGCCGCCGACAGCCGCACGTGGAACTTGCTGTCGGTTGCCGAAGATTGTGGCAATCCGGACAGACCCGTCGAAACAGGGTGTAGGCTTCCGCCTCCTGGGTCACAACCGCTGTTTGCAGGGTGGCCATGATCTTCTTGCCGTCGTCGATCGACAGGCCCAGGTCTCCTTCACGCAGACGCTCATCGCTTTTGTCGATCCGGACCTCTCGGCGACAGATGTCGCCGAATTCGTTCGTCCCTTCGATCGAAATCGTCCACTCCATTCCCATCACTACCTCCGAAACCAAAGAGATGGTGATGGCCCAGTCGACAAATCGTGGCCGCGCTCACCCCAGAGAAGTTACCGGTCTCCACTGCACTAATGGGCGGTGTAAGCTCCGTCCACCAGATGGTAGCTCCCAGTGATAAAGCTGGCCTGGTCGGACAACAGGAAGCACACAAGAGCCGCTACCTCTTCCGGTTTCCCGCGCCTGCCCATCGGCTGAAGACCCGCCATGCGCCGGCTGGCTAATGCCTCCATTTGCTCCGATAAAAGAGGCGTTTCGATCCAGCCGGGGCCGACGACATTGATCCGGATGCCCATCCTAGCATATTCAATCGCCGCAACCTTGGTTAATCCAACGACCCCGTGTTTCGCTGCCGTGTAAGCGGACGCAGTTGGCAAGCCGACGGAACCGAGAACAGAGGACATGTTCACGATGGCACCTCCGCCTCGATCCAGCATCGCGGCGATTTCGTACTTCATGCTGTAGAAAACGCCATTGAGATTAACGTTTATCAGTTTGTGCCAGTTGTCGAGCGGATAGTCTGCCGTTGCTTTTCGAATGCCGTCGATACCTGCATTGTTTACCGCCATATCCAGTCCGCCGCATTTCTGGACAGTGAACTCGATCAGCTTTTCCACTGCTGCCGCATCCGTGACATCTACCGCAAAGTCGTAGGCCCTGCCTCCTTGCGAGCTTATTTCGGCGGCTGTGCAGCGCGCGGCCTCGGCATCAAGGTCGGCGACAACAATCTCGGCTCCTTCTTGCGCGAGTTGCCGTGAAACAGCCGCACCTATTCCGGAGCCTGCGCCGGTCACAATCGCGACTTTACCATGGAAGTCAGGCTTCATCGGCTCTGTCCTATGCCATTTCTGACATAACCGAACAGAGGCAGACGGTCATCGCAAGAAGTTTCGCTCCAATTCGCTTGTTTAATCCTGTGAATTCGTTTTTGCCACCACACAGCGAGACTTGGCCCGCAGGCCTCGGAATGGTAGAGACCAGGGCGGCGGTAGATGACCAGTTTCCTAGCAGGTACAAATGGAAGAACACCACATTGCGCGCCGGGGGCTCGTGCTGGGTAGTCTGGCTCTGATGATCTCCGGATGCACGTCGATTTCATCCGCGTTCGGACCAAGGCGTGGCCTGAATCCTCGTTACCGACGGCAGCATGTGCGGTACGACGGAAACGAGCCGGCCGGAACGATCGTCGTCGATACTTCGCACCGTTTTCTCTATGCCGTCGAGTCTGACGGGTGGGCGACGCGCTACGGCGTTGGCGTCGGCGAGCAGGGACTTTCCTTCAAGGGTACAGCGACCGTCGGCCGCAAGGCGGACTGGCCGTCGTGGACACCCACCGCCAGCATGATGCAGCGCAAGCCGCGCCTGGTGCAGTATGCAGGGGGGGTCCCTGGCGGACCAAACAACCCGCTTGGTGCGCGTGCCCTTTATCTCTATCGAGACGGGCGCGACACCCACTTCCGGATACATGGTACAAACGAGCCATGGACGATAGGCACAGCGGTATCGAACGGGTGCATCCGTATGATAAATGACGACGTCATTGACCTCTACGACCGTACTCCTTTGGGCACGACGGTGGTGGTTGTTTGATGGTGGGCAGGCCTGATCTTCGTTGGATGGTGAACCCTGCCAGCACGTCACCGCAAAGGTGCCGCCGGCAACCGGGTGCCAACTGTGTCATTTCTGCACTAGGCGTTGGTGTAGATCGCAGCTAACTTCGTGGGGCTGCATATCGTTTTAGTTGTGGCGATTCCATAGGCTATTCCGCCCCCGGGGAAAGGATTGCTTGATGAACAGGATATTGATTGCAATGGTTGCTGTGCTCGCCGTTGCCAGCCTGAGCGGCTGCGCGAACGACTGGATCGGCAAAGGAAAGGGTAAGGCTCCGGCACCCGCTCCGGTAGAGCAACCAGTGATTAAGTAAGGACCGGCTTGTATGGGGAAGGGGTGCCAAGCCCTTCCCCATACATACGCAGCCGGGGCTTTGGCCGGCTTCATAGCGGTTGGCGAGCATAGGCCGTTATTAGGTCTGTGCTTTGTGAAGTTCGGGAATGGACGCGGCGATGACGCTTCTAAGTAGCCGTCTCTTGCTTGTGGCGTTGGTGGCCCTCCCGGCAGCGGCATGTCAGACGAAAGACCTGCCGCCCCAGCCGAATTTCGTATCTTATGCCGATGGCGGAGCTGCGCCTCAAAAAAACGACGAGCGGTACTTCATCGAGTTCCGCTCCCGCTACGCCCTAAGCTACGGCCACACCTACGCAGTTTTTGGGCGCCTGGACCGGGCCGGGAGAATGATCGATCCCCAAGTCGCGGGCCTTCACCCGGCTTCGAACAGTGCGGTTCCCTATGTTCTGGGCCATATCGTGCCGGTGCCAGCCGAAACCGGGTGGAGCGACGGTGATCTGGAAGAACCATACAGATCCGCAAGCTGGCAAATCATATTGACCCGGGCCGAATACGACAAAGTCGTTGCCTACATCCGCAAGCTGCAGGCGAGCTCGCATGTCTGGCAGGCGACGGTCTTGAACTGCAACGGCTTCGTGGCGGACATCGCTCATTCCATGGGATATAAGACTCCCGCCATTCAGCTCCGGCCGCAACAATTCATAACCGAGCTTCGGGAGATGAATACATAACCAAGATTCGAGGGATGAATGGGACCGAATGCGATCGGTACTGCCCCTCCGGCTTTCGCGTCTGCGGACTAACTCGGAGAGGATCGCTGCGCCTGAAGGTCGGCCGGTGACGAAATCGAGACGATGGGTGAAGTGGCCATACTCAGGGGCAGCTGCTACAGTCGCGATCGCAGAAAGGGCGCTGGTGACCTGAAGTGAGCATTGCGGCAGCCTCACTTGGCGAGGTCATTTGGGTGATCGGCATCGTTGCTTGGTACGTGATTCGGTATCCCTTCGAGCGCCGGGCAAGGCGCGTGCGAATTGTAACTGGCTACCGCTCACGTTCCGACATCGTCGGGCTTGCATCTGCTCTGTTTGGCCTCGCAATCCTGCCTGCCTTCTATGTTGTCACCGGCATGCCCGCAGCGGCTGACCACCCGGCCAGCGTTTGGGCCGTGGCTCTCGGCACAATCATCTTCTGCTCCGCGCTATGGGTTTTTCGCAGATCCCATAAGGAACTTGGCCGGAACTGGTCGATTACGCTGGAGATTCGCGAACGGCATGAACTCATCTGCGCCGGACCATACGCTTTGGTCCGCCACCCGATGTATACCTCGTTCCTGCTCATGGGCCTCGGCCAGGTCTTTTTGCTGGCGAACTGGATTGCGGGCATATCGGGTTTGATTGGGTTCGCAGTCCTTTTCCTGCTGAGAGTGGACGAGGAAGAGCGTATGATGCTGGAGAATTTCGGCCCGCAATACCGTGCCTATATGGAAAAGACCAAGCGAATAGTCCCTTATCTTTATTAGAGGTACGTTTTATGCGAGGCCGAGCCCTCAAGCTTTCCGCGCCCCGGCGCCTTGTTGGCGATCTGATGAGGTTTTCGATCGGCGTGCCACGGGTCGCGGTGCAGCGTCAGATGAACCTCAGCCCACTCGTAAGGGCTAGAATGGCGCAACAGACCAGGCCCTCCTGGACCGCGATCTTCCTGAAAGGATATGCGCTTCTTGCCCTAGAGATGCCGGAGCTGCGGCGCGCCTATGTCAAGTTGCCCTGGCCGCAGCTTTATGAGTATCCGGCAAGCGTAGCCTCGATTGCCCACGAGCGCGAATATGATGGCGAGCCGGCCGTTCTGCTGAGCTGCATCAAGTGCCCGGAGCGCTACTCCATCACGGAACTTGAGGGATCCATCCATGCGGCTCGATCACGGCCGATCCTGGAGGTCCCGGAGTTTCGGCGTGCCTTGCGGGTGGCAGGTGCGCCCGCGCCAGTCAGGTGGCTGCTTATGTGGCTAGGGTTGAACATCGCCCGGCAAAGGGCAAATTACTTCGGTACCTTCCAACTGTCGGTCTATTCTGGTCTCGGTGCGGAATCACTCAACCCGCTGACACCACTGACCACGCTTCTGAACTACGGTCCGATCGGCAAAGACGGATCGGTGAATGTCCGCATCCACTACGATCACCGGGTCATGGATGGAGCGAACGTCGCACGAGCACTGGAGAGATTCGAAAAGATCCTGAACGGCACTGTCGCCAATGAAGTGATGCTGCTCGGTCAAGGAGTTTCCGCTCCTGCAAGACAGAGGAACGCGACGTGATTTCGCACTGTGAATACCGGCCAGCTATCGTCGTGATTGGCGGCTCGGGTGGAATTGGCCGGGCGATTGCGAGCGTCGCGGCAAGGGAGCGCGGTGCGGTTGTGCTGGTTGCCCGCTCGCCCGAGGGTTTGGCCGCCGCGGCGTCTGAAGTTAGGGAGGCGGGCGGCGAGGCATTCACGCTCGAGTTGGATCTCGTGGCAGGCGATGCGCCGACGCGCATGGAGGGCTTTCTGTCCACACACGGCCTGGTCTGTGATGTCCTGGTCAACAGCGCCGGCTATGGCCTGCGGGGCGCGACGACGGCGCTGCCTATTGATGATCAACTGGGCATCATCGATCTCAACATACATTCCCTCACAGAACTGACCCTCCATTTTCTGCCGGGAATGGTGGCGCGCCGACGGGGCGGGGTGCTCAATCTCAGTTCCGTGGCCGGGTTCGTTCCCGGGCCTTATATGGCTCTGTACTTCGCCAGCAAAGCTTTCGTGCGCTTCTTCTCAGAGGCGCTTCACCAGGAATTGCGCCGAACCGGTGTGACGGTCACATGCGTTGCACCAGGCCCGGTGTCGACGGAGTTTCTCGCAAGATCAGGCGCCAATCAGACGGCGCTCTTCAACATCTTGCCCAAGGTGGATCCGGAGTATGTGGCCGAACGGGCGTGGCGAGGGTTCAAATCCGGTCGTCGCCTCGTCGTACCGGGAATCTCGGGCAAGTTGGCTGCCCTTGCGGCAGCGCTCCTGCCTTCAGCAGCGCTGCTGCCCCTGGTCGGCCGGCTGCAACGCGGCGGCAATGATCAATGTCCTTGCGGTTCAGGTATGAAGTTCAAGAAATGCTGCGGTACCCGCCAGATTCAGCTACGCCGGGGCCCTCGGGGAATTATCCCCTGAAGGACCAGCACGCCCGCTCGCTATTTCAGAAGTCGCCGATGGTCTTGGCAACGACCAAACGCTTTCCACCTGAACCGTTGCTGCGCTCGTGCATGAAGTCCCTCTCGGCCAGCGAGACAAAAGCCAACCTTCCAGACCTACCGCCCTCCAAGCGACCGCCTCTCGGCGTGGCCAGCGCTCGTTCATCTACTCGACGCTTCGAGTCACAGGCGGCTCAGCACGGTCACTGCCGACGATGCAGCCTGCCAGCGAATGGAACCGGGTACAGCAGCCCATGTCCGATTCTGATGCCAATAAAGCCATCGTCCGCCGCTATTTCGATATGTTCCGGTGATCTGACCCAGCTCGCCGACATTGTTTCGCAGGACTATGGTGACAAGCTGAATGAACAATCCTCTGGCATCGACGTCATCCGCGGCTATCTCGAGGGCCTAAAGTCCAGCTTTCCCGATTTCACTTGGACCATCGAGCAGATCATCGGCGAGGGCGATCGGGTGGCGGTCATGAGTCGCGTCAGCGGCACCCAGGTGAAAATGACTTCGGTGAGATCAAGGCGACCGGCAATCGCGTCGATTTCGCTGCTTTTCAATTCTATCGGATCGCCGACGGAAAGCTCGCCGAGCACTGGGAGGTAGCCGACTTCGCCAAGTTCCAGGAGCAGCTGACCGCCAAGCCGCCAGGGAGTGCCTTCAATGCTTTTCATGCCTTGGCAGTTATCTTAAACTTCCACCGATTGCGCCGCACTTCCTCAGCTACACCAATGCCAGCTTTCCCGTACGCAGTGACCTCGCATGGCCTCAGGGAAGGCGCATGCGGCGCAGCAAAAACCGGAACAGCGACCGAACCCGATTACGGCGCCGGATTCTGGGCGCGTACTGCTTCGCTGAAGCTACGCAGGACCGGGCTCTCGTAAACCGAACTCCGGCTTCGCCACGCTACGCCGGGATTTCGGCCATCCGGCTTCCATCCCTCGCGCAAGCACGCCCTTTCAGGCCGTGACCTGAACGGGCCGTTTCGGCCCGTGCAACCTTTTCTCTTTTGATCCGGGGCTGCCGCCCCCTGCCGTCAAGGCCGGGCGCTATTCGCGTGAAAATCAAAGGCCGTGTGCTCACTCCGCTGTGGGCCGCACCACCCTTTGATTTTCAGCCTTGACCGCATTCCGCCCGCTCATTGGCGCGGGGCCTAGTCCGGTTGCAGCAGCAGCTGCTGCGCAACCGTAAACTAGGAGGAAAAACCAATGAAAGCAGATGTTTATGAGAAGGTGACGGCGAGCATTGTTGCCGAACTGGAACAGGGCCTGCGCCCATGGCTGAAGCCTTGGAACGCGGAGCACGCCGCCGGGCGGATTTCGCCGCCCTTACGTCATAACGGCGTGCCCTATCAGGGAATCAACATCATCATGCTTTGGTCGGTAGCCATGGCGCAGGGCTTTGCCGCGCCGATCTGGATGACCTTCAAACAGGCGCAAGAGATGGGCGCGCATGTCCACAAGGGCGAGAGGGGCAATCTTGTCGTTTATGCCGACCGTATCCGCAGGACAGAGAAGGACGAAGCGACCGGCGAGGAGCAGGAGCGGGATATCCCGTTTATGAAGGGCTACACCGTCTTTAATGTCGAGCAGATCGAGGGCCTACCGGCGCAATTCTATGCCCCGGCGGAACAGCGCCTCGATCCGGTAGCACGCATCGAGCATGCGGAAACTTTCTTCGCCGCGCTGCGCGCCGATATCCGTCACGGCGGCAATCAGGCCTATTACAGCATGGGCAGCGACCATGTGCAGATGCCGCCGTTCGAGACCTTCCGCAATGCCGAAAGCTATTACGCAGCGCTGGCGCACGAGTGCACGCACTGGACGCGCCACCCCTCGCGGCTGGAGCGGGATTTTGGCCGCAAGCGCTGGGGCGACGAAGGCTACGCGATGGAAGAACTCGTTGCTGAACTTGCTTCGATCTTCCTGTCCGCCGATCTCGACCTGACGCCCGAAACCCGGCCCGACCATGCCGCCTATATCGGCTCATGGCTGAAGGTGCTTAAGAACGACAAGCGGGCGATCTTCACCGCAGCCAGCCACGCGCAGCGCGCCGCGGATTTTCTTCACGGCTTGCAGGAAGAAGCCGGCTTGCTGGAGGCCGCGGAATGAAGCGGCCCGAGACCATCTGATGTGACCCCACCGTCGCACAAGGTCGGCGATAGCCTTCTGTTTCCTTCTGTCGACCTCAACCATGGTCGAGGATAGAACCTCCTGCCGAGAAGATTTGTTCCTTGGTTCCTTGGAAGGCGGGAATGTTGGTAGAAATTTCTGAGCGGGATCGGATAACCGGCTGGCGCAAAGAGTGCCCTCTCGGGGTTGAACCAGTGGGTTGCCATGACGCTATTCGTGGAGGTCGAACGCGACAAACAGGCCAAAGGCTGGGCAATCTCTACAATAAGCTCGACCGGCGCGCAGTCACTTTCCACTTGCGGCCCGTCTCGGCGCACCACTGTAATGGTCTCTTTGACGGAGATGATTTGACCGCGACGGGCTTGTAGGATCAGCTCTTCAACAATCTCGTGCGCAGTCACGTTGCTGGGTCGCCCGTTCGTAAGAACGCTCATCCGAGGCCTCCACCTCAGCGATAACCCCGAGCTTGGCCCGCCGGGTCATGACAGGCACCTACGCCCAACTGCCCTTTCCGACCCCAGCGCCGGATCCCGATATGTGCCACGCGAGTCCTTGCTGTTGTTGTCCGGCTGTTTGCGCTTGTCACATGTCAATAGCCACAGCCGCGTGACCGCGATCCTGGTTCATTGAGGTCGAACGGTCCGTAAGAAACGCCCACTCCGAATCGTTCTTCCGCGCGCCTTTAACGAAATAATTGACAGTCCAACCGAAACGGCGCTCCGTCGTTCGACGGGATGGATCTTGGCACTTTTGGTTGATGCCGGGCCTTCGCCGTTACGATAGGGAGGATGCAATGCCGACAGTCATTGGCTACCATAACATCACAAAGGGCACAAAACACTGGCTCGACTCGCCGAAGCGCAAAGAGCTTTTTGGTCCGCTCGGCGTGACCAACATACGAACATTTGTAGATCCACAAAATCCGACTCGGGTGGCCGTTCTCATGGACGTTCCGGACATGGACGCCATGATGAAAGCTATGCAGAGCAAGGAAGCCGCGGATGCGATGGCCTTCGATGGAGTGGTTCCAGAGTCCTTGGTGATCCTGGTCGAATCGTAAAGGTGATTGCTCCGCTGGCCAAGCTTAGGTTTGGTCAGCGATGGTGCGGTTCCAGTCATTCTGGAAAGCGCCCATTGTTGGCGTAGAGCCCGCTGGCCACTGGCTTCAAGAGCGGGCCCTGCGCGTCAGCGCCGACGTTGGTCTCGGTCGCGCCAAGGTCAGCCGCTACAGCTTGCGCAACCTAATGCCGGCTCAAGTCCGCAAATCAACTATTCCGCGCGTTCACGCTGGACTTCCGCTTGCCACCCCAGCCAGTCGTTATGCTCATTTCGGGCTTGCTCCGGCTCATGTGTTTGAACCAGCGGGACGCGCCATTGACGGAAGTTCGACGATTAGAGCGAGATGATCCGCTTCCCGCGCTGATTGCGGGCGTACATCGTTGCTGCGTGGTTGTTGCATCTGGACTAAGCCCGATTCTGCTCTGCGAGGACACCAACACGATCCGCGCCGTGATGAACCCTCGTTGTCCGCTCAGCAAGCGGTCGCTGCCGATGCAAGCGGTCTTATGGTCCGGTCCCCGCAACGAAACCATTTCGGCTTCGTCGGTGCTCGAATTTTGCATGATTCTATTGCCTGAGCCGATTGGTGCTACACTGGCAAGCCAGTTAACGCGACGGACCTGTGTTCGGTGATATGACCAAAGTAACCGCTTTACCCGACAGAGTGGGTTTCGACGTGGCCGCAGATGAGACCTTGCTTGAGGCGGCTCTCAGATCGGGCGTGCCATTTGCCCACGCATGCGGCGGCAGGGCGAAATGCTCGACATGCCGCGTTTGGGTTCTCGACGGCATTGAGGCTTGCCCGGACCGGAATCCGGACGAAACCCTGATGGCGAACCGGTTGAGATTGGCCGATGAGGTTCGGCTGGCCTGTCAGCTCAGACCGGAAGGCGAGCTTCGCGTCCGACGCCTGGTGCTAGACGAAACCGACATGATGATCACCAGCCAGCTTGGCGCTTCTGCCGCGACG
Source organism: Mesorhizobium sp. M1227 (assembly GCF_040318315.1). Lineage (NCBI taxonomy): Bacteria > Pseudomonadati > Pseudomonadota > Alphaproteobacteria > Hyphomicrobiales > Phyllobacteriaceae > Mesorhizobium > Mesorhizobium sp. M1227. The sequence continues at coordinate 27,168 of NZ_JAMYLZ010000047.1, forward strand.
CGTTGCGGCGAAGCAAGGCATGTTGCGGTCTTCTTCAGCGACATTGTAGATTTCACAGCGCTGTCGGAGCGGCTTTCCCCCTACGACGTGATGTATCTGCTCAATCGTTACTTCGCCCAGGTCGGCGACATCATCGAGCAGAATGGCGGTTTCATCGACAAACTGATCGGCGATGGCCTCATGGCAATATTCGGCATCGACGACCAGCCCGACGCTCCGCTCCGCGCCGTGAACGCCGCACTTCAGACCCTCGCCACAGTTGATCGTCTGAAGCCGTTCTTTGCCTCGATGTATGGCATCGATTTCGATATTCGCATCGGCCTCAACTATGGCGAAGCCGTCATCGGCACATTGGGTTTTGCTGGACACAAACGTCTCACGGCCATCGGCGACATTGTAAATCTGGCCAGCCGGGTCGAGGCCGCCAATAAAGATGCCGGTACGCGATTGCTGATATCCGAGGCCCTCCGCGACCAGATCGCCGACAAGGTGGAAATCGGCGACTTCGTCAGGGTACGCCTTCGCGGTACCGGCGAGCGCACAAGCCTGTTCGAAATCGTCAGGCTGAAGCCCGAAATTGACGCCGAGCTGAATGCCAGACGGCCTCGCGAAACCATCCGTCAGGGCGGCAGGAGGTGGATTCGCGCTTTCGCCGAAGACGAGCTTCAGCCCCACGAACGCCGGATTCTCGATTTTGAAGATTACGACATCGTCGTCGTTCGCGGATCCGATAGCTATTGCGCCTTCAACAATGCCTGCCCGCATCTTCATCTGCCGCTCTACGAGCGCCGAAGTTCCGCTCAGGCCGAAAAGCTGAAGCTCCCACACATGGAGAGCACGATCACCGCAGATCTTGGCCTGGTCTGCCGCTGGCATCAGAGTTGTTTCGACCTGCTTACCGGCGAAATCAGGGAGTGGGCGAAGTTGGAGCACGATGGTACCAGGGCGGGCCTTGAATATTTGGGTGACATTTCGAAAAACCGCGCAAAGCTGATCGTATATCCCTGCCGAAAGCAGGACGGCTTTGTGTGGATCGGGCTCGAGTGAAAACGGTCCAATATTTCAGTTTTTCCGTCGCGGTCCCATGTCGCCCCTCTCTGAGGGACCTTCACTTTCTCAACTCTTCCGGCATCAACCTGCTGGCGAAATTTGCCATCGAGGTGCGCAAGCATCCCGATGTTCGACTCGTCGTGCGTGGAACGCCCGACATACCCTGGCAATCGAAAAATCGAAAATCAATGTCGAACCTGAAGAAGCGAAGAAGCGAAGAAGCGAAGAAGCGAAGAAGCGAAGAAGCTGCATCCCGCTCTGGACTGACCAGGCCCCGGACTGCGTGAGCTAGCGGCAATCCGGATGGCACATGCCAGTCGGACGGTGCAAGGCGCAAGTGCGCCGCACCGAGCGAGATATGTACGCCAAGATAAGTATTAGCCTGAATATCTCAAAGTGAGGGGTGCATCGGCCCCGAGAATCTGAGAAACTGCTTTTGCAACAAAGAGTCATCAGATCCAAGGACGGGGTCCGATGCACCCCTCACTTTGAGATATTCAGGCTAGCTGGTCGCTTGGGGCGGTGCTTCATTTTACCAGCCGGCTAGCTCTGGCAGATCGTCAAGCCAGCTTTTCTCTGGCATCGAGGCCTCGCCGGCTAGCGGCGCAGCCTCGGAGGCGTTGTGAATGAGCCAGTCCATCCACTTTCGATAAGCGGACGGTGCCAACTCGGGCGGCAGCACCTTGGCCTTGGCCAGCATGCGTTTGCGAAAACTGACTTGCCTGCGCAGTTTGATTGACGTGAACTTGATTGACTTGCCCTGGTATTCAACCGTCCAGCGCCCATCTCCGTGGCTGGTGAGCCTGTCGATGGCGAAATCGGCGTCGACCGGCCTGTCTCGCCAGGGAAGCTCGATGGCATTCTTCCTCAGATTGAGTGCCCATCGCCTGTAACTGGCCCCGGCACGCCGGGGCGGCAGCACGCCAGCCTGTTCGAGTATCTTCCTGCGGAAGGCAGGCTGCTTCTTGAGCTGGCCGGTCGACAGCTCGATGCGATGCTCACGGAATTCGACGTGCCAGCGGATCCTGCCATTGCCGAAATACTTCACCAACCTGTCTATGACGAACTCGTCATCGGAAAGCATCACGCACCCCTGCTTGATACTTTCGAAAATGTACTGGCTATCGGTGGGCATGACGCGCCTCGTGCAGGACCTTTCAGAAGCTCAGAGCTGCAAAAAATCAAGGGCCAATTTCTCCACCGGCGCGCGGCGTTGACAGTGCGGCCTGTCACATGGGTTAGTGTCCTCTGTCCGAGGACAAAGGACAGCAGCGATTACTATGATGAAAAGCCAGGATGTTGTCGTTCTGCTCAAGTTGGTGAGCTTGGAGGACGACGAGCAAAATATCGGTCATCAGCCGGCGCGGCAAGGGCTCGTGGGGGGAGAGGATCCTTATTCCGTCCGCGGCCTTGAGGCGGCGCTTGGGATCAGCAAGACCGAAGTCAGCGCCTCAATCAAGCGCAGTCTCGCATCTGGTATCGCGATCAAGGACAGGAAGACCGGTCGACCCAAGCCGAACCGGCGACAGCTGCGCGAATTCATCGTTCATGGCCTGAAATTCGTCTTTCCTGCAAAGCCGGGCACAATGCAACGCGGTCTACCTACGGCCTTTGCGGCACCTGTTCTTCGCAATTCCCTGCAAAGCGCCGGCAGCCTCATCAGCGTCTGGCCTTATGCTCGCGGTCAGGAAATGGGCCAGTCGGTCGAACCGCTCTTCAAAAGCGTGCCGGACGCTGCCGAGAAGGACGAGCGTCTCTACGCCTATCTCGCGCTCGTTGACGCCGTGCGTCTTGGCAATCAGCGCGAGGCCAATCTGGCCGCCAACTTGCTGGCAGAGAGGTTGGGATGACGGTCCAGGTTCAGCTGAAGACGGTCGCCGTTGCGATCGGCGACGAGCTTCGGGCGCGCCTGGTCTTTGTCGGCGGCTGCACGACAGCGCTCTATATAACGGATCCCATCACCCTGGAAGGGGTCAGGGCGACCGACGACGTCGACCTGATCGCTGATCTTGCCGGTTTCGCAGAATGCGCGGAACTAATGAATCGGTTGCGCGAGCGCGGCTTTTCCGAGTCGCCGGACGACAATGTCATCTGCCGCATGAAACTTGGCGACCTTAAGGTCGACTTCATGCCGGACGACGAGGCTATCCTCGGCTTCAGCAATCGCTGGTACGCCAAGGGGATTGAGACGGCGGTCCCAGCGGCGTTGGAGGAAACGCTCGTGATCCGACACCTCACGCCTCCTTTATTTGTCGCAACCAAACTGGAGACGTACCGCCGGCGCGGTGAAGCCGATCTCATCGGTAGCAGGGATGCTGAGGACATTCTCCTGCTCGTCGATGGGCGTGAGGAGCTCGTCGAGGAAATCGCCGGGGCCGAACTTGAGATCCGAATCTATATCGCAGAGCAAATTGCCGAGATGCTTGCCGACCCCAACTTCGACCATTTCCTCGAAGGAAACATTCGCGGACCGGCGGGCCGCGCCGACATCGTTTACGATCGCCTGGTCGCCATAAGCCACTTGGGCGCTCACTGACATGGCCCTCGAAGGCATTGGGCTTGGCTTCTTCATGGAACAGAATGTGCGACCGACATCGAGGCAGGACGCCTCGTTCGCGTGCTGGAGGACCGGACACCCCCCTTCGCCAGGCTCTGCCTCTACTATCCGGGACGCCTCAACCCCTCGGCCGCTCTCAAGGCCTTCGTCGGCCTGGCCCGCGAGTTCGCTGCAAGATCAGAAGCGCGATCGTCTCCACGGACTCCGAAGCCGCTATATGAGATGGTTAGCGGTTGGGCCGGTAAGAATGTCGGCTTTCCGGAAATGAAAGGCGCTGCTCTGCGACGGCAAACTTTGAATCGACATTGTAATCTCTAGTGACGGCGGTGGCGACGAGCGGGTTTTCGGCAGCTGCCTCCTTTTGCGCTCACGATGCAGTTCGTATGGTTCGAACGAGATGGACGCGAATGGGAACATCAGTGCGGCAGTCTTTGCCGCTTACCAGAAATGCTCGACGAAAGCATATCTCATGGTGCATGGCGAGAAGTCGCCAGACAGCGTCTTCGCTGATACGCGCGGGTGCATTGCGGCCGAGTACAAAGCCAGGGTGAGCCAAAACCTTGGCTTTGGATCGACCAATAAGGTAGTATCATTCGATCACCTGCGGCTGACCGGCGTTTCCGCTGAGTGCATGTCCACCCTGCTCGTGGATTGTGAGACCACGTCGTACGGGTGCGACCTGCCTGTGCCCGTGCGGGTAGGCAGCCAGGCCGAGAGATCTGACCCTGGTCACGGCTATGTCCCGGTTGCTTTTTCTGCGTGGAACAAGCGTGACCGGTCCGACGATCTTCTCGTTTGTTTCGGGGCTATGGCGATCCAGCAGGCGATCGGAGGAGAAATTCCGTCGTGCGGAAAAGTCATTTACGGTGAAGGCTACTGCGGCAGGACCGTCAAGATTGCCGACCACCTCCCGAAAACGCGACAGATCGTCGAGGCAGTCGCATCGGCTTCTCTTGACAGAGAGCCGCCGCCGCTCGTCCTGAACAAGCATTGCGCAATATGTGATTTCCAGACGCGGTGCCGAGCCGTCGCTGTCGAACGGGAAAACCTGAGTCTCCTCGGAGCCATGACCGCAAAGGAACGGTCGCAAAACGGGGAAAAGGGCATTTCAACCATCACCCAGCTTTCCTATGGCTATCGTCCGCGACGCCGAAGGCGAATTAAGTCGACGGCTCCTCGTGCAAGCCCGCCGGTGAAACACGATCACAAGCTCAAGGCCCTCGCCATCAAGAAAGCTCAGACCCACGTCGTCGGTTCTCCAACGCTATCGATCCAAGGGATGCCAGTTTTCATGGACGTTGAGGGTGTTCCTGACCGGGACTATTATTACCTCATTGGCCTTAGATACGAAGCGGAAGGCATTCCTGTTGAGAAGTCCTTTTGGGCCGACGGGCCGGAAGGCGAGCGCGAAATCTGGCGGCAATGCCTGTGCGCCCTCAAGCTGGTCGAAAAACCGCAGATTGTGCATCACGGCGCATATGAAAGCCGCTTTCTCAAAGCCATGAGGGAGCGGTGGACGGCGTCAATTGAAGACGCCGACTTTCTCGATCAACTCATCGACGGGGCGGTGAACCTTCTGGGCTGCATCTACGGAAGAATCTATTTCCCCACCTACTCAAACGGTCTGAAGGACATCGCCCGGTGGCTCGGATTTGAATGGACCTGCTCACAAGCGTCAGGCAGCGCCGCTATGCTTATCCGGCGATGTTGGGAACTTACTTCCGACGAGAGCCTCCGGCGCGAGCTGATCGCATATAACATTGAAGACTGCCGTGCGGCCGAGCTGGTCGCCGAGGCCCTCGCTCGTATTTGCGGCACCAGCGAGTCCGGCGGCAAGACGAAGTTGGAAACCGTGAACGTCGAATCTCTGGAAGTCGGGTTCCAACGGACCTTCGGGAAATTTCCCAGCGCACTGCCTGAATTCGAGAAGATCAACGCGGCCGCATACTGGGACTACCAGAGGTCAAAGGTCTATGTGCGAACCGATAAGGCGATACGGCGAACCATCGAGAACAGTGTGAAACCCGTCAAGAAGGTGGCCGTGGAAAAGGAGGTAACGGTCGATGACAAACCCGCGTGCTGTCCCAGATGCGGCGCATCGAAGATGTGGGTTGCCACACGCTTGTCCCAAACTGTTTTCGATCTGAAGTTTACGCGCCGTGGGATCAAGCGATGGGTCGTCCGGTACCGGTACAACAGTTATCGGTGCGGTGCCTGCAAGGCAGAAATGACGATCTATCAGAGGCGCTCGAAATATGGCCAGAACCTCTGCGCCTACATCATCTACCTTCTGATCGATATGCGCCTATCGCGCCAAAAGACAGCTGAGCACGTCGCCACTCTTTTCAATCTGTCGATAACGGCATCCGCGGTGCACAACGTGAAATCCGCGATGGCAAGGTATTACGAGCCAACGTATCGTTGGATCCTCGAACAGATCAGAAGCGGTCCCCTGGTAAATGCCGACGAGACCAAGGGCGTCGTATACGGTGGCGGCCATTACGTCTGGACATTCGCCAATCTGACGTCCATTGCCTACGTGTACTCGTCATCGCGCGAAGCATCGATATTAGACGAGGTGCTAGCAGGCTTTAAGGGCGTATTGGTCAGCGACTTCTACGGCGCATATGACGCGGTACCTTGCCAGCAGCAGAAATGCCTCATCCACCTAATGCGAGATATTAACGAGGATGTGCTCAAGCACCCGTTCAACGAAGAACTGACGTTCATCGCCACGCGGTTTGGTTCGCTGCTACGGGAAATCGTCGAAACCATCGATAGATACGGGTTAAAGAAGCGGAATCTCGGAAAGCACAAGCGGTCGGCCGAACGATTTCTCAATGACGTGGCGGAACTGCGATGTGCGACAGAGGTTGGGATAGCCCTGAAAAAGAGAATCGACAAGAACAAGGAAAAACTCTTCGCTTTCCTCGGTTATGACGGCGTTCCCTGGAACAACAATAACGCCGAGCACGCAGTTCGGGCGTTTACCCGTATTCGGAACGTGATGGCTTCTAGCACGCCGAAAGGTACAAACGAATACTGCGTTCTCTTGAGTGTGCAGCAGACATTACGATGCCGGGGTATTCGCTTTCTGGATTTCCTCCGATCTGGCAGGATTGAAGTCGAACCGTCTGTTTGTTCCTAGCCACACCAGTGATCCGCCGGTGCTCGCCAGCACCATTGGCCAGCGCGTCGTCTTCGCTGACGCCGCGCAGTCCGGCCGGCTTGTCTTCGAGCGCGGCAAGCTGCGCGATGGGGGGCAGCGCTGCGATATTTGGGGTCTCCGCGGCCATCGGTCATGCCCGGTCTTGCTGTTCCTGCGCGACGGTAGGCATCTCTTCTTTCCGTTCCGCCTCGAACGCGATCTTCCCCAGCTTTGTCCAGACGCCGCGCGCATGTCTGCCGTCCTCGCTCTTGAGCTTGTCAGCCATCCAGAGTAGCGCGCCATAGATTGTGGCACGATCATCGCCGGTAAGGTCCACGATCCCGGCCTTGACGACGAGGCCGCCCAGTTCGATCAGGTGCCGCGTGCGCTTGCGGCGCTCGACCTGCCATGTGCGCATGTCATGCTGCGCCCGTGCCGCCTGGTAGCGGTTGCGCGCCGCCCGAGTCCGTCGCAGCGCCGCCAGCGTTACGCTCAGATGCCGAAGGAGATCGCCGCGCTCGGCTCTGGAAAAACGTCGCACCGCGTTTCGCCCATGCCTCCCGCTTTCCGGCTTCTTTGGTCTCGGCCAGCACGATCAGCGCACCCGCCAGTTCCTCGGCGCTGAGCGCATCGGCGCCGGTGGCGATCACCAGTTCGCCAAGCTGCTGCACCTTGCGGCTTTTGAGGTCTCGCGCCTTGTCTTCCAGCGCCTTCAGTTCCGCATCGAAGTCCCGTGGTTTGCGCATCGTCGTCTCCATGAGTTGTCGATGCAATGATGATAGGTGAGCACTTTGCCGAATGCTCCTGGGTTGCCGGGACGGCTCGGGACGGGCTGGTCGCTCCCGAGATTTTTTCGAGGGAGGGCGCGCTTATACGTCGTGCCGACGTGGGCTTTGTCGTGCAAATAATCCGGTCGCGATGGCGATCTATCATCTTCACGTCAAGGTCATTGGCCGCAAGTCCGGCTCCAGCGCGGTGGCGTCCTCTGCCTATCGTTCGGCCTCGCGGCTGCGCGACGAACGACTTGACCGTGTCCAGGATTTTTCCGCCAAGCGCGGCGTCGTCCATTCCGAAGTCATGCTGCCGGAGAATGCGCCCGAAGCATGGAGTGACCGCGAACGGCTGTGGAACGATCTCGAGGCGTTCGAGGTCAGGAAGGATGCGCAGCTTGCCCGCGAGGTCGAATTCGCCCTGCCGCGCGAGATGAGCGAAGCGCAGGGCATCGAGCTTGCCCGCGACTTCGTGCAGTCGGAATTCGTGGACCGGGGCATGATTGCCGATCTCAATGTGCATTGGGACATGGCAGAGGACGGCATGCCCAAACCCCATGCTCATGTCATGCTGACCATGCGCGCGGTAAACGAAAACGGTTTCGGCCAGAAGGTGCGGGACTGGAACCGGACGGAAATGGTCGAACGCTGGCGCGAACGTTGGGCCGAATTTGCGAATGAGCGCATGGCCGAACTCGACATAGACGCGTGCATCGACCATCGCAGCCTTGAAGCGCAGGGCATCGCGCTTGAGCCGCAAAGCCAGATCGGCGCGCCTGCGCATCGGATCGAGGATCAGGGGACCGAAGCCGACCGCGCCGAGTTGCACCGCGAGATCGCGCACGGCAACGGCGAACGCATCATCGCTAATCCAGGCCTCGCGCTGGATGCGATCACGCATCAGCAATCGACGTTCACGCGCCGCGACATCGCAAAGTTCGCGCACCGGCACAGCGACGGGATCGATCAGTTCAACGAGGTGATGGACGCGATTCGCGGCGCGCCCGACCTGGTCGAACTCGGCAAGGACGGCAGGGGCGAGGATCGCTTCACCACCCGCCAGATGATCGAGGCCGAACAGCGTCTGCATGATGCTGCCGAACTCATGGCCGAGAGGGAACGCCATGAGGTAAGCGATACCGACAGGCAGGCGGCGTTGGCTCGAGCAGAAGCGCGCGGACTTGTGCTGTCGGGCGAGCAGTCCGACGCGCTAGTGCACATCACGGACGGGCGCGATCTGGGGATCATTGTCGGCTATGCCGGAACCGGCAAGAGCGCAATGCTGGGCGTGGCGCGGGAGGCATGGGAAGCGGCGGGCTATCAGGTCAGGGGCGCAGCACTTTCCGGCATCGCGGCGGAAAATCTCGAAAGCGGATCGGGCATCGCCTCGCGCACCATCGCCAGCATGGAACATGGTTGGGGACAGGACCGGGATATGCTCGCCACGCACGATATTCTGGTGGTCGACGAGGTGGGCATGGTCGGCACGCGCCAGTTGGAGCGGGTGCTGTCCCATGCTGCCGAGGCCGGAGCCAAGGTCGTGCTGGTCGGCGACCCGCAGCAGTTGCAAGCAATAGAGGCGGGCGCGGCCTTCCGTTCGATCCACGACCGTCATGGCGGGGCAGAAACCGGCGAGGTGCGCCGCCAGCGCGAAGGCTGGCAGCGGGACGCCACGCGCGATCTAGCAACCGGCAGGGCTGGCGCTGCGATCCATGCCTATGATGCGCATGGCATGGTGCATGAGGCCTCAACGCGGGAACAGGCGCGGGACGATTTGATCGACCGATGGGACCGCGACCGGCAGGAAGCGCCCGACGAAAGTCGCATCATCCTCACCCACACCAATGACGAGGTGCGCGCGCTTAACGAAGCCGCACGCGAACGGATGCGGGCGGCGGGCGACCTCGGTGATGATGTGCGGATCACGGTCGAGCGCGGCGAGCGGAGCTTTGCCAGCGGGGACCGCGTCATGTTCCTGCAAAACGAACGCGGCCTTGGCGTGAAGAACGGCACGCTCGGCGCCATCGAAGAGGTCAGCACGCAATCCATGTCGGTGCGCACCGACGACGGCCGCTCCGTGCGCTTCGACCTCAAGGACTACGACCGCATCGACCATGGCTATGCGGCGACTATCCACAAGGCTCAAGGCATGACCGTGCACCACACCCATGTGCTGGCGACGCCTGGCTTGGACGCTCATGGCAGCTATGTCGCTCTGTCGCGGCACCGTGACGGCATGGACCTGCATTATGGCCGCGACGACTTTGCCACGCAGGACCGGCTTGTCCGCACCTTGTCGCGCGACCGGGCAAAGGACATGGCGTCGGATTACGAACAGCGCGATCCGGTGCAAGGCTATGCCGAGCGACGAGGCATCACCTTCCGTGAGCGTGTCGCCGAGATCGTCAAAAGGGTCGTCCCGGAAAAGCTGCGCGACAGGATCGGCGGTCTATTCGACGGCCTGCGCCTGCCCGCAGACACTGCGCCTGGCCCGGAGGGTGGGAGGGCGGAACGGGAAAGCGCCGGAATGGAGGCACGGCGCGAAACCACAGCGCCCGCCAGAGAGGCCCCCGAGGATCACGAAGCAACGCTGCGCCGAGGCCGAACCGACGCCTTCAAACGTCATGCCCGCGCCGTGTATGCCATATTCAGCACTGAGGATGCGGGCGGCAAGGCCGACCCGGTGCAGATGCGCGAACTATCCGATGCCCGCAAAGCCTTCGAGGAGGTGCGCCCACATGGCTGGCGAGATGCCGAAGCGGCCTACGTCAAGGACCCCGACCTTGCCCGCGAGGCTGGCGCTGGCCGAGTCAACCGCGCCATCCGCGCCCTCCAGCTTGAAACCGAACTGCGCACCGATCCGGGCCGCCGCGCCGACCGCTTGGTGGAGCGCTGGCAAAAGCTCGACCAGACCAGCCAACGACAGTATCAGGCGGGCGACATGTCCGCCTACAAGGCTACGCGGTCGGCGATGGGCGACATGGCCAAAAGTCTCGAACGCGATCCGCAGCTTGAATCCCTCCTTGCCAGCCGGAAGAGTGACCTCGGCATCCAGATCGAATTAGGCCGCCGCCTCGGCGCGGAACTCGCCTTCACGCACGGCATCGGACTCGGCAGGGGGCGAGGCATCGGAATCTAGACCCCGTCCGATTTACCGCCGTTTCCACGCCGCGCTACGACGCGGTAGCGATCCCCCTTGCGCGTCCGTATCGGTCCGCCCTACCTGGTCTCGACAGTTGTCAGAAATAGCCGGCAGGAGGCAGGCCAGCCGTGCGCGAACCAGACCGTATCATTCGGCTCAAAACCGTCCTTGTCCGGACCGGGCTGTCGCGGTCCACCATCTACCGCAAGATCGCCGACGGCACCTTCCCGGCCCAGATCAGGATCAGCGTCAACGGCGCGGGCTGGCGGGAATCCGACATCAATAGATGGATCACTGATCCCATCAGATGGCGGCCAAAGAATGAGTCCAAAATCGATGACTGATCGCGCGGCTTGGGCCGAAGTGCAGCTAGTAGTAGTGCGACAATGGCTCAATCACCAAGGACTGCCGCGATATGCCCGCTTCGCGCCTGATTTCGGTCTTAGCGGTGAGCTGCGCCGTTACCCGGAAGCTGACATTCCGGCTGGTAGCCTGCTTTGCGTCCCCATGTCCAAAAGTGCCTAGCCTCCAGAAAGCTGCCATTGGCAAGAGCGGTCGGTGGCGGGAGCCAGCATCGAGATCCTGCGGTGAACATATCGCCTATGGGGAAAGCGCGGGGCTGGCAGTGACCGGCGGGCACGACAGCAGCAATCGGGTTGGCCCAAAAGCTGCCGATGATGTGATGAGGGTTGGTTCTTGAGGCCGTCTGCCGTTGTGTCTCGGCGATTTTGCCGTGTTCGGTAAAGCTTGGCGCAAACCGACATTGTCCCGGAATGCAGGGCAGATCGGGCTCAGCTTTGGGCAATGTGACGGGGATCTCGTCATGCGGCCTGCTGCCTCGGTGGCGCCCGGGATCTGGGCTGCTGGCCGCGGCGGAATATCTCGAGGATGCGCATCGGGCCGCCGCACTCCGGGCATGGCTCCCTGAGAGTGAGCGGGGTGATCTCGACGCTTGGCGCTTCATCCTGTGAGGGGGCCTCCGCCCCGAGCAGTTTCCTGATCTTCGCGACTTGGCCTTACGGCCTGCTCCGGCCAGCAGGCCGTAATGGCGGATGCGGTGGAATCCGTCGGGCAGCACGTGGATCAGGAAGCGGCGGATGAACACGTCGGTGGCCAGCCGCATGACCTTCTGACGGTCACCGTTCTTGATCCGGCAATCCTTCCAGCGGAAGGTGACAGTCTCGGCATCCGCGCTGATCAGGCGGCTGTTCGAGATCGCCACGCGATGGGTGTAGCGGCTGAGATAGGCCAGCACAGCCTCGGGACCGCCGAATGGGGGCTTGGCGTAGACGACCCATTCGGATTTGCGTAGCGGCGCGAGCCAGGCGGCGAAGGCGTCGGCGAGTTCAAGCCCGGCCAGATCCCCGAAGAAGGCCAGATCGCCTGATCTCCGCAATCTCTTCCGCTGCTCTCGGATCGGCAAAGGCGCCATCGAGGTCGTCCGTGACGCGGTTGACCGCGGCAAGACCGATGCGGGCGGCAGTGGTCTTTCTCCTCAATGGCCAGTGCCAAGGCCTCCTCATAGGCCGCACGAGACTTGGATTGTGCAGAATGTCGCCGCGGGCGCAATAGAGACCGGGTTCCATTCCTGCGTTGCTCTTCACAGCCAGTCCCTGCCCGATCAATTCCAGGGCCCCGTCGTGGTGGTAGGCGCTGGCCTCGCGATATGCGGCGTCGAGGTAGGCTTGCGCAGCGCCGACATCCTCGGCTCTGCCGAGATGTTCGGCCCGCATGATTGGGTCGCGCGCAAGGGGATCGAGTCCCGCTCGCGCCCCGATTATCGGCCGTTACCAGCCGTAGCTGAAGATGGCGCCGCCACCACCGTCGCCGTTCT